>NZ_AXAB01000042.1:0-86438 GCF_000472645.1 Bradyrhizobium sp. WSM2254 | reverse complement strand
TCTTGATGAAGACCTTCTTCTGCGACCCCCACGCGCCGTGGCAAAAGGGCGGCATCGAGAACGCCATCGGCCGCTTGCGCCGCTTCATCCCCCGAAAGACCGACCTCGAAAAGCTCCCAACCAAGCGCTTCCGCCAGTCCGTTGCCACCTACAACAACACCCCGCGCAAATGCCTTGACTTCAGAACCCCGGCAGAGGCCTTCTCCTCTCAACTGTTGCACTTCGAGTGTGAATCCACCGGACCCATAACCACAAAAGGCCGTTGTTTCGGGCGCTTGGACCACATCCGCTTCGACAAAACTGACCGGGGTAATGGGTCCTGGCTTTCGCCAGGACGACCGCGGTGAGGTATCGCGCGCCACTCTCGCGATGACCGGATGCTGAGAATGGGGAAACAAACACGCGGGTAGGTTGCACCGTATGTGGCGATTGGCCATGATGCCGCCCAGGAATCTTTGGGGCACGGCATGACGGCAGCAATGGGGGTCTCCGCGGCGGCGGAGAGATCGACGACGGCGCATGTGGTGTGGGCGAGCGCGCTCGGCACCGCGATCGAGTGGTACGACTTCCTGATCTACGGCACGGCGGCGGCGCTGGTGCTCAACAAGCTGTTCTTTCCGAGCTTCGATCCGTTCGTCGGCACGCTCGCGGCGTTCTCGACCTATGCGGTCGGCTTCGTGGCGCGGCCGATCGGCGGCGCGATCATCGGGCATTATGGCGACCGGCTCGGCCGCAAGACAATGCTGGTCGCGACCATGATCGCGATGGGGCTCGGCACCTTCCTGATCGGCTGCCTGCCGACCTACAGCCAGATCGGTGTGTGGGCGCCGATCCTGCTCATCATCCTGCGCTTCGTCCAGGGCATCGGGCTCGGCGGCGAATGGAGCGGCGCGGTCGTCATGGTGATCGAACATGCAGGCAATCGCCGCGGCTTCTACGGCAGCCTGGTGCAGATCGGCTTTCCTGTCGGCGTTGCTGCATCCACCGGCATCTTCGCCCTGATGACCCAACTGCCCGAGGCGGATTTCTTGAGCTGGGGCTGGCGCGTGCCGTTCTGGATCAGCATTGTGCTCGTCGGTGTCGGCTTCATCGTGCGGCTCAAGCTTGCGGAGACGCCGCACTTCAAGGAGGTGGTCGAGCGCAAGGAGGTGCTGGCGCAGCCAGTGTGGGAAGTGCTTCGCCGGGACTGGCGCAGCTTCCTGCTGGCGGTCGGCATCACGGTTTCGGAAGTCGGGCTCGCCTACCTCCTCACCGTCTTCACCGTGGTCTACGCCACGACAAAGCTCGGCCTGCCGCGGCAGGTGATCCTGAATGCCGTCGTCTACGCTGCGATCGTCGAGTTCGCGACGCTGCCGCTCGCCGGCTGGCTCTCCGATATCTTCGGCCGCAAGGCGCTGTATCTCGCCGGCGGCGTGTTCTCGGTGGCGCTGGCGTTTCCGCTGTTCTGGTTCCTCGACACCAGGGACCCGGCGCTGATCACGCTCGCGCTCGTGGTCACGATGACGCTGACGCATGCGCTGCTGTTCGGACCGAAGGCCGCGTTCATGCCGGAGCTGTTCCGCACCCAGGTGCGCTACAGCGGCGCATCGCTTGGTGCCAACGTCGCGGCCGCGCTCAGCGGCGGCTTCTCGCCGTTGATCGCAACCGCGCTGCTCGCATGGGCCGGCTCGTATTGGGCGGTGTCGGTCTACATCATCGCGCTGTCGATCATCACGATCATAGCGACCCTGATGGCGCCGGAGACGGCGCGCGACGCGCTGAAATCCTGAGAGCAGCTAACTACAGGCACGATTCGCGGCCGTCGGAAACACCAGGAAGGTGATGGTCGCCGGCGCAAGCCGGATCGCTCCCGCAGGTGTTGCGCGCGGCTCAAGTCGGGGCAGTTCGTCATCAGCGCTCAGCGCGAGTGTCTTGCCGTTCAGCTGCACGGTCGCGTCTTGCAGCCACGTCGCATGCAACGTGTAACTCTCGACGGGGTGTGACAGCATCAGGGTGGATGGTGCTTGCCGCGACGCGTTGATCGCAAGCACGGACACGGCGCCCCGCATGCCCGGATGGCAATGCGCGTAGAGATGGAGATCTGGCGCGGCGACTGCGTTCGCGTCGAGCACTGTCGTGCCCATCAACCGATGCCAGAGCAGCGCGCCCCAATAACTGGGCCGCGGGCGGAACGTCTTCTCGTCCAGCAATCCGTAATCGCTCGCGGCCAGCGTGTTGTGCATCACCACTTGAACGCCAGCCTTGGCCAGGCGTCCGAGCTGGTCGAGATAACGGAACGTGTCCAGGAAAGTCTTGTCCCAGCGATTGCCGCCGCAGGCAGCGTCCGCGGTTTCCGTCAGCCAGATCGGCTTGTCCGGCGCGAATTCGTCGCGCAGCGATTTGTAAGTCGATAGCGCGGCATCGGTGCGGGCGAGCCACGCTTCGGACAGCGCGCCTGACGGCTCATCGCGGCCGCCGCAGCGCGGCGAGATCGTGTTGTAGTGATGATAGGAGAAGCGATCGACACCGGAGCCCGAGGCGGCGAGCAGATCGCGCGTGCGGAGCCCGGACGCGTCGGCGGAAGCGGTGTCGCCGACCGAGCCTGGTCCGACGATCAGCGTCCCCGGCGCGGCGCGCAGCATCCACGCGTGAAAGATCCCGACATCGCGGACATAGGCCTTCGCATCGTATCCAGGCGGCGCGCCGTTCGTCGCCGCGAGCGTTGGCTCGTTCATGAATTCGGCGGCGGCGATGTGGCCGCTCAGCGAACGCGTATAGTCGATCAGGCGTTGCGCCTGATCCGGCCGCCAAAGGCCATCCGCATCGCGGCTGCCCGGGCTGATGGCAAAGGAGGTGACGATCTCCGCATCGACCGCGCGCGCAAAGTCGATGACGCCGCGCCACTGCGCGCGGCTAAGCACCGCGTTGAATCCCGATGGCGGCGCGGCCGGCGCACTCTCGGTGTCGGCGAAGAACGTCGCATTGGCCCAGGTGCCGCTCACGCGCAGATACGCCGGCGACAACGCCACCGCGAGCTTGCGCAGACGGGTGTTTCCGAGATCGATCGGAGGTCTGTAGCTGTAGAGATCCTTGTCGGCCGGCGCGCGCATCGTTTGCGGATAGGGCTTCCAGAACCGTCCGCCGGTCACCTCCACCATCTCGATATTGTAGGACTGAAAGCGGGGATCGACGGTGCCGATCGCTTGCAGCCCTGCCGGCGCGATCGAGACCGCGCCGGCATGCGCCACGCACGATGTTCCGGCAGCGAGCAGCGCAAGCCCTGTCACACGTGCTGCGTGACAAAGCCCGCCGCGTTGAATTCGCCGTCTTGTATGCACGTCCTGACGCCTTCTTATGCGTGCTGCCAAAAGCAAATGCAGCCGCCCGAACCATTAGCCCCCCTTATATCGCGAATTTTTACTTCCAATTTTACTTCGCAAAATCCCGCCCATAGCCTCACGCGCAACTGATCAATTCCGCAGCCGGTCAATGGCGACCGGTGCGAGCGTTCATTGTAGCCAACGAGGGTTGCCATGCTTGACAGGGACAAGGGAACATCTGCGGCCGATCCGTCGGAGACCAGGGACGTACGGCAGAAAAAGCTGAGCCGCCGCACGCTGTTGAAGGGGGCGGCCGTGGTCGCCGGCGCCGCCGCAGGATCGGACGCGATCCGCGGCTTCCCGACGATCTGGGCGCAGGAGATCAAGGACATCGAACTGCGCCATGTCGGCGTCTCCTACTCGGTGGTGAAGGCGATCGGTGACCAGGCCGCCAAGGATCTCGGCTTCAAGGTGACGATGCAGAACCTCGACACCTCCGCTGCCATCAATCGCTTCATAAGCCAGCCTAATACGGTCGATATTGCCGATCTCGAGGGCTGGCAGGCCAAGCTCGCCGCCAAGCGTGCCGTGATCCAGGGCATCGAGGTCAAGAAGATCAAGGAATTCGACAACATCCTGCCGATCTTCACCAAGGGCGAGATCGACGGCCACAAGATCCCGCGCCAGGGCATCTCGCCCTACGAGGCCATGTACATCTCCAAACCCGACTCGACCGATCTGCATGACGGCGTCACCGAATGGGCGACCTTCCTGCCCCAGGTCTACAACGCCGATTCCATCGGCTATCGCCCCGATCTCGTTGGCCATGAAGTCACCGAGTGGAAGGACCTGATCGATCCGAAGTTCAAGGGCAAGGCTGCGATCCTCGACGTGCCCGCGATCGGCATCATGGACGCCGCGCTCTGCTTCGAGAGCGCGGGCCTCATCAAGTACGGCAACAAGGGCAACATGACCAAGGAGGAGATCGACTTCACCTGCAACAAGCTGATCGAGCTGAAGAAGCAGGGCCAGTTCCGCGCGACCTGGACCACCTTCGACCAGTCGGTGCAGCTCATGGCGGCGGGCGAAGTGGTCATCCAGTCGATGTGGTCGCCGGCGGTCGCTGCGGTCCGCGTGAAGGAGATTCCCTGCGTCTATGCGCCGGTCAACGTCAAGAACGGCAAGGAAGGCTATCGCGGCTGGTGCAACGGCATGGGCCTGATGAAGCATCTCTCCGGCAAGAAGCTCGATGCCGCCTACGAATATCTCAATTGGTATCTGTCGGGCTGGCAGGGCGGCTTCGTCGCGCGCTACGGCTATTACAGCCCGGTGCCGTCGACCGCGAAGAAATTCCTCACCCCTGCCGAATGGGCGTTCTGGTACGAGGGCCAGCCCGCACCTGAGGTGGTCAACGATCCCTATGGCGTGCCCATGGAGAAGGCCGGCACCAAGCGTGACGGCGGCTCGTTCCTCGACCGCGTCAAGAACATCTCGTGCTGGAACACGCTGATGGACGAGGCCGCCTACATGAACAAGCGCTGGAACGACTTCAAGGTGGCCTGAAACCTGCTTCCCCGACGTAACAAGAGCGCCGGCGCGCGAACCGCGCCGGCGCGAGAAGACCGACTTCGAGGCCGATATGCAGCCAAGTTCGAGTCCCGCTCAAACTCCGCCACGCGCAAATCTCGCCGGCTGGCTCTATGTCGCGCCGCTGGTCCTGGTGCTCGTGCCGTTCTTCGTGGCGCCGATCCTGGTCGTGCTGGCCGCGAGCTTCTTCGCGACCGACGGCTTCGGCGGGCTGACGCCGGGCTTCACACTCGCGAGCTATGTCGAGGTGCTGCATTCGGCACTGACGCTGAAACTGTATCTGGCGACGATCAAGTTCACGGTGCTGACCTGGGTCTTCACGCTCATCATCGGCTTCTTCGTCGCCTACTTCCTGGTGTTCCACGTCCGTAACCCGTTGCTGGCGATCGGCCTGTTCCTGCTGTGCACGGTGCCGTTCTGGACCTCGAACATCATCCGGATGATTTCGTGGATTCCACTGCTCGGCAAGGAAGGCCTGATCAACCAGGCGCTGCTGGCAATGGGCGTGATCCGCCAGCCGCTGGAAGTGTTGCTGTTCTCCGACCTCGCGGTGGTCATCGCCTATGTTCACCAGCTCACGATCTTCATGATCGTGCCGATCTTCAATTCCATGGCGCGAATCGACAAGAAGCTGATCGAGGCCGCGATCGACGCCGGCGCCGGCCGCTTCGACATCATGCGCCTGATCGTGGTGCCGATGTCCAAGAGCGGCATCGCGCTCGGTACCATCTTCGTGGTGTCGATCGTGATGGGCGACTTCTTCGTGGTCAAGGTGATGTCCGGCGGCGGCTCGGCCTCGGTGGTCAGCGCGTTCTACGAGGACGTCGGCGTGCTGCAATACCCGACCGCGGCCGCAAGCGCCGTGCTGCTGACGCTGGTGCTGGTCGCGATCGTCTCGCTGATCCTGCGCACCGTGGACATCAGGCAGGAGATCACGCAATGAGCGCTGTTCTTGCCGACATGCCCGAGACGGCCGCGCCCGCGACGACCAGGGCGATTGCGCCGAGCCGCGGGCAGCGGCCCTGGACGTTCTATGTTCTTGCGACGCTGTTCGCGCTTTACGTGATCGCGCTCTACGGTCCGATGTTCTGCATCTACGTCCTGTCGTTCCAGGATATCCGGGGCGGGCTTGTGTTTCCGATGAAGGGCCACTCGCTGCACTGGTTCGTCGATCTCTTCACCCAGGTGCGCACCGGCGACGTCAAAGGCTCGTTCGACCGCTCGATCAAGCTGGCGGTCATCGTCACCATCATCACGGTGGTGGTCTCGTTCCTGGCCGGCCTCGGCTTTCGCAAGCGCTTTCGCGGCGACACCATCGTCTTCTACATGATGATCGGCAGCCTGGTTGCGCCCGGCCTCGTGCTCGGCCTCGGCACCGGGCTCCTGTTCCAGGCGCTCGGGCTGAACGCGAGCTGGTACACCTCGGCGCTCGGCGCGCAGCTGTCCTGGACGCTGCCGTTCGGCGTGCTCGTGATGTTCGCGGTGATGTCGCGCTTCAACCATGTCTGGGAGGAGGCGGCCTACGACCTGGGGGCCAGCCGCTGGCAGTCGGTCCGGCTGGTGATGATTCCGGTGCTCGCGCCCGGCCTCGTCGCGGTCGCGCTGTTCGGCTTCACGCTCTCATACGACGAGTTCGCGCGCAGCCTGCAGACGGCGGGCTCGTTGAACACGCTGCCGCTGGAAATCTGGAGCATGACGCTGAACGTCACTTCGCCCTCGCTTTACGCGCTCGGCACGGTGACGACCGTGGTCTCCTTCGTCGTGATCGGTGCAAGCCTCGGCAGCATCGTGTTGATCCAGAAGAAGCGCAGCAGCAGCGCAAAGGGTTGAGCTTGGAATGAAGAGCGATCGCGGCGATATCGAACTGGCGGGTGTCTGCAAGAGCTTTGATGGCGCGACCTACGTGGTCGACGGCGTCAACCTTAGGATTGCCGACGGCGCCTATTGCTGCTTCATCGGTCCCTCCGGTTGCGGCAAGACCACGATCTTGCGGATGATCGCCGGACATGACGACCCGACCGCGGGCGAGATCGTGATCGGTGGACAGAATGTCGTCGGCCTCGCGCCGGTGCAGCGGCGTACCGCGATGATGTTCCAATCCTACGCGCTGTTCCCGCACCTCACGGTACGCGAGAACATCGCATTTGCGCTGCGTGTGCGCGGCATGTCCAAGGCCGACCGGCTGCGTGCGGCGGATGCCATGATCGAGAAGGTGCGGCTGACGCAGTTCGCCGACCGCCTTCCGGCGCAGCTCTCCGGCGGCCAGCAGCAGCGTGTGGCGCTGGCGCGCGCGGCGATCACCGAGCCGCGGGTGTTGCTGCTCGACGAGCCGCTCTCGGCGCTCGACGAGCAGCTTCGCGTGCAGATGCGCCAGGAGCTCAGGCGGATGCAGCAAGAGCTCGGCATCACCTTCATCCACGTCACCCATACCCAGCTCGAGGCGATCGCGCTCGCCGATCTCGTGGTGGTGATGGAGCAGGGCAAGATCAAGCAGGCAGGCGCCGCCCGCGACGTCTACGCTCACCCCCATGATCGCTATGTCGCCGAATTCATGGGCGGACAGAACGTGCTGTCGGGTCGGGTCGAAAAGGTCAACGGTGCGAGCTTCACGCTGGCCCAGGCTGCGCCTGATGGCATCGAGGTGCCGCTTCAGGCACGATCCGTTTTCAGAGTTGGTGACAAGGTCGATATCGCCGTGCGCCGCGACGACGTCGCGCTGGTTCGGCCGGGCCGCGACTTGCCGCCGGGCTGCACCACGTCGCTGCCGAGCCGGGTGCTCGCGATCGAATACCAGGGCTACTTCGTCAAGGTCATGCTCGACACCGTGCCGGACGATGAGTTCGTGGCCTATGTGCCGGAAAAGACCTTCTTCGCGGATCCCTTCACCGTCGGCGATGTCGTGATGGCCACATGGGCCACCGGCAGCGCCCTTCCACTCGCCTAGAGACCCGTCGCGCAGGAGTATGACCGTGCAGATATCCTTCACACTCAACGGCCGGCCCACCATCGTGGACGTCGAACCGGCAACGCTCGTCGCCGAACTCCTGCGCGAGCAGCTCAACCTCACCGGCACCCATATCGGCTGCGATACCAGTCAGTGTGGCGCCTGCGTGGTGCACGTCAACGGACTTCCCGTGAAGAGCTGCACGCTGCTGGCGCCAGCCCTTGACGGCGCGACGCTGCTCACCATCGAGGGTCTGCAAGGCGCCCCCGGTTCGAACCGGATGCATCCCATGCAGGAGGCGTTTCGCGAGCATCACGGCCTGCAATGCGGCTTCTGCACGCCGGGCATGCTGATGACCGCGGTGGCACTGGCGACCGAGAAGCCGGACCTGACTGAGGCTGACGTCCGCCACGGCCTCGAAGGCAACATCTGCCGCTGCACCGGCTACCAGAACATCGTCGTCTCGGTTATGGCCGGCGCTGCCGCCATGAACGCCGCCAAGGGAGAGTGACCATGGGCAATGTGATCGGCATCGGCGCCTCACCGAAGCGCAAGGAGGACCAGCGCTTCCTGACCGGACGTGGCAATTACGTCTCCGACATCAAGCGACCCGGCATGACCGCGGGCGTTTTCGTGCGCTCGCCGCATGGGCATGCGATCCTGCGCGGCATCGACAAGAGTGCGGCACTGGCCTCGTCGGGTGTCATTGCGGTCCTGACCGGGGATAACGTCGCCGACGATGGACTTGGCTCGCTGCCCTGCGGTTGGGGCATCACGGACGCCAAGGGCGTTCCGATGAAAGAGCCGCCATTTCCGATGCTCGCGCAAGACAAGGTGCGTTTCGTCGGCGACATGGTCGCCTTCGTCATAGCCGAGACGCCGGAACAGGCCAATGCGGCGGCGGAGCTTTTGAAGATCGATTACGAGGTGCTGCCTTCGGTCGTCGGCGTGCTTGAAGCGGTGCGGCCCGGTGCGCCGCAACTGTTCGACGGCGTGCCGAACAATATCTGCTGCGATTGGGAGCTTGGTGACAAGGCCGCGGTCGAAACCGCGTTCCGGAAAGCTGCGCATGTCGCAAAGCTCAGCCTCGTCAACAACCGCCTGATCGGTAATCCGATGGAGCCGCGGGCGGCGATCGCCGAATACGAGCCGGGCACCGATCGATTCACGCTGTGGACCACCAGCCAGTTTCCGCACGTCGTACGCTTCCTGATGGGCGCGCTGGTGCTGAACATTCCGCAGCACAAGCTGCGCGTGGTGGCGCCGGATGTCGGCGGCGGCTTTGGCGTCAAGCAGTTCCACTACGGCGAGGAGGCCGTGATCACCTGGGCCGCCAAGCGCGTGATGCGGCCGATCAAATGGGTGGCGAGCCGCTCGGAGGGCTACGTCTCCGACCGCCACGGCCGCGATCACGTCACCGAGGCCGAGCTCGCACTGGACGAAACCGGAAAATTTCTCGCCTTTCGCGTCAACACGCTGGCCAATATGGGCGGCTATCTCTCGACCTTCGGGCCGAACATCCCGACCAATCTCTACGGCCCCCTGCTCGGCGGCGTCTACACCACGCCCGCGATCTACTGCAACGTGAAGGTGGTCTTCACCAACACCGTGCCTGTTGACGCCTACCGCGGCGCAGGCCGGCCCGAGGCGACCTTCGTGCTGGAGCGTATCGTCGATGTCGCCGCCAGCGAGATGGGGATCGATCGCGTCGAGATTCGCCGCCGCAACATGATCCCGAAGGAGGCCTATCCGTATCAGACGCCGGTTCTGGTGCAGTACGATTCCGGCGATCCGATGGGCTGCCTCGACGGTGCGCTGGTCGCAGCCGACGTCAAGAACTTTGGCATCCGCAAGTCGGAATCGGCGCGCAAGGGCAAGTTCCGCGGGCTCGGCTACTCGACCTATGTCGAGGCCTGCGGCCTTGCGCCGTCGCGTTTCGCGGGACGGCTTGGTGCGCGCGGCGGTCTCTACGAGAGCGCCACGGTGCGCGTGCATCCGACCGGCCAGGTGACGGTCATGATCGGCACGCACAATCACGGCCAGGGCCACGAGACGACGTTCGCGCAGATCGTCTCGGACAAGCTCGGCGTATCCTTCGAGAATGTCGACATCGTGTTCGGCGACACCGATCGCGTCCAGTTCGGCATGGGCACTTACGGCTCGCGCTCCCTGGTGGTCGGCGGCGCCGCGCTGTCCAAGGCGACCGACAAGGTGATCGCCAAGGGCAAGAAGATCGCTTCCCATTTGCTCGAGGCGGCCGAGGCGGACATCCAGTTCGAGGCCGGCAAGTTCTCGGTGGCAGGCACGGACCGCGCCAAGACGTTCGAGGAGATCGCGGGCGCGGCCTATGTGCCGCACAATTATCCGCTCGAAGTGCTGGAGCCGGGGCTGGAGGAGCAGGCTTATTACGATCCCGTCAACTTCACCTATCCCGGCGGCTGCCACATCGCCGAGGTCGAGGTCGATCCGGAGACGGGCACGGTGACTCTCGTGAACTACACGGCGGTGGACGACGTCGGCACGGTCATCAACCCGATGATCGTGGAAGGCCAGCTGCACGGCGGCATCGTGCAGGGTGTCGGCCAGGCGCTGTTCGAGAACGCGGTCTACGATGAAGGCTCGGGCCAGCTGCTGTCGGGCTCGCTGATGGACTACTGCATGCCGCGCGCCGATCATCTGCCGATGATGAAGGTCGCGACCCACTCTACGCTCTGCACGCATACGCCGATGGGCGTGAAGGGCTGCGGCGAGGTCGGCACCATCGGCTCGCCGGCTGCCGTCATCAATGCGGTGGTCGATGCGCTGTCGCATCTTGGCGTCACCCATGTCGACATGCCGGCGACGCCGAACCGGATCTGGCGCCTGCTTCAGAACGCATCGCTGCCGGTCGCCGCGGAATAGGGAGGACAACAATGAAGCCGTTTGCCTATCATCAGCCCGACCAGATCCCCGAGGCTGCAAAACTGTTGACTTCGATCGAGGACAGCAAGCTCGTCGCCGGCGGCATGACGCTGATCCCGACGCTGAAGCAGAGGCTGGCCAGCCCGGTCGCGCTGGTCGATCTGTCGAAGCTCGGAAGCCTCAAGGGTATTACCGACGACGGCGCCACGATCACCATCGGCGCGATGACGCCGCATGCGGTCGTGGCTGCCTCGAAGCTCGTGCAGACGAAAATCCCGGGGCTCGCGGCGCTGGCTTCGATGATTGGCGATCCGGCCGTGCGCAGCCGCGGCACCATCGGCGGATCGGTCGCGAACAACGATCCGGCGGCCGACTATCCGGCCGGCGTTCTTGGCCTCGGTGCCATCATCGTCACCAGCACGCGCGAGATTGCTGCAGACAAATTCTTCCTTGGTCTGTTCGAGACGGCGCTTGAACCCGGCGAGATCATCACAGCGATCCGCTTCCCGGTGCCGCTGAGGGCGGGCTACGCGAAATTCAAGGCACCGGCGTCGCGCTATGCGCTGGTCGGCGTCTTCGTCGCGAAATTCGCCGATGGTGTCCGCGTCGCCGTCACCGGCGCTGGGCCAGGCGTGTTTCGGGTGCCGCCGATGGAGGCGGCGCTATCGGGGAATTTTGATCCATCGGCAATCGCGGCGATCAAGATCGACACCGACGGTCTCACCTCCGACATCCATGCCGAGGCCGATTACCGGGCGCATCTCGTCACGGTCATGGCCAAGCGCGCCGTCGACGCGGCGCTCAGCTAGCTTCTTAGGGTTGATGATGACTGATGGTTCCGGCCGAACGGCCTTCCCGTCGGCGCCGACTGGCCTCGGCGCGCTTTCTGCAACCGAGATCATGGCCGGCTACCGGTGCAAGGCGTTCACCCCGCGCGATGTTGTCGATGACACCATCGCCGCGCTTCAAGCGACGAGCGAAGCCTGCAACGCGGTGGTGACGCCGATGTATGAGCAGGCGAGGGCGGACGCCGACCGTCTCACCAGGGAGATGCGTGCGGGCGAGGCCAAGGGGGCGCTCGCCGGCGTGCCGGTCACGATCAAGGATCTCGTCTTCGTCGCAGGCGTGCCGGCCTATGCCGGCTCGCCGATGAACAGGACCTTCGTGCCCGAGGTCGATGCCGCCGTGGTCTCGGCGCTGAAGGCATCCGGCGCGATCATCACCTGCAAGACCACGACCTGCGAGTCCGGTTATAAGCTGACGGCCGACAGTCCGGTCACTGGTACGACGCGCAATCCCTGGCGCCTCGATCGCACCAGCGGCGGATCGAGTGGCGGTGCGGCGGCGGGCGTGGCCGCCGGTTGCGGGCCGATCGCGATCGGTACTGACGGCGTCGGTTCGATCCGCGTGCCGTCGTCGTTCTGC
This sequence comes from Bradyrhizobium sp. WSM2254, assembly GCF_000472645.1. Taxonomy (NCBI): domain Bacteria; kingdom Pseudomonadati; phylum Pseudomonadota; class Alphaproteobacteria; order Hyphomicrobiales; family Nitrobacteraceae; genus Bradyrhizobium; species Bradyrhizobium sp. WSM2254. The sequence continues at coordinate 74,282 of NZ_AXAB01000042.1, read as the reverse complement.
GGCGTGTTCGGTCTGAAGCCGACCTTCGGCCTGGTGCCGCGTTCGCCCGGCTTCTCGCCGCCGTCCTGGGCCTCGCTCGCCCATACCGGGCCGATCACGCGCACGGTTGCGGATGCTGCGCTGACGCTGGAGATCATCGCTGCTTACGATCTGCGCGACCCCGCGAGCCTGCCGGTGTCGCCGCGGCGCTTCGATACCAACGCCGCGCCGTTGAACGGCATTCGCATCGGCGCCAGTGTCGATCTCGGCTATGCCGCGGTCAGCCCCGACGTGCGCGCGGCGTTCAACAAGGCGATCGCCATTCTCGATTCCTGCGGCGCGCAGGTCACCATGGATGGTCCGGGCCTCGATCCCGGCATTCTGGAACACACGCTGAAGCCGATCGCGTTTACCGAGCAGGCGGCGGCAGTTGCGACCAAGACCACGGCCGATCTCGCCAGCTCCGAAGCCGACTATCGCGACGTTGTCAGCGCCGGCCGGCATTACAGCGGCACGGACTATATCGAGGCTGGCTACCGTCGTGGCCAGGCGCGTGGTGCTTTCGTAAAGCTGTTCGAGCGCATCGATGCGCTGGTGACGCCGACGGTCGCTGTGACCGCGTTCGAGGCCGGCCGGATCGGTGTCGGCACGATCGACGGCAGCAAGGTCGATCCGCATCTCGGCTGGTCGCCCTTCACCTGGCCGATCAATCTCGCCGGCCTTCCGGCGGCGACGCTGCCCTGCGGCTTCGACCGCGACGGGCTGCCGATCGGCCTTCAGATCGTGGCGCCGTGGCTCGACGAGCCCACGATCTTCAAGATCGCGGCGGCGTTCGAGCAGGCGCAGCCCTGGGCAAAGTTCTGGCCACAGCTGGCGCTGAGCGAGCAGAGCCTGGTGCACGTCAAGGCGTGAGGAGCCATGCGAGCATCTACGCAGCAGAGTCTATATTCACCAAGACTTCTCCGGCGATGATTTCAGGATCCCCAAGATCAAGGTCGTGCAAGCTTGCTTGAACGAACTCCATCACCTTACCGTTTGCCGCATTGGCGCTTTCGCGGTCCTCGAAAACCATCACGGCGACACCAACGCCCCCGCCCCCATCCAGCACATAATAAGATTTGAAGCCGCGCGAATCCCTCAGGATCTGACCGACGCCGCTTTTGGCGCGGCGGGCAGCATCCGCGACCGAACGAAGCCTGGTGTACTTTCGAATGACTATGAACATCGGGCCACCTTTGCGTCTCGGGTCCCGCCCGACGCATCAAAGCATATCGAGCCGCTGCTGGACTAGGGCCAACTCATGAAATGGGTCAAAAACGGAGATCAACGCAGGCGGTGAGCAATGTCCGTCCTGCCGCATGATGGATTGGATGCGGTCGAGGTCGGCTTCGGGGCATTTTTGACTACCTCTGCGATACACTTCAGGAAAGCTCAATCGGCGCACCGCGGCCGCTGAGCTCTTCGTCGAGGCGCAGATAGTGCGCGAGATAGTCGTGCAAGGCGGTCGCCGCCTTCGAGGTGGCGCCGCTCGACTTGTAGAGCAGCAGCTCGATCTTCGGCAGCGGCGGCAGGCCCTCGTTGGGGCCGATCTCGCGCATTGCCGGCACCAGCGCGCTGCGGCCGAGCACGGTGACGGCCATGCCGGCAAAGGCTGCGGCTTGCAGGCCGCCGACGCTTTCGCTGACACAGGCGATGCGCCAGCGCAAATTCGCACGCTCCAGCGTGTCGATGGCGTAGTCGCGATAGATGTTGCCGGGCGGCAAGAGAGCAAGCGGGATCGGACGTTCCTGGTGCGCGGCGGATTGCTCGCCGGTCATCCAGACCAGCTGCTCGCGCCGCACCACCTGGCCGCCGGTGAAATCGTTCATGCGGGTGACCAGCGCAATGTCGACATCGCCGCGCTTGACGAGGCCGACCAGCGGCGTTGACAGCGCACAATTGAGCTCGACCTGCACACGCGGGAAGGACTTTCGGAACACGCTGAGGATCGAGGGCAGCATGAACGCCGCATAAAGGTCGGGCGTGCCGAGCACCACCTGGCCTTCGATCTCCTGCGACGCCAGCTGCGAAATCAACTCGTCATGCAACCGCAGGATGGATTTGGCGTAGGTGAGAACCGTGGTGCCGTCGTCGGTCAGCGTCAGCCTGCGGCCGGCATGCTCGAACAGCTGCTTGCCGGTCAATTCCTCCAGCCGCTGCAATTGCAGGGTGATTGCCGGTTGGGTGCGGCCCAGCCGTCGTGCGGTCTCGGTGATGCTGCCGGTCTCGACCACGGAGATCAGCGACCGGAGCATGCGGATATCGAGACTGATGAGGTTCATGCGGCATCCATGTCGCCCAGGATTTATGCAAGTTCCATGCTAGGGAGCCGTGAGCGGGCTGCGGATCAACGCCGCACGGCCGCCTGGTCCCGACATAAGAGGCTGCCGCGTCGTGTCCGTCCAGCGTTGCTGGCATACGGAATATCGATTACCAGCGGGATCGGCGCACTCGAAGCTGCCCAAGGAAGTCGAAAGGGAGCAAATAACATGGAGAAGACCTCACCAACGCGGCGCGAGGTGCTCGCAACTGCTGCGGCGGCAGCCGCCTCCATCGCGGAGGTCGCGCCGGCCGCAGCGCAGGCCGGACCGAAGCCGATCTTCCCGGTGCCGATGGTCGCGATCCCGATCGTCGGCGAGACCCAAGTATTCCAGGTTCGCCGCATCTATTGCATCGGGCGCAACTATGCGGCGCATGCGATCGAGCGCGGCTCGGATCCGAACCGCGAGCCGCCGTTCTTCTTCCAGAAGCCGACGGACGCGATCCAGAACGTCGCGGTCGGTGAGGTCGCCGACCATTCCTATCCGTCGCTGACCAAGAATTATCATCATGAGGTCGAGCTGGTTGCCGCGCTGAAATCCGGCGGCACCAATATCCCGGCCGAGAAGGCGCTCGACCACGTTTACGGCTACGCGCTCGGCCTCGACATGACCCGGCGCGATCTCCAGAACGGCATGGCCGCGGAGAAGAAGCCCTGGGAGATCGGCAAGAGTTTTGACCACGCCGCAGTCATCGGCCCGATCCACCCCGTGAGCAAGACCGGCCATTTCGAGAAGGGCGCGATCTCGCTCGCAATCAACGGCACCGTGAAGCAGAGCTCGGATCTCAGCAAGATGATCTGGAGCGTCGCCGAGCAGATCGCAAAGCTCTCGGAAGCGTTCGAGTTGAAGGCCGGCGACATCATCTATTCCGGCACGCCGGAGAATGTCGGCCCGGTGGTGAAGGGCGACGTGCTGCTGTGCAAGCTCGAAGGATTGCCGGACATGTCGATCAAGATCGTCTGATTGTCTTGGCCTCTCCCCGCTCGCGGGGAGAGGCCGGATTGCATCGTCAGATGCAATGCGCATCACGCGCTCGACGGTAGCGGTTTTACCAGCGACAAGATCGCGCCGTAGTTGCGCCGCGCGACCTCTGCTGGAACCGCGGTTTGAAGGCGAGGCCTTTGAATTGCCGGAGTTCCATCGGCGATTGCCCCGTGTTTGGCAACGAACTAACGTCCTGCAGCCATATTTCAGTAAGAGTGATCTCTCCCATGAGGGAGGCGCTCCGATGAACAAAGCTTTGATCACTGCCGTCGTTCTGCTGGCTGGCGTGCCTGCAAGCGCCGCCGCGCAAGAGCGCGCCGGTGCTGCGGCGCTGGGAGCGGTCTCGGGGGCGGTCGTGCTGGGGCCAATCGGTGCCGTCGCAGGCGCGGCGATCGGTTATACCGCCGGACCTGCAATCGCCCGGTCCTGGGGCGTGAGAGATTCACGCTCGGCGAGGCATCGGCAGCCGCCGCGCCGCGAGGCGTATCGCGCAGCCGCCACCGGCGCTCCGCCGCGCGCGCGTGAGGCGATGAATGCCAACGGCCAAATGCGAGCTGCCGGCAATCCGCCGGCTCAGGCCGCGCCTGCGGCGCAGCCTGTTGAAGCGGCTCCGGCTGTGCCGGCGCAGACTTCGGCGCCGCCCATTCAGGGATTCGAATGAAGCTTCGGCTTCAGGCCGCGGTGGTCTTCGGCCGCAGCCGATCGACCATCCGTGCGATCAGCGCGGCCACGTCGGCGACTTTCGGGCCGATGCGGAATTCGGGCCCGGCGACGACGACGGAGAGCCTGCGGTCGCCGATCGGCAGTGGGATCGCAGCGCCCGCGAGGTCGCGGCTGTAGTCGCCGAAGCTCTGGCAATAGCCGCGCTCGATCGAGATGCGCAGCTCGGCTTCCACCGCCTCGACGCTGATCGGCGTCGACGGGCCGTACTGCTTGAACTCGATCTTGCGATAGACGGAGTCGCGCTCCTCCTGCGAATATTGCAGCAGCAGCGCGCGGCCGCTCGCGGTCGCGTGGATCGGCACGCGGTGGCCGATGGTGGCGAAATAGCGGATCGCGGCCTGGGACTCGACGACGTCGATGAACACGGCCATCACGCCCGCAGGCGCCACGATCGACGCAGTCTCGCCGGTCTCGGCCGAGAGATCGGCAATCAGCGTATGCGTCCATGGCGGCAGCGGCTCGACCTCCGAGATCATCCGCGCCATCGCCAGCCAGCGCGGGGTCGGATAGAAGCCGGCGCGCGGCCGCGGCTCATAGAGATAGCCCTTCTCCGACAGCGTCGCGAGCAGGTTGAAGGTCGACGAGCGCGGCCAGCCGAAATGATCGGCGATCTCCGCAAGCGTCGCCGGCTTCCTCACTTGCGCGAAGAATTCCATGATCTCCAGGACGTTTGCGGCTTGGCGAACGATCATGACCCGGTCCCGTCTGTCGCGACGCGTTGCCCTTGATCTACGGCTGGCCGAGGATCTTCTTCGCCGCGCGAAGATGCGGCTTGTCGATCATCTGGCCGTCGAGGCGCAGCGTGCCGGAATCGGGATTGCTCGCGAACGCCGCGATCACCTTCTCCGCCCAGATACGCTCGGCTTCCGTCGGCTCGAACGCCGCGTTGACGACATCGACATGCTTGGGGTGAATCAGCGCCTTCGCCGAAAACCCGTCGCGCCGTGCCGCACGCGTTTCCTGCTCGAGGCCGGCCAAATTGTCGATGTCGGTGTAGACGGTGTCGATCGGCGCGACCTCGGCCGCGGCGGCTGCCATCAGGCAGAGATCGCGCGCGAGGCGATAGGGACTGTGGAACACGCCGCCCGAGGACTTCTCTGTGGCACCCAAAGAGGCGGAAAGATCCTCCGCGCCCCACATCAGGCCGGCGAGGCGAGGGGAGCAGCCCTTGTAGCTGCCCAGCCCGAAGATCGAGCCGGCGGTCTCCGTCGCGACGCAGACGATGCGGGTTGCGCCGACCGTGATGCCGGCCGCAGCTTCCAATGCTTCGAGCCAGGTCGCGACCTGCCGCACGTCGTCGCCGCCTTGCGATTTCGGCAGCACGATGCCGTCGGGCCTGCCCGGCATCACCGCGGCGAGATCGGCGAGCGTCATGCCTGTGTCGAGCGCGTTGACGCGGACATAGAGCTGATGCGGCTTGCTGCGCGCCTTCAGCATCGCGAGCGTCAACCCGCGCGCCTCCGCCTTCTTCTCGGTGACGACGGAATCCTCGAGATCGATGATCAGCGCGTCGGCCTTGCCTTCGCTCGCCTTCTCGAATTTGCGCGGGGAATCCCCCGGCACGAACAGCATCGAACGCATCAGACCGGCCTCTTGTGCATCATCGCCATGCGGCGGCGATCTCGTCGTTCCCGTACATTATTCATAACCTTGACAGATAAATTCACATATATGTACGTTTAGCTCAAGCAGGAAATGGGTGCGAGGATCCAGCTGCCAAAGCTGCGCCGCCAGCTAAGGAGATCAACGACATGGATTTCGCGCTCACCGATCAGCAGGAAGCCATCCGCGACGCCATCGCCAAGATCTGTGAGGACTTTCCCGATGCCTACTGGCTGAAAAAGGACCACGACGGCGGCTTCCCGCACGACTTCCACAAGGCGCTGGCCGACGCCGGCTGGCTCGGCATCTGTGTGCCGGAGGCCTATGGCGGCTCGGGGCTCGGCATCACGGAAGCTGCGATCATGATGCGCACCATCGCCGAATCCGGCGCCGGCATGTCCGGCGCCTCCGCGGTGCACATCAACGTGTTCGGGCTCAATCCCGTCGTTGTGTTTGGCACCGAGGCGCAGCGCAAGCGCATGCTGCCGCCGATGGTGGAGGGCCGCGAGAAGGCCTGCTTCGCCGTCACCGAGCCCAATACCGGCCTCAACACCACCCAGCTCAAGACCCGCGCGGTCGCCAAGAATGATCGCTACATCGTCAACGGCCAGAAGGTGTGGATTTCGACCGCGCAGGTCGCGCACAAGATATTGCTGCTGGCGCGCACCACGCCGCTCGAGGAGGTGCGCTCGCCGACGCATGGGCTGAGCCTGTTCTACACCGATTTCGACCGCAAGAAGATCAAGGTCCACGAGATCGAGAAGATGGGCCGCAAGGTCGTCGATTCCAACGAGCTGTTCTTCGAGGATTTCGAGATCCCGATGGAGGACCGCATCGGCGAAGAGGGCAAGGGCTTCCAGTACATCCTCGAGGGCATGAACCCCGAGCGCATCCTGATCGCTGCGGAAGCCGTCGGCCTCGGCAAGCTCGCGCTGGCGCGCGCGACCGAATACGCCAAGACCCGTGTCGTCTTCAACCGCCCGATCGGCAAAAATCAAGGCATCCAGCATCCGCTCGCCGTGAACTGGGTCGAGCTCGAGGCGGCCTGGTTGATGGTGATGTCGGCAGCCTGGCAATACGACAAGGGCATGCCCTGCGGCGCTGCGGCCAATGCTGCAAAGTATCTGGCGGGCGAGGCCGGCTTCTCGGCCTGCGAGCAGGCGGTGATGACCCATGGCGGTTTCGGCTACGCCAAGGAATTCCACGTCGAGCGTTATCTGCGTGAAGTCCTGATCCCGCGCATCGCGCCGGTCAGCCCGCAGCTTGCGCTCAGCTTCATCGCGGAAAAGGTGCTGGGGCTGGCGAAGTCGTATTAGGCTGAAGCGAGGGCCATTTGCCGCGACGCTGTCGGATGACATCCCTGGCGTCGACGTCACCGCGCAGCTCTCGACCTACCAGGCGCAGCTCACCGCGTCCTATTCGGCGATGTCCTGGATTCCTCAGCATGAATCTCGGGAGCTATCTTAACGAAGCGGAGCCTGTTCGGCAGCGATCCGGTCCATCGCCATGGCGCGGAGTCTTGCGCGCTGGATCTTGACGCCGTTGGCGCTGTCGGTGACGGGGAAGGCCTCCACGACATAGATCCGCGCCGGAACCTTGTAGCCGGCAAGCCGCTCGCGCAGGCGCGCGATCAGCGCGTCCTGCTGCGGCGGCTCATGGTGGGGTTCTTGGGCCGGGATCACGAAGGCGACGCAGCGGGCGTTTCCCTTCAGATCGACCGCGACGACCTGGGCATCGGCAACACCTGTGCAGGCCTTGAGCTCGTCCTCGATCTCGCCGGGCGCGACAAGGAAGCCACCGAGCCGCATGGCGTCGCCCGCGCGGGTCTCGTAGACGAAGGAGCCGTCGCCGCGCAGCCGGCCGATATCGCCGGTACGGAAGAAGCCGTCCGCGGTGATCGCATCGCGCGTCGCGTCGGGATTGTTGAAGTAGCCGAGGAAGCGTGACGGTGCACTGATCTCGATCTCGCCGGAGACGCCGGGGACCGCGAGTTCGCCGGTCTCGGTGTCGCGCACGCGGACCTTGGCTTCCGGCGACATCGGCCGGCCGCCGCCCTCGATCCGGTCGGTGAAGGCGTCGCTTGCGCGGCCGATCGAGAACAGGGCCTGCACCTCGCTCGAACCGTAGAGGCCGTAGAGCGGCATGCCGCGCGCCTCGGCCTCCGCGGCAAGCTCGCGCCAGCCGGGCTGGAACGCGGCGAAGCCGAACACCTCGGCACGGGGGAACGGATGGGCCAGGTCGGTGAGGGCGAGGATGCGGCGAAACATCTCGTCGGAGCCGAAGGCGTGCGTGATCTCGTGCTCGCCGAGGATCTTCAGCGCCGGCGCGGCTTCGAAGGCGTCGAGCACGTGAATGGTCGCGCCCGCCGCGATGAAGCCGAGCAGGCTCGTCATGCCGAAAGTGCCGCAGAACGGCAGCATGGCCAGCAGCGCATGACGTTGCGGCGAGAGCTTGAGCGCCGCGGCGATGGAGGCGGCGTGCGCGGCCAGCGTTCGCTGCGAATGCGCGACCAGCTTTGGCCCCCTGGTCGTGCCTGACGTGGTGTAGAGCAGCACGGGCAGGTCGACGTCATCCTGGGCGGGCGAGGCCGGCGGATAGGACTTGTCGAACGCATCGAACCGCACACAGGGCCAGTGCGCCGGGATCGCATCCGCGTCGACCACCGCAAGCTGTCGCAGCGCGGGCACCTCATCCTTGGCGATATCGGCGAGGATGGCGGCAAAGTCGATCGAGCGGAACGCGGCCTCGACCACCATCAGCTTTGCACCGGACAAGCGGAGCAGATGGGCGACCTCCGCGCTACGGTAGCGCGTATTGACGGCGGCGACGATCGCGCCGAGGCGGGCGGCGGCAAACAGCAGCGCGACCCATTCGATCCGGTTGACCAGCCAGACCGCGACGACGTCGCCCTTGCTTACACCTTGGGCCGCAAGCCAGGCGGCGGTCTGCTCGATCTTCTCCGAGAATTCCGCGCGCGAGACCGGCGTGCCGTCGAACACGAAGGCGGGATCGGCGAAGGTCTCGATCCGGGTCAGCGATTGCAGCGAAAATTCGTTGGGGCTCATGCGCCCCGGAGTAACCCGATCGCGCAAAACTGTCTACTTGGTGCCGAACATCCGGTCGCCGGCATCGCCCAGGCCCGGCACGATATAGCCGTGGTCGTTGAGCCGCTCGTCGATCGCAGCGGTCCAGATCGGCACGTCGGGATGTTCGCTCTGGAACTGCGCGATGCCCTCGGGCGCGGCCAGGAGGCAGACGAAGCGGATGTCGCGGGCGCCACGGTTCTTGAGCAGGGACGCGCCGGCGCAGGCCGAGTTGCCGGTCGCCAGCATCGGGTCCATCAGGATCACGGTGCGGTCGGACAGGTCCTGCGGCGCCTTGAAGTAATATTCCACGGCCTGCAATGTTTCGGGGTCGCGGTAGAGCCCGATATGGGCGATGCGCGCCGAGGGCATCAGCGCCAGCATGCCGTCGAGGAAGCCGACGCCGGCGCGCAGGATCGGCGCCAGCGTGAGCTTCTTGCCGGCGATCTTCGGCGCCTGCATCGATGCGATCGGCGTCTCGATCTCGACCAGCTCCAGCGGCAGGTCGCGCGTTACCTCGTAGCCGAGCAGCATCCCGATCTCGTTCAGAATCTCGCGAAAGCTCTTGGTCGAGCGGTCCTTCTCCCGCATCAGGGAGAGCTTGTGCTGGACCAGAGGGTGGGCGACGACATTGACGCTGCTTGTGCTCATGAAACCGATCTACACGGTTCCGTGAAATTGCGCCAGATCGGCCGGGTATTTTCCGCGGGATACCTGGCCTCAAGCCGGCATCGCGACCTCCTTGCGGGCACGGCTGCTTGCCTCGCAGGCAGCCATGGTCAATTCACGCTCAGCGGCGGCCGATCGAGGTCACGGCGGCGGAACTGGCGCGCCTGATCGAGGCGGAAGCGGAGAGGTGAGGGCTAGACGCCGAGTCCCCGCGCGACGAGCGTGATCACGATCGTCAGGATCGCGCCCCAGACCAGGCTCAGCGTCATGGTCAGGATCGTCGTGGTGACCGCGTGCTCGAGATTTCCCTTGAGGAGTTGCACGCTATTTGTCCGGGGCGGGCGCAGCGCCGATGCGCATGCCGAGCAGCAATGCCCCCATCAACGCAACCAGGATCGCGATCTTGAGCTCGATCATGTCCGCCGCCTCGCTACGACGCGCGAAAGAAGCCGCTTGGCTCCTTCCACCAGCACGATCAGGGGATTGCCGCGGTTCTCGATGTCGAGCTCGAAGGTCTCGGCAGGAAACACCAGCGCGCACCGCGCCGGCGCGCTCTGACGGTTGGCGAAATCCACCGCCGAGCTCTTGAACAGGAACACGCCGCCGACGCGTCCGCATGCCTCGCGCGCGACCCAGAGCCCGGCCTTGTTGCGACCGATGAAGAAGGCTGGAATCGAGGCGCTGATGACGTCCGGATCGAGCGGCCTGAGCGCCGTGGAAGGATAGCTTCCGGCCGCCGATGTCGGTCGGCGATGGAGGGCTTGAAGGGCGATCGCGGCCATGGCGGCCTCCTCACACATCTGCAAAGTCATGATGTCCGCTCCGCTGGTCAGGCGTGGAGATGCCAGACATAGATTGCCGTCCTCAGCGCGATGAGCGCAGTGAGCACGCTGCCCATCGAAAGCACGGTCAGTGCGCGCAGGGCGAAGCGCTTGAGCTGGGCCTTGCGCTCCTTCGCGATCCGCAGCCGTTCGGTTCCATCAAAGGGCCGATCAAGGCTATGTGTCAGCATCGACATCATGGAAGTCCTTGTCTGTGGTGCGGCGAGACGGCCACTCCAATCTGTCTTCCATGATGGCCATCGCTGGGTAGGATTTCGAGATGATCGCCGAGGCCGCCGCATAGGAATGTCATAAGTGCCCGGGGCCTACGCTCCGACGCTGTCGATCAGCTCCTCGTCGGCGATCGCAGCGAAGGCTCTTGCGACCTCCGCCTGTGCGGCGACGCCCAGCGGCACGATCGGCAGCCTTGTCGCCGGTGACATCAGACCCAGCACGCCGAGAGCGCCCTTGAGCGCGGCCGGGCTGTCCTTGGAGAGACAGGTGATGAGCGGAATGAGGCGCCTGTGCAGGTAACGTGCCGATTGCAGGCGTCCCTGCCTGACCTGCGAGAAGATCATGCGGCAGAGATCCGGCGCGATGTTGGCGACCTCGGAGATCGCGCCGTCGCCGCCGCTCGCGATGTAGCCGAAGGCGGTGACGTCGTCGCCGGAAAGCAGGCGAAAGCCGGCCGGGAGCAGCCGGGCGAGGCGCATCGGACGGGTGATGTCGCAGCTTCCGTCGCGCAGGCCGACGAATTGGCGGGATTCGACGAGACGCACCAGCGTCTCATCGGCAAGCGGGCGCAGCGTGCGGGAGGGAATATCGTGCAGGATCACGGGCAAGCCGGTCGCACCGGCGATGGCCCGGAAATGCGCGAGCATGCCCTCCTGCATCGGCTTGTTGTAGGCCGGCACCACCGCCATCACGGCATCGGCGCCGGCGGCCTCCGCGCGCCGCGCGAGCGCGATGGCCTGACTGGTCGCGTTCGACATCGCGCCGGCGATGATCCGCACCCGGCCGCGGGCGACGTCCACCGCGGCGCGAATGACCAGCTCCTGCTCGGCCGGGGAGAGCGTCGGCGCCTCACCGGCGGTCTCGCAGACCACGATCGCAGGGACGCCAGCCGCGACCTGGCGCTCGCAGAGCGCGGCCAACGCCTTGAGATCGATTGCGTCCGCCGCATCGAACGGCGTCGGCAGGTCCGGAATGAAGCCGGTGAACCAGGCAGAGGGAGGAATGAACATGGTGCTTCGCCTGATGGCGCCGGCTTAGGCGGCGCGTTGCGAGATGTTGGCGCTGGGGCTCTTGCCCATGTCGAGCTCGATCTCGCGCGGCAGCTCGACGATGGTCTCAGGGTGCTGTCCGTTCTCGAACAGCGCATACTTGACGGCCTGGGCACGGCTGACGAACAGGCCGCCATAGAGGCCGTTCTGCTCCTGCGCCACCCATTGTCCCCGACGGTTGCGGCCGATGAGGACGATGGTTGAGGTGGAGCTGCACGAGGGAGGTTCGACGAATTTCACGGATGTATTCCTTCTGAACGACGCCGGCGCGGGATGTTTGTGCCTGCCTGCGCGCTCAATATCCTGTCTCGCGAATATGATTTCGAGGGCGGGTGCGCGGCGATCTCATAGGAAGGTCATAAAGCCGACCGCTCAGGCTACATCATTGGCAATGTGGACCAGCGCGAACAGCGCGCCGAAGGCGGCAGCCTCGTCCCAATGATTGAGCGCAGGGCCGAACAGCGCCTCGCGCCTGACGAGGCCGGCGAGCGCGCAGAGGATGATCGACATCCAGAGCAGAACGGCAAGGCTTCGGCCAAAACCGACGCTGCCGAATGCGGCAAAGGCGGCGAGCAGCGCGATGCGGACGGCGAAGCGTGCAATCACGCGCGCCGGGCTCGGCATGTGCGGCATGTCCGGAGCTTGTGACAAGGTGTGAACCCGTCAGGCTGCTCTAGCCGAAATTCTCGCAGCCGATCGGCTCGTAAAGCGGATCCGGCGCAGGGCGAACGGAGGGAACGCTCGGCCGCGACACGTCCACGGCCAATGCCCGGACCTCGACGAACGCCGACAGCAAGGCCAGCGCGAGATCGGCGTGGCGTGCCTCGACCGCAGCGTCCAGCCAGTCCGGCAGCTCGCGCTCGCGCGAGAGCGCGCAGTGCCACTCGCCCTCGTCATAGGCGATGCGGCGGACCTGCCATAGCGGCAGCTCGAGCTCGATCAGCGCCAGCGCAGCGTCGGCCCAGGCTTCAACGTCGATCAGGCGCATGATGCGCGTGGTGCGTTCGCTCTCGCCGAGCGAGGGGATGCGCCGGCAGGCGTGATCGATGACGTCGTGCATCAGCGGCCGTGTCATTGCCGGTGCCGCGCGAAGCCGCCGGCTGAGAGAGGGTGGGTCGAGGCGTCGGAGAGCGGCGGTCATGTCAGGCCTCCCGGAGTTGGCGTCGGTCAGTCGGCCGGCGTCTCCAAGATGGCCAAAGCGGCATTTGAAAACGAGATGGGGATCGGGCGAGAGATATAGGGATTTCATAAGTGCGGGGGGCGGGGACGCAATGCGTGACGCACCCTCCGCCGTCGTCCCGGAGTTTCTGCGCCTTTATGAGATTCCTATAACGTCGCCATAGCGCTCATCTCGAAAACCTATGCCCGCGCTGGCACTTCAGCACGGTCAAAAGTTCCGGCTGGTGCCGCGGAAATCCGTTGTGTTTCCTCACCCGCGCCCGCCGGACGTCTGAGAAGCGGTTGCGTCGGAAACAAGGGCGCAACGAGGAGAATTCCCATGATGGACATTCTGATGCTGGCGCTGGGTTTCGTCTTCTTTGCCCTTGCGATCGGTTACACCTACGCCTGTGAACGGCTGTGACGGAGCACACCATGATCTTCGATTATGCGCTCGCCGGTGCCGTCTCGTTCGGCCTGCTGGCCTATCTCACCTACGCGCTGCTGCGGCCCGAGCGGTTCTGACCCGTGCTGCTGCTTGTCGAATTGCTGCTGGCCGACGCTGCGCTCGTCGCGGGCCTGCTCGCGCTGCTCCTGCCGCTCTTGCGCCGGACACAAAGCCTGAAGGGTTAATGCCATGACTGTGATCGGTTGGCTCCAGATCATTCTTTTTTGCGCGATCATCGTCGCGCTGACCAAGCCGCTCGGCTGGTACATGACGCGCGTGTTCAACGGCGAACGGACGTTTCTGTCGCCGGTGCTGCGTCCCATCGAGGCCGGCATCTACTGGTTCTCCGGCGTCGACGAGAAGCGCGAGCAGCACTGGCTGACCTACACGGTCGCCATGCTGCTGTTCCATGTCGGCGGCTTCCTGATCATCTACGGGGTGATGCGGCTCCAGGCCGTGCTGCCGTTCAATCCGGCCGGGCAGTCGGCGGTTGCGCAGGATCTCTCCTTCAATACCGCGATCTCCTTCATCACCAACACCAACTGGCAGAACTACGGCGGCGAGAGCACGCTGTCCTATCTCGTGCAGATGCTCGGCCTGACGCACCAGAACTTCCTGTCGGCGGCCACCGGCATCGCGCTCGCGGTGGCGCTGATCCGCGGCTTCTCGCGCGCCTCGGTGCGCACGGTCGGCAATTTCTGGGTCGACGTGACGCGCTGTACGCTCTACGTGCTGCTGCCGATCTGCGTCGTCTACGCGCTGTTCCTGGTCTGGCAGGGCATGCCGCAGACGCTCGGCGACTACGTCGAGGCCACCACGCTCGAAGGCGCCAAGCAGACCATCGCGGTCGGTCCGGTCGCCTCGCAGGTCGCGATCAAGATGCTCGGCACCAATGGCGGCGGCTTCTTCAACGCCAACGCCGCGCATCCCTTCGAGAACCCGACCGCGCTGTCGAACTTCGTGCAGATGCTGTCGATCTTCGCGCTCGGGGCCGCGCTGACCAATGTGTTCGGCCGGATGGTCGGCAACCAGCGCCAGGGCTGGGCGATCCTCGCCGTGATGGGCGTGCTGTTCGTCGCAGGCGTCGCCGTCACCTACTGGGCGGAAGCCAACGGCACCTCGATCATGCGCGCGCTGGGCCTGACCGGCGGCAACATGGAAGGCAAGGAAGTCCGCTTCGGCATCGTCGCGTCCTCGCTGTTTGCCGTCATCACCACCGCCGCCTCCTGCGGTGCGGTCAACGCCATGCATGACAGCTTTACCGCGCTCGGCGGCATGATTCCGCTGATCAACATGCAGCTCGGCGAGATCATCGTCGGCGGCGTCGGCGCAGGCCTTTACGGCATGCTGCTGTTCGTCGTGCTCGCGATCTTCGTGGCCGGCCTGATGGTCGGCCGCACGCCGGAATATGTCGGCAAGAAGATCGAGGCGCGCGAGGTCAAGATGGCGATGCTCGCGATCCTGGTGCTGCCGCTGATGTATCTCGGCTGGACCGCGGTCGGCGTGGTCTATCCGGCGGCGGTCGCCTCCATGGCGAATGCCGGCCCGCACGGCTTCACCGAGGTGCTCTATGCCTTCACGTCGGCGACCGGCAACAACGGCTCGGCCTTCGCGGGCCTGACCGGCAACACCCTCTTCTACAACCTCACGCTGGCAAGCGCGATGTTCGTCGGTCGCTTCTTCATGATCGTTCCGGCGATGGCGATCGCGGGCTCGCTCGCCGCCAAGAAATCGATCCCGCCGTCGGCGGGCACCTTCCCGACCACGGGCGGGCTGTTCGTCGGCCTCGTCGTCGGCGTCATCCTGATCATTGGCGGCTTGACGTTCTTCCCGGCCCTCGCACTCGGCCCCATCGTCGAGCACCTCGCGATGAACGCCGGACAAGTCTTCTGATCGACAATCTACCGATTGGTTTGGAGTGACCTCCATGGATACGATGAAACTGCAAAAACGTGCCGCCGTGTCGGCGATGCTCGATCCCAGGATCGTGATGCCCGCGATCCGCGCCTCCTTCACCAAGCTCAACCCACGGCTCATGGTGAAGAACCCCGTGATGTTTGTGGTCGAGATCGTGGCCGCGCTCACCACCGTGATCTTCCTGCGCGACCTTGCCACGGGTGGCGCGAATCTCGGCTTCACCTTCCAGATCATCCTCTGGCTCTGGTTCACCGTGCTGTTTGCGAACTTTGCCGAAGCGGTCGCCGAAGGCCGCGGCAAGGCGCAGGCCGAGTCGCTGCGCAAGACCCGCACCGAGAGCCAGGCCAAGCTGCTCACCGGCGCGGGCCAGGCCTTCAAGCTGGTGCCGGGCACCAGCCTGAAGGTCGGCGATATCGTGCTGGTCGAAGCAGGCGACACCATTCCCTCCGACGGAGAGGTGATCGAGGGCGTTGCCTCCGTCAACGAGGCCGCCATCACCGGCGAATCCGCGCCCGTCATTCGCGAGTCCGGCGGTGACCGCTCGGCGGTCACCGGCGGCACGCAGGTGCTGTCCGACTGGATCCGCGTCCGCATCACGGCCGCGCAGGGCTCGACCTTCATCGATCGCATGATCAAGCTGGTCGAGGGCGCCGAGCGGCAGAAGACGCCGAACGAGATCGCGCTCAACATCCTGCTTGCCGGCCTCACCATCATCTTCGTGTTCGCCACCGTCACCATCCCGAGCTATGCGGCCTATGCCGGCGGCTCGATCTCGGTAGTCGTTCTGGTCGCGCTGTTCGTGACGCTGATCCCGACCACGATCGGTGCACTGCTGTCGGCGATCGGCATTGCGGGCATGGACCGCCTGGTGCGCTTCAACGTGCTGGCGATGTCCGGTCGCGCCGTCGAGGCGGCCGGCGACGTCGACACGCTGCTGCTCGACAAGACCGGAACGATCACGCTCGGCAATCGCCAGGCCACGGCGTTCCGTCCGGTGCGCGGCGTGACCGAGCAGGAACTGGCGGACGCAGCCCAGCTCGCCTCGCTCGCCGACGAGACGCCGGAGGGCCGTTCCATCGTCGTGCTGGCGAAGGAGAAGTATGGCATTCGCGGCCGCGACATGGCCGAGCTGGGGGCCACTTTCATTCCGTTCACGGCGCAGACCCGCATGAGCGGCGTCGATGCCGGCGGCTCGTCGGTGCGCAAGGGCGCGGTCGATGCCATGCTGAACTATGTCGGTGGCGGCGCGCCGCTGGCGGTTGCTTCCGGCAACACAGCCCGGGCCATCCAGCCGGCGGCGCTGTTGGATCTCGGACGCGAGGTCCAGGCCATTGCGGACGACATTGCCAAGGCGGGCGGTACTCCGCTTGCGGTCGCCAGGGACGGCAAGCTGCTCGGCGTCATCCAGCTCAAGGATATCGTCAAGGGCGGCATCCGCGAGCGCTTTGCCGAGCTGCGCCGCATGGGCATCCGCACCATCATGATCACCGGCGACAATCCGATGACGGCGGCGGCGATCGCGGCGGAGGCCGGCGTCGACGACTTCCTGGCGCAGGCAACCCCCGAGGACAAGCTCAAGCTGATCCGTGACGAGCAGGCCAAGGGCAAGCTGGTTGCGATGTGCGGCGACGGCACCAATGACGCGCCGGCGCTCGCGCAGGCCGATGTCGGCGTCGCCATGAACACCGGCACCCAGGCCGCCCGCGAGGCCGGCAACATGGTCGACCTCGACTCCAACCCGACCAAGCTGATCGAGGTGGTCGAGATCGGGAAGCAGCTCCTGATGACGCGCGGCGCGCTGACGACCTTCTCGATCGCCAACGACGTCGCAAAATACTTTGCGATCATCCCGGCGATGTTCTTGGCGTTCTACCCGCAGCTCAACGTGCTCAACGTCATGAACCTGTCGAGCCCGCAGAGCGCCATCCTGTCGGCGATCATCTTCAACGCGCTTGTCATCATCGCGCTGATCCCGCTCGCGCTGAAGGGCGTCGCCTACCGCGCGGTCGGAGCCGGCGCGTTGCTCCGCCGCAACCTGCTGATCTATGGGCTTGGCGGCATCGTCATTCCCTTCATCGGCATCAAGGCGATCGACCTCGTCGTTGTTGCCTTGCACCTGGCTTGAAATGTCAACGCAAGTGACGAGGCGATCGGGACTGCCAGTCCCTCATCCTGAGGAGCGCGGAACGGGCGTCTCGAAGGATGAAGGCCCCGGCTGGTGGCCTCGCCCTTCGAGACGCCGCGCAAGCGCGGCTCCTCAGGGTGAGGGTCTAGCGTCTGGATTGCTTCGCTTCGCTCGCAATGACGGAGAAATAGGAGAAAACACATGCTCAGAGAAATCCGCCCCGCCATCGTCCTCCTGCTGGTGCTCACCGCCATCACGGGCCTGGCCTATCCGCTCGCCATGACCGCCATTGCCGGTGCAATCTTCCCCGCGCAGGCGCAAGGCAGCCTGATCGAGAAGGATGGCAAGGTGGTCGGCTCCGCCCTGATCGGGCAGGAGTTCAAGGACGACAAGTACTTCCACGGCCGCCCCTCGGCGACACTGGCGCCGGACCCGAATGATTCAACCAAGACCGTGCCGGCTCCCTACAACGCCGCCAACTCGGGCGGCTCCAATCTCGGCCCGACCAGCAAGGCGCTGGCCGACCGGCTCAAGGAGGATGTGGACAAGCTGAAGGCCGAGAACCCGAACGCCGCTGTGCCGGTCGACCTCGTCACCACCTCGGCGAGCGGGCTCGACCCCGACATTTCCCCGGAAGCGGCGCAGTTCCAGGTGCCCCGCGTGGCCAAGGCGCGGAAAATATCGGAGGATCAGCTCAGGCAGCTTGTTGCCTCCAACACCCAGGGCCGTCTGCTCGGCCTGCTCGGCGAACCCCGGGTTAACGTTCTTGCCCTGAACCTCGCTCTGGATCGTGCGTCCGCGAAGTAGCGCTCTAGGCCGGGAATATCAGGATGATTATATTGGCCTGATGGTTCAGCAGCGCCGCGATCCCGAACAACGTCCGTCCCCCGAGGCGCTGCTCGAAGCCGCGCGCCGGGAGGAAAGCGCGAGCGGTAAGCTGAAGATTTTCGTTGGCGCCGCGCCGGGCGTCGGCAAGACCTACGAGATGCTGCAAAGCGCCCATGCCAAGCGCAAGGCCGGCATCGACGTCGTGGTCGGATTCGTCGAGACCCATGGCCGCGCCGAGACCGAGGCACTGGTGCGGGGGCTCGAAGTGGTCCCGCGCAAGAGGCTCGACTACCGCGGCCAGACGATCGAGGAGATGGACCTCGATGCCGTGATCGCGCGCCGGCCGCAAATCGCGCTCGTCGACGAGCTCGCCCACACCAACGCCGCCGGCAGCCGCCATCCCAAGCGCTATCTCGACGTCGAAGAGCTGCTCTCCCACGGCATCGACGTCTATACTGCGGTCAACATCCAGCACATCGAGAGCCTGAACGACGTCGTCGCCCAGATCACCCATGTCCGGGTGCGCGAGACGGTGCCGGATTCGATCTTCGACCGCGCCGATGCGATCGAGCTGATCGACCTCACGCCCGACGATCTGATCCAGCGGCTGAGGGAGGGCAAGGTCTACGTCCCGAAGCAGGCCGAGCGGGCGCTGGAGCACTACTTCTCGCCGGGCAATCTCACCGCGCTGCGCGAGCTCGCGCTGCGCCGGACGGCCGAGCGGGTCGACGAACAGCTTCTCACCCACATGCAGGCGAACGCCATCGCCGGTCCCTGGGCCGCGGGCGAGCGAATTCTCGTCTGCGTCAGCGAGGATCCGCGCGCCGCTGGCCTCGTGCGGTACACCAAGCGGCTGGCCGACCGTCTGCACGCGCCGTTCACCGCGATCTCGATCGAGACCCGGCGCTCGCTCCAGCTTTCCGACGACGAGCGCGACCGGCTCGCGGACACGCTGCGGCTGGCGGAATCCCTCGGCGGCGAGGCGCTGACCATTCCCGCCGTCGGCCGCCGCATCGCCGACGACGTCGTCAATTTCGCACAAGGCAACAACGTCACACAGATCGTGATCGGGAAATCGACGCGCTCGCGGTGGTTCGAATTGACGCGCGGCTCCGTCGTGCATGATCTCGTGCGGAGTGCCGGCAATATCAGCGTTCACGTCATTCCCGGTGACGAGCTCGCGAACGAGCCGGCGCCGAAGACTGCGGTGCAGACCGCGGCACGGTCCGAGCCGTTCGATGTGCTTCCTTATCTGAAGGCGCTCGGGATCACCGCGCTCGGCCTGGCCGCAGCGGTGGCCATCAAGCCGTATTTCGGCATAGAGAACGTCGACCTGATGTTTCTGACCGCGGTGGTTGCCGTGGCCGTCCGCTATGGGTTGTGGCCGTCGCTGCTCGCGAGCGTCGCGGCGTCGCTGGCGTATAACTTTTTCTTCCTGCCGCCGGTCTACACCTTCACCATCACCGATCCAACCAACGTTGCGGCGTTCTTCTTCTTCATGCTGATTGCGTTTGTGGTGTCGAACGTTGCGGGGCGGGTGCGGAGCCAGGCCGACACCGCGATCGGCCGCATCAGGACCACCGAACAGCTATATGCGTTCAGCCGCAAGCTCACGGGCACCGGCACGCTGGACGACGTGCTCTGGGCAACCGCCTATCAGACCGCCCTGATGCTGAAGGTTCGCGTGGTCCTGCTGCTGCCGGAGGAAGGGCTCCTCACGGTGAAGTCCGGCTATCCGCCCGAGGACCAGATCGACCAGGCCGACCTAGCCGCCGCCAACTGGGCCTGGAGCAACGATCGACCCGCCGGCCGCGGCTCGGATACGCTGCCGGGTGCAAAACGCCTGTTCCTGCCGATGCGCACGGGACGCGGCCCGATCGGGGTGATCGGCATCGACAACGATCGCACCGGCCCGCTGCTGACGCCGGACCAGCGCCGGCTGTTCGATGCGCTGGTCGACCAGGGCGCGCTCGCGATCGAGCGCGTGCTGCTGGTCGAGGACATGGACCGCGTCAAGCGCACCGTCGAATCCGAGCGGCTGCGCTCGGCGCTGCTGACCTCGATCTCGCATGACCTCAAGACGCCGCTCGCCTCCGTGTTGGGGGCGGCCTCCACCATGCGCGATCTGGCCGGCGCGCTGTCCGACACCGAGAAGCGCGACCTGCTGGCGACCGTGATCGACGAATCCGAGCGGCTCAACCGTTTCATCGCCAATCTGCTCGACATGACGAAACTCGAATCCGGCGCCATCGTGCCCAACACAGCGTTGCACGATCTCGGCGAGATCGTCGGCAGCGCGCTCCGGCGGGCAGCCAAGATCCTGACCGCACACAAGGTGGAGCTGGCGCTGGCCGCCGATCTGCCGATGCTCCAGCTCGACGCCGTGCTGTTCGAGCAGGTGCTGTTCAACCTGCTCGACAACGCCGCGAAGTATTCGCCGGCAGAGACGACGATCTCCATCAAGAGCCAGCGCGAGCGAGATCAAGTGGTGCTCCAGATCGCCGACGAGGGGAGCGGTATTCCGCCGGACGAGGTCGAGAGCGTATTCGACAAGTTCTATCGCGTGCAGAAGGGCGATCACGTCCGTCCCGGCACCGGGCTCGGCCTCGCCATTTCCCGTGGCTTCGTCGAGGCAATGCACGGCACGATCTCGGCCGCCAACCGCAGCGACCGGAGCGGCGCGGTCCTCACCATCCGTCTGCCCGTTCCGGCACAGACCCACGCATTGGACACCGCCGCATGAGTGCCGCCCCGATCAAGGTTCTGGTCATCGACGACGAACCCCCGATCCGCAAATTGCTGCGGATGGGACTGACGACGCAGGGCTATGAGATCCTGGAAGCGTCAAACGGCAAGATTGCGCTGGAAAAGCTCGCCGAGGAGCCGGCACTGATCATCCTCGACCTCGGCCTGCCCGACATCCAGGGGCACGAGCTGCTCCGCACGATCCGCGCCCGCAACGAGGCCGTGCCGATCGTGGTGCTGTCGAGCCGGGGCGACGAGGCCGGCAAGGTGCAGGCGCTCGATCTCGGCGCCGACGACTATTTGACCAAGCCGTTCGGCATGGACGAGCTGTTGGCGCGTCTTCGCGCCGCGCTGCGGCACCAGCTCCAGGTTCAGGGCGAGCGCCCGGTGTTTCGCACCGGCGACCTCTCTGTTGATCTCGTCCGTCGCATCGTCAAGGTCGGCGAGCGCGAGGTGAAATTGTCGCCGAAGGAGTACGATCTCCTGCGCGTGCTGGTCCAGCACGCCGGCAAAGTGCTGACCCACCGCTTCCTGCTCAAGGAGCTATGGGACGAACTGACCGATGCGCAATATCTGCGCGTCTATGTCCGCCAGCTCCGCCAGAAGATCGAAGCCGATCCGGAACGTCCGCAATATGTGCTGACGGAGACGGGGATCGGGTACCGCCTGAAGGCGGGGGATTAGGTCCGGTTGTCATTCCGGGACGCGCCTCTTGGCGCGGGCCCGGAATCCATTTCTGCGCCAGTCACGCTCGTCACGCTGGATTCCGGGCTCGATGCTTCGCATCGCCCCGGAATGACATGCTAACCCGCCTTCCTCTGTCGCGCCGTCGACCGGTGCACCTTCTTCGCGGCTCGTCCTCGTCCTGTCGTCCGCCGCCCATGCGGTTTGGCCGACGTCCGTCCTCCGCCGCGCCCCTTCAGGCTCTGCTTCAGTGCATCCATCAGGCTGACGACATTGCTCGGCCGCTCCTCCGGCTCCGGCGGCTCGATTGTCTTGCCGCTCGCCTTCCGCTTCACCAGCGCCTTCAGCGCGGTCTCGTATTCGTCCTTGAACTTGCTCGGATCGAAATGCGCAGCCTTGGTGTGCAGGATGTGACCGGCGAGCTCGACCATGTCCTTGGTGATCTTCGGGCTCTTGATGTCGTCGAAGAACTGGTCCTCGTCGCGGAGCTCGTAAGGGAAGCGCAGCGTGGTGCCGAGCAGGCCCTTGCCGAGCGGCTCGATCGCGATGATGTGCTCGCGGTTGGTAAGCACGATTTTTGCGAGCGCCACGCGTTCGGCGTCCTTCATGGCGTCGCGGATCACGGTGAAGGCGTCGAGCGCGGCCTTGCCGTCAGGGGCGACGTAATAGGGGTGATTGAGATAGCGCCTGTCGATCTCGTCCCGGGGGACGAAGCTCTCGATATCGATGGCGTGGCTGCTCTCGATCTGGACCGCCTCGAGCTCCTCCTTCTCGATCTCGACATATTTGCCCTTGCGCAGCTCGTAGCCGCGGGCCTTCTCGCCATCCTCGACGACGTCGCCGGTTTCCGAATCGATCATTTGCTGCTTGAGGCGATTGCCGGTCTCGCGGTTGATCATGTGAAACCGGGTCTTCTCGGCGGCGGTCGTTGCGGGATAGAGCACGACCGGGCAACTGACCAGCGACAGCTTCAACGTTCCCTTCCAATAGGCGCGGGGGGCCATTCCATTCTCCAGCGTTTTCAAGGCATTTTGGAACTCCAACCGGCCCGTCGGGTTTTGGTTCCGGCTGGGACTTTTGCCGTGATAGGCTTGAAGCCGAAAGTGATGCGGGACCGGTCGTGCTGCGAAAACTCTCCACCTATCGACAGAAGCGGGACTTCGAGAAGACGCCCGAGCCCTCCGGCGAGGCCGCGGTAGCCTCCTCGAAACAGCGGCGCTTCGTGATCCAGAAGCATGACGCCACCCGGCTGCATTATGATTTCCGGCTCGAGTTCGACGGCGTCTTCAAGTCCTGGGCGGTGACGAAGGGGCCCTCGCTCGATCCGCACGACAAGCGGCTGGCGGTCGAGGTCGAGGACCATCCGCTCGACTATGGCGATTTCGAAGGAACGATTCCGGAAGGCCAATATGGCGGCGGCACGGTCATGTTGTGGGACCGCGGCACCTGGGAGGCCGAGGACCCCGAGCGCGGCTTCAAGAAAGGCGACCTGAAGTTCACGCTGCACGGCGAGAAGCTGCACGGAAGCTGGGTGCTGGTCCGCATGCGCAATGATCGCGATGGCGGCAAGCGTACCAACTGGCTGCTGATGAAGCATCGCGACGAATATGCCCGCGAGGGCGAGGACATCCTTGCCGAGGACAAGTCGGTCGCCTCCGGCCGCGCAATGGCGCAGATCGCCGAAGGCAAGGGCCGCGCGCCAAGGCCGTTCATGCTGGCGAAGGGTACCAAGAGCAAGGCCGATGCGGTGTGGCAGTCCAACCGCGTCGAGGAGACGAAGGGGCGGACCGTCGCGCCGGCGCCACGCGCGGCGTTGAAGGGCGGCAAGGTCGTAAACAAGGCCCCAAGGAAGAGAGCCACGACCGCTACGAATGCCAAAACGGTCTCGGAGATGCCGGATTTCGTTGCGCCGCAGCTCTGCACGCCGGTCGAGCATCCGCCGGCCGGCGACGGCTGGTGCCACGAGATCAAGTTCGACGGCTACCGCGTGCAGCTCCGCATCGAGGACGGCAAGGCGACGCTGAAGACTCGCAAGGGTCTCGACTGGACCGACAAGTTCGCCTCCATTGCGAAGGAGGCGACCGCGCTGCCGGAGGCCATGATCGACGGCGAGATCGTCGCGCTCGACCACAACGGCGCGCCGAACTTCTCTTCGCTCCAGGCCGCGCTGTCGGATGGCAAGACCGAGGACCTCACCTTCTTTGCCTTCGATCTCCTGTTCGCCGAAGGCCACGACTATCGTCGCCTTCCGCTCGGGGAGCGCAAGGCGTGGCTCAAGGAGCTGCTGGAGGCGCGCAGGCAGAAATCGAACCAGATCCGCTATGTCGAGCATTTCGAGAGCGGCGGCGACGCCGTTCTGCAATCGGCCTGCAAGCTCGAACTCGAAGGCATCGTATCGAAGAAGCTGGACGCGCCGTACCGGTCGGGGCGGACGGAGAGCTGGACCAAAGCCAAATGCCGGGCCGGCCATGAGGTCGTGATCGGCGGCTGGAAGACGACGGCGGGGAAATTCCGCTCGCTGATGGCCGGTGTGCATCGTGGCGATCACCTCGCCTTCGTCGGCATGGTCGGTACAGGCTTTGGCGCCGATAAGGTCAAGCGCATCATGCCGCTCCTGAAGGAGGCGGCGTCGAACGACAGCCCGTTCGGCGGCAAGAACGCGCCGAAGAAGACGCGGGACGTGCACTGGCTGAAGCCTGAACTCGTCGCCGAAATCGAGTTCGCCGGCTTCACCGCCGACGGCAACATTCGTCAGGCCGCTTTCAAGGGGCTGCGGCAGGACAAGCCGGCCGAGGAGGTCGAGGCGGAAACGCCCGCCGATACTGAGCTCGCCAGGCCTTCTGCCGGAAAGCGCGCCCCGGTGAAGCCCGGAAAGAAGAAAGATGCAGCCGCCGAGGTCATGGGCGTCGTGATCTCGAAGCCGGACAAGGAGCTGTGGCCGGATGGCGGCGACGGCGAGGGCGTTACGAAGCTTGATCTTGCGCGCTATTTCGAGGCGGTCGGCGGCTGGATGATCGCGCACCTGAAGGGGCGCCCCTGCTCGATCCTGCGCGCGCCCGACGGCATCGGCGGCGAGACATTCTTCCAGCGCCATGCCATGCAGGGCACCTCGAACCTGCTCGAGCTCGCCAAGGTTTCCGGCGATCGCAAGCCGTATTTGCAGATCGATCGCGTCGAGGGACTTGCCGCGGTCGCGCAGATCGGCGGCCTCGAGCTGCATCCCTGGAACTGTGCCCCTGACGCCTATGATACGCCGGGACGGCTGGTGTTCGATCTCGATCCCGCGCCGGACGTCGAATTCGCCGATGTCGTCGAGGCCGCGAAGGAGATGCGGCAGCGGCTCACCGACGTCGGCATGGACAGCTTCTGCAAGACCACCGGCGGCAAGGGCATTCACGTGGTGGTGCCGTTGCTCCACGGCGCGCGCGACAAGGTCAGCTGGAAGGAGGCCAAGGCGTTCGCGCAAGGTGTCTGCCAGTGGATGGCGGATGACGATCCCGAGCGCTATCTGCTCAACATGTCCAAGAAGCTGCGCAACGGAAAGATCTTTCTGGACTATCTGCGCAACGATCGCCTGTCGACGGCGGTGGCGCCGCTATCGCCCCGCGCCCGCGAAGGCGCAACCGTGTCGATGCCGGTGACATGGGCGCAGGTGAAGGGCGATCTCGATCCGAAGCGATATACCGTGCGGACGGTGCCGGGGCTGCTGGCGCGTTCGAAAGCGTGGGAGGGCTATGACGATGCGGCCGCGTCGATCAAGGCCGCGATGAAGAAGCTGGCGGGGAAGATGAAGTAGTAGTGAAGTAGGGTGGGCAAAGCGAAGCGTGCCCACCATCTTTTTCCATCGCGACGAAGGGGTGGGCACGGCGCATCGCGCCTTTGCCCACCCTACGACGTTAGTGGCTAGATCCGTCCCAGCAACAGCAGGATCAGCAGAATGACGATGACGAGCCCGAGGCCGCCGCCGCCGTAATAGCCGGTACCGTAGAACGGTCCGCCGCCGATGCCGCTGAAGCCGCCGAGCAGGGCGATGACCAAAATGATCAGAATGATCGTACCGATAGACATGCTAGTCTCCTCCAGCCCTTTGTTGAAAGGGTCGTTTGCACCTGTCCCTCGTGCGGGGGCAACTTGCCGCAGGTTTTAAAGTTCCGGTTGTGAAACGGGGCGACAGGTGCAAGTTGCATGGAACCTTTGCCGCTCGGGCCGGCATGTGAAGTGAGATTCAATCAGCGCAGGGCAAGGCCATGTCAGCACCGCTTGTCGTTTCCATTCCGCATCGTCTCGGCCGCGAGGAAGCGGTGCGCCGGCTCAAGACCGGGCTTGGCCGCGCGGCGGCGAGCATTCCCGTGATGCAGGTCGAGGAGGAGCGCTGGAGCGGCGACAGCATGAGTTTTCGCATCCGTGCGCTCGGGCAGGTTGCCACCGGCCAGATCGACGTCGCCGACGACCAGGTCAAGGTCCAGGTCGTGCTGCCCTGGCTGTTGCAGCGCTTTGCCGAGATGGCGCAGGCGACCATCCGCAAGCGCGGGCAGTTGCTGCTGACCAAGGACGAGGGAAAGTGAGTTTCAGGCGCGCACGCGCTGCCGCGCAGGCTTGATGGCGCCCGCTGTGCGGGCCTCGATGACGGCCGCAGGAAAATCGCGGAAAGCCTGCGCGACCGGCAGTTCGTTGCCCGCAAGTCCCGGCGCGGTGTAGCCGGTGATGTCGATGGTGGCGTCAAAACCTTCGAGTGCGGGCCATTCCCGGCCGCCTTGCGTGAATGGCGCGAACAGCCGCCCAACCACCACGATCGCCGCAGCGCGGTCGTGGCGACGGGTGAAAGCGATGACATGATCGGCATGCGCGCCACGCACCTCCAGCGACTGGTAGTCGCCTTGCGCAAAAACGCCGGCGAGCTCGTTGCGCAGCTTGAGAAGGTGCCGCGTCCAGGCCAGCTTGATGCGGCCGTCCGGCCAGGCCTTGATCAGGCTGCTCCAATCCGGACCGGACAGCGAACCCAGCGCCGTATCCCGCGCGGAAAAATCCACCGGACGGCGGTTGTCGGGATCGACCAGCGACAGATCCCAGAATTCGGTGCCCTGGTAGAAGTCCGGGACGCCCGGCAGCGTTGCCTTGAGGGTGAGCTGGCTCAGCGAGTTCAACGCGCCGAGCAGCGCGAGGCGGCGCGCCAGGGTTTGCAGCGCCTCCAGGAATTCGCGCGACTGCGCAGGATCGAGGATCTTCGCGACGAAGTCTCGTAGTCCGGTCTCGTAGGTCTCGTGGGGATTGAGCCAGCTCGTCTCTTCCTTGCCCTCGCGCGCGGCTTTCAGCGCGTAGGCCTGGATGCGCTCGACGAAACCCGCATCCGCCGGGCTCTGAAGCGGCCAGGCGCCAAGCAGGGTCTGGTAGAGCATGTATTCGAACGTTGCCGATGGCGCGCGCAGATTGCCGTGGAGTGCGAGGTGCGGCGCGTTCAGCACCTTCCAGCGTGAAACTGCGCTGGTCCATTCTCCGGGGATTTCGCTGAGTGCTGCGATCCTGGCGCGGGCGTCCTCGCCGCGCTTGGTATCGTGGGTGGCGGTTGCCGTCATCCCCTGCGGCCACTCCCTGGCGCGCGCTCGCATGGCCTCGTGGAAGGCGGGAATGGTAAGGCCGGTGCTGGCGGGATCGCCACCGACCTCGTTCAGCGCAAGCAGCCGGTGGAATTGGTAGAACGCGGTGTCCTCCAGCGATTTCGCCATCACCGGCCCGGTGAATTGCTGCACCTTCAGCGCGAAGCGGCGCACGCGTGGAGAACTGTGCGGGGGCCGGCCGGGCTTGAGCAGGTCCATGGTCAGGGCATCGCGCAGAAAGTCGAAAATGCCCTCGTCGGCGGCGAACCACTCGGCACGGGCATGCGCGATGGTGTCCTCGATCAGCTTGCGATCGTGCGCGGCCGGCGCGCTAGTCGTGAGATAGGTACGATAGACCGGGAAATGCAGCACGTAGAGCTCGAGCGCCTGCCGCAGGCTGTCGGCCGAGAAGTCGCGGGTCGAGTAATGCCCGTTGGCGATGCGCGCGAGCAGGCGCGTCAGCACGATGAATTCGCTGGTGAGCAGCGTCTCCAGCACGCGCCGCTTGGCCTCCTTGACGTAAGGTGCAAGCCGCGGTGGGCGATTGCTGACTTGCCGCCAGGTCTCGTCCAGCGCTTCCAGCCCCTTGGCGTCGACCAGCACTTGCGTGATGACGTTCATCCACTCATAGCCGGTGGTGCCCTGGACGCCGGCGAAATGCGGCAGGCGCTCGTGCTCGCACAGGATCTTTTCGATCACGGTGTAGAACGGCTTGGTGTTGCCTTGCGCGTCGCGCACCAGCCGGCGCAGCCGCTGGCAGTACTGTGCGGGATCGCGCAGGCCGTCGACGTGATCGAGACGGATGCCGTGCAGCTTGCCGTCGGCAACGAGCTGCTTCACCAGCCGATGCGTGGCAGCGAACGTGCCGGGGTCCTCGACGCGCAGGCCGGCGAGCCCGTTGACGTCGAAGAAGCGGCGGTAATTGATGTCGCTGGAGGCGAGCCGCCAGTGGCCGAGCTTGTAGTGCTGGCGTTCCAGCAGATGATGCAGCGCCAGCGTCTGCGCCGGACGATCCTTGGCCGCACGATAGGCGGCGAGGCCGCGCGCGATGATGTCGGCCCCGCCCGCGATCTCCTTCAGCTCCGCCTTGAAGCCGGGGGCTTCCTTGCGGTTGGGCCGGCGCAGGCCGGTGTAGCGGGCCGCGAGCGCGAGCAGGCGCTTGCCGGCCTCCGTCTCGGCGGCATCGGCTTCCTTCACGAACATCCGCAGCATTTCGCCATAGCGCTCCGGGGCGATCGGCAGGCGATGCTCGAAATACCAGGCAGAAAGGCTGCCTTCCCCGGCATCGTAGCGCAGCTCGATGTCGCCGCGCTCCAGCGCCTCGCCATAGGACGAGCCGAGGATCGGCAGCAGCACGCCGCCGCGGGCGCGGTGGGGCAGCAGGTCCCAGTCGATATCGAAGGCGACCGCGTGCGGCGAAGTCGGTCCCCATTCCAGCACGTCCAGCCACCAGGGATTGTCGGCAAAGTGCACGCCGACATGGTTCGGCACGAAGTCGATGATGAGGCCGAGGTCGTTCTGCCTGAGAGCCTCGCTCAGCCGCGCAAAGCCGGCCTCGCCGCCGAGCTCCGGATTGAACTGGCTGTGATCGACCGTGTCGTAGCCGTGCGTCGAGCCCTTGCGCGCCTTCATCACCGGCGAGGCATAGAGGTGCGTGATTCCGAGCGATTTGAGATAAGGCACCACCGCGGCAGCCTTGTCGAAGTCGAAATCGGCGGTGAGCTGAAGCCGGTAGGTCGCGAGAGGAATGGCCGGAGGCATGTCAACCTCCGAGGCGCCAGACCACCGACCAGGGCGGAAGCCGATCGCCGGCCGCGCCGCCCCAGATCGGCGTGCCCGCGCTGTCAGTGGAAATGATCTCGTGATCCGAGAGATTGGCGAGGAGACGCAACGTCGTGCCGTCACCCATGCGCCAATGCGCACGGAGCAGGCCGCTGTCGGCCGCCTCGGCGTCGCCGAAGCTCGCGCCTTTCAGTCGCGGCATGATCTCCTTGCGGCGGAGCGCGAGCAGGTCACGCACCAGCGCAAGCCGCGCATCCTGCTCCGGCGTTCGGCCGCTCCAATCGAGCACGGCCGACAATGGCGTTGCCGGATCGAGCGGGTCGGGCACCTCGTCGCCGTATTTCTCGTAAGCCCAGGCATATTCCTGCCTGCGTCCCTTGCGCACGGCGTCGGCCAGCCCGCCCTGGAAGTCGCAGAAGAATGGGAAGGGGACCTTCGAGCCCCATTCCTCGCCCTGAAACAGCATCGGCACCATCGGCGCCAGCAGCGTGACCGCGAGCGCGGCTTCGATCTGCCGTGGCGATGCCAGGCTTTCGAGCCGGTCGCCGAGCGGACGGTTGCCGATCTGGTCGTGGTTTTGCAGGAAGTTGACGAAGGTCGCCGGCGGCAGCTCGCGGCTCGGCTCGCCGCGGGGCTTCTTGCCCCAGAACTCCGAGATCTCGCCCTGGTAGACGAAGCCCGAGGCGAGCGCGCGTGCGAGATCCATGCGCGGCGTCTGGTAGTCGGCGTAATAACCGGCGAGCTCGCCGGTCAGCATCACATGCCAGACGTGGTGATAGTCGTCGTTCCACTGCGCGCGATATTTGCCGTTCGGCGGCTCCTGCGCGGCGTCGAGCAGGCTGGCGCGGTTGTCGCCGTTCTCCAGCACGAGATGGATGTGCCGTCCCGTGGCCTTGGCAAGTTCGCCGGCGGCGACGCTGAGGTCTTGCAGCATCGACGGCTCGCCGGGCATTGCCATGATGTGGTTGGCGGCATCGAGCCGCAGGCCGTCGAAACGATAGTCGCTGAGCCAGGACAGCGCATTCTCGACCGCAAAGGCTCGCGCCTGCGGCACGCGATAGTCAATGGCGTTGCCCCAGGGCGTGTGCGCGTCGGTGAAGAAGCTCGGCGCATAGCGGCCGAGGTAATTCCCTTCGGGGCCGAAATGATTGTAGACGACGTCGAGGAACACCATCAGCCCGCGCAGATGCGCCTCGTCGATCAGCGTCTTCAGGTCTTCGGGACGGCCATAGGCGCTGTCGGGCGCATACCACAACACGCCGTCATAGCCCCAGCCACGGCGGCCGGCGAAATCGGCCAGCGGCATCAGTTCAAGCGCCGTGATGCCAGTCGCTGTGAGATGATCGAGCCTGTCGATCATGGCGCGGTAGGTACCCTCCCGCGTGAAGGTGCCGACATGGCTCTCGATCAGAACCGTCTCTTCCCATGGACGGCCACGCCAGTCGCGCGCGCGCCAGGCGAAGGCGTCATGATCGATCACCTCGCTCGGGCCGAACACGTCCTCGGGTTGGAAAGCGGAGGCCGGATCGGGCACGTCGATCTCGTCGTCGATCCTAAACTTGTAGGGACTGCCGGCGGTCAGGCCGGCGATCTCGGCCACATACCAGCCGTCCTGCCGGCGCTGCATCGCGTGCCTTCGGTCGAGCAGGAGATCGACGCGTCGTGCGCCGGGCGCCCACAGGCGGAACGACACGCCGTCCTTCGTCGGCCTCGCGCCGAAGGATGGCCTCATGGCGCCCCCGCGAAGGCGAGCACGGAGCGCGGCGGTGCCTTGCTGTCGCTCCCTGGCGGAAAGTCGATGGTGTTCAGCTTGGCATCGGTCGTGTTGAGGATCTGCTGCCAGCTCTTGTATTCGGTCATCTTGGGCAATTTGAATGCGATTTCTTCGGGGGCGGCGTTCAGTACGATAAAGATCGCGGCCCCGCCCGGTTCCATCGGCCCCATCACATAGGAGAGGAACCGCCCTTCCGGGAATTTCCAGTCGTTCTCCGTCATTTCTTCCCCGGCAGGCGTCAGCCACAGCGCGCCGTAGGAGAGGCCGTCCTTGGGCCGGCCGTCGAGCCAGCGATGGCTGCGAAGCTGCGAGAAGCGGCGGCGGATGTCGGCGAGATCGGCGACGAAATCGATCATGTCGTCGCCGTCCTTGCCGAGATTGCCCCAGCCGACCCAGCCGACCTCGTTGTCCTGGCAATAGGCGTTGTTGTTGCCGGATTGCGAATTGCCGACCTCGTCGCCGGCGAGAAGCAGGGGAACGCCCTGCGCCAGCATCAGGCAGGCCAGCACGTTCTTGCGAAGCTGGCGGCGCAAGCCGAGAATCGCGGGATCGTCGGTCGGCCCTTCGACACCGCAATTGTTGCTGTGGTTGTCGTTGGAGCCGTCGCGATTGTCCTCGCCATTGGCCTCGTTGTGCTTCTCGTTGTAGCTGAAGAGGTCGGCCAGCGTGAAACCGTCATGCACGGTGATGTGGTTGATGCTGGCGCGCGGCCGCCGGCCGTCGTGGTTGAACAGGTCGGACGATGCCGTCATGCGGCTGGAGATGTCGCCTATCAGGCTGCCTTCGCCGCTCCAGTAGCGGCGCATGGCGCTGCGATAGCGGTCATTCCACTCCGACCATTGCGAGGGGAACGCGCCGACCTGGTAGCCGCCGAGCCCGAGGTCCCACGGCTCGGCGACGAGCTTGACGGCGGCCAGCACCGGATCCTGCCGGATCGCGGTCAGGAGCGAGCTGCCGCGATCAAATCCGTTCGGCCCGCGCGCGAGCGTCGTGGCGAGGTCGAAGCGGAAGCCGTCGACATGACAGACCTCGACCCAGTAGCGCAGGGAATCCATCACCATCTGCAGCACGCGCGGATGGGTGAGGTTCACCGACGAGCCGCAGCCGGTGAAATCGTCGTAATAGCGCGGGTTCTCGCGGTTCAGCCAGTAATAGGAGGCGTTGTCGATGCCGCGATAGCACAGCGTCGGGCCGAGGTGATTGCCTTCGGCGGTGTGGTTGTAGACGACGTCGAGCATCACCTCGATGCCGGCATCGTGCAGGCGCGCGACCGTGGTGCGGAAGGAATCGAGTGCGTTGTCCTGGGCGTAGCGCGGCTCGGGCGCGAAGAAGGACAGCGTGTTGTAGCCCCAGTAATTGGCGAGCTTCTTCTCCACCAATATGCGGTCGTCGACGAAACTGTGGATCGGCAGCAGCTCGACCGTGGTGACGCCAAGCTTCCTCAGATGCTCGATCATCGCCGGCGAGGACAGGCCGCCATAGGTGCCGCGCAAATTCGGCGGAACGTCGTCGCGCTTCTGCGTCAGGCCCTTGACGTGGGCCTCATAGACGATCGTATCTTCCCAGGCGATGTTGGGGCGGATCTCGCGCCGGCCCCAGTTGAAGGTCTCGTCGACCACGACGGCCTTGGGCATGCCGCGCGCATTGTCGCGCCGGTCGAAGGACAGGTCCTCGCGCGGGCTGCCGGTGCGGTAGGCGAAATGCGCATCGCTCCAGACCAGCCGTCCGGCGAGCCGCTTGGCATAGGGATCGAGCAGCAGCTTGTTGGCGTTGAAGCGGTGGCCGTGCTCGGGCTCGTAGGGGCCGTGCACGCGATAGCCGTAGAGCTGGCCGGGCGAGACGTCGTTGAGATAACCGTGCCAGACGTCCTCGGTCCTTTCCGGCAATTCGATGCGCTCGAGCTCGCGTCGGCCCTGCGTGTCGAACAGGCAGAGCTCGACCTTCTGTGCATTGGCCGAGAACAGCGCGAAGTTGGTGCCGCGTCCGTCCCAGCTTGCGCCGAGGCGTGCGGGCGATCCAGCAGTCAGGCGCATCGGTCAGCTTTCCGGAACGAGGAAGATCGCGGCGAGCGGCGGGATGGTGAGGCGGAGCTCGGGCGTCTTGCCGTCAACGGCATGAACCTCGCCGATGTTCCCGACATTGCTGCCGCCATAATGGGCGGAGTCCGAGTTGAATACCTCTTTCCATTTGCCGGCAAAGGGCACGCGAACGCGATAGTTGCGATAGACGTTGGGGGAGAAGTTGACGATCACCAGACAGCGCGCGTGCGCATCGATCCCCTTGCGCAGCCAGGCGAACACGTTGCGGTTGGCGTCATCGGTGATCAGCCATTCGAAACCGGCCTGGTCGCAGTCCATCTGGTGCAGCGCCGGCACCGCGCGATAGAGCCGGTTGAGATCGCGGATCAGCGCCTGGATGCCGGAATGATATTTGTATTCGAGCAGGTGCCAGTCGAGCGACTGGTCGTGATTCCATTCGCCGCTTTGCGCGATCTCGGCGCCCATGAACAGCAGCTTCTTGCCGGGATGGCCGAACATGAAGCTGTAATAGGCGCGCAGATTCGCAAAGCGCTGCCATTCGTCGCCGGGCATGCGGCCGAGGATCGAGCGCTTCCCGTGCACGACCTCGTCATGCGACAGCGGCAGGATGAAGTTTTCCGAGAAGGCGTAGTGCAGGCCGAACAGGATCTCGCCGTGATGATGCTTGCGGTGAATGGGATCCTTGCTGATGTAGTTCAGCGTATCGTGCATCCAGCCCATGTTCCACTTGTATCCGAAGCCGAGCCCGCCGAATTCGACCGGGCGCGAGACCTGCGGCCACGCCGTGGATTCTTCTGCCGCCGTGGTCGCCTGCGGAAAGCGGGCGAACAGTTCGGTGTTGAAGCGGCGCAGGAAATCGATCGCCTCGATGTTCTCCCGTCCGCCATACTGGTTCGGAATCCAGGCGCCGGGCGGACGGCTGTAGTCGAGATAGAGCATGGACGCCACGGCATCGACGCGCAGGCCGTCGATCGCGTAGCGCTCCAGCCAGAACAGTGCGTTCGACACCAGGAAGTTCGTCACTTCGGTGCGGCCGTAATTGTAGATCAGCGTGCCCCAGTCGAGGTGCCGGCCCTGGAGCGGGTTGGCGTGCTCGTAGAGCGAGGTGCCGTCGAAGCTGCCGAGCCCGTGCGGATCGTCCGGGAAGTGACCGGGCACCCAGTCGAGCAGCACGGCGACGCCTTCGCGGTGGCAGGCGTCGACCAGCGCGGCAAAATCCTCCGGCGTGCCGAACCGGCTGGTCGGCGCATAGAGGCCGGTCGGCTGATAACCCCAGGAGCCGTCGAACGGGTGCTCGCTGACGGGGAGGAATTCGAGATGGGTGAACCCCATGTCGCGGGCATAGGCCGGCAGCTGCTCGGCCAGCTCACGGTAGGTGAGCCATTCATTGTCGCCCTTGCGCCGCCACGAGCCGAGATGGACCTCGTAGATCGACATCGGCGCCGACAGCGCATTAATGCCGTCAGGCGCCGGGCGCGGACGCGGCAGGTGCGCCTCGTCGAACACGATGGAGGCCGTCTTCGGCCGTACCTCGCTCGCAAACGCCAGCGGATCGGATTTCAGCGGCAGCAGATGGCCATGCGGGCCGATGACCTCGAACTTGTAGTGATCGCCGTTCTTCGCATGCGGAATGAACAATTCCCAATAGCCGGCACCGCGCACCCGCATGGGATGGCGCCGACCATCCCAGAAATTGAAGTCGCCGACCACCGACACGCGACGCGCATTCGGCGCCAGCACGACGAAGCCGATGCCGTCGATGCCTTCGAGCCGCATCGGATGCGCGCCGAGCTTGTCGTAGAGGCGCTGATGGGTGCCTTCGCCGAGCAGATAGAGGTCGAAATCGGTCAGGATCGGCGGAAAGCGGTAGGCGTCCTCGAACTCGACGACGTCGTCGCCAAATTTGGCGCGCAGCTGGTAATGCTTCGAGCCGTTCGGCAAGGCGCCGACGAACAGGCCTGCGTCGTGGACGCGGTCGAGCCGGGCGACCTCGCCGTGCTCGCCGACCGCCTCGACATTGGAGGCCTCGGGCAGAAAGGCGCGCACCACGCTCTTGCCGCCCTCGGGATGCAGCCCGAGATAGTGGAAGGGGTCGGCGTGGCGGCCCTCGATGATCGCGTAGGCCTCGGCTGGTAGTTTAGGCATGGGCTTCGCTCTCGGCATTGGACAGAATGCGAAGCAGTCCGGTCAGCGGCGCATGGAGCCCCTCAGGCCGGTGGGACAGCTCGTACTCTACTTCGTCGAACGCTTGATCAAGCAGGAAAAACCTTAACAGGCCTTCCGCGGACTGCGGAGCTTCCGGCCACAATCGCCGATCGGTCACGGCCTCGCGATAGGCGGACAGGAAGGTCGTGGTGGCGCGCACGCGCCATTCGGCGAGCGCGGCCACAAGCCGGCTCTGCTCGTCGGTACCTCCTGAAAGGGCTCGGCCAAGCGCCGCGTTAACCGAAAGATGGATCGAGCGGATCAGGCCGGCGACGTCGCGGGCGGCCGGCGCCTTGCGCCGCCTGTCGGCCAGCGGCAGACGCGGATCGCCGTCGAAGTCGATGATGAAAATATCGTCCTTCACGATCAGAATTTGCCCGAGCCGGAAGTCGCCATGATGACGGATGTTCAACCCGTCGATGTCGGATGGCAAGAGCGCATTCAGGCGGTCGGGCAGGCTCGAGCGCGCTGCCGTGAGCTGATCGATCAGCGGCCGGTCCGCTTCCCGCAGGCCGTCGCGGCTGTCGGCCAGTCGCTCGAAAACCCGCTCGGCGCGTGCCTTGAGGTCGGAGACCCAGTGTTTGACGTGGGCGGAGCCGATCGGCTCCGGAGCGAGTTCATCGGGCGTTGCCGCACCCAGCGCGACATGCAGCTCGGCGAGGCGCCGGCCGATCTGCGCGATGAAGTGCAGGTAGGGCGCCTGCTCCTGGGTCTCGCGCGGCGTTTCGCCCGCCGACCAGACGCGCTGCTCGTCGATATAGCGGTCGAGATACCCGGTGGTCACCGCCCAGCCGTCGCCCTGGTTCTCGACATAGGCGTGCAGCACGCCGAGTGCGCTGCGCTGATCGCCCTCGACCAGCTCGACGCTGCCGAGCAGCGCCGGCGTATTGGCAAAGCGGGCGATCTCGGTGAGGTAGCGGCCGATCTCGATCTCGGGATTGGTGCCTCCTTCGAGCTGGCGATAGATCTTGGCGACGTATTGGTTGTCGACCAGCGCGGTGCTGTTCGACTGCTCGATCGCGCGGATGCGTTCTGGCTCCTTGATGGTGTAATCGGCGAACCGGCTGGTCGCCTTGAACTCGAGCCGCAGATTGTTCTCTTCCACCACCAGGTTCTGCGACAGGTTGCGCAGGAACAGGCCGATGAAGATCTGGTCGGTCGCGACGTCGAGCAGCGTGCCCTCGCGCGCACCCTGGCGCACGGCGGCGAGCGCCCTCGGATTGAAGCGCTCGCGGTCGAAGCGCACCCACTCGATCTGTAACGGCATCACGTAGCGTGTCGCCACGTCTTCCTGCTTGGTCTCGAAGAACGCGATCCAGGGCCGGTTGTCACCGATGTCGCAGAACGGCACCGCCGAGGTCAGCGCGGTCTCGATTTGCTTGGGATTATGCTCGGGATACCATCTCGTCCGTGACAAGAATCCCGGCAGCACGTCGCGTTCGAAAACACCGCGCTCGCGGGCGAGAGAAACCCAGTTCGAATTCACCGGTACGACCAGCGTCTCGAACTCCGGCACCGCGCGCGACGTCACCGGCTCGGACTTGTCGCGCTCCATGAGCTGGAACCAGTAGAAGCCGTACGGCCCCAGCGTGATCATGTAGGGCAGCTCGCCGATTGCCGGGAAGCGGGTGCGGCCGAGCATCTCCTGCGGGATGCGGTCCTTCCACGGCGTCAGATCGAGCTCGGTCGCCTGCGCCGCCCGCGAGAGGTTGGCAACGCAGAGGATCACCTCGTCGCCATATTGCCGGACATAGGCCAGCACGGCGCGGTTGGCGGGGCGGATGAAGGTCATGGTGCCGCGGCCGAAGGCGAGCGTCGACTTGCGCACCGAGATCAGCCGCTTGGTGGCGCTGAGCAGCGACGACAGGCTGCGCGACTGCGCCTCCACGTTCACCGATTCATAGCCGTAGACCGGATCCATGATCAGCGGCGCGTAGAGACGGGCCGGGTCGCAGCGCGAGAAGCCGCCGTTGCGGTCCGGGCTCCACTGCATCGGCGTGCGCACGCCGTTGCGGTCGCCGAGATAGATGTTGTCGCCCATGCCGATCTCGTCGCCGTAATAGATGATCGGCGTGCCGGGGAACGACAGCAGGAGCGAGTTCATCAGCTCGATCTTGCGGCGGTCGTTGTCCATCAGCGGCGCGAGGCGCCGGCGGATGCCGACATTGATGCGGGCGCGGGGGTCGTTGGCGTAGGTGGTCCAGAGATAGTCGCGCTCGACGTCGGTGACCATTTCCAGCGTCAGCTCGTCGTGGTTGCGCAGGAACAGCGCCCATTGGCAGCTTGCCGGAATGTCCGGTGTCTGGCGCAGGATGTCGGTGATCGGGAAGCGGTCCTCCTGCGCGATCGCCATGTAGATGCGCGGCATCAGCGGGAAGTGGTAGGCCATGTGGCATTCGTCGCCACGGCCGAAATATTCCTGCACGTCCTCCGGCCATTGATTGGCCTCGGCCAGCAGCAGCTTGCCCTTGGAGTAGGAATCCAGCTCCTGGCGCAGACGCTTGATGATCGCATGCGTCTCGGGAAGGTTCTCGTTCGAGGTGCCCTCGCGCTCGCACAGATAGGGAATGGCATCCAGCCGGAAGCCGTCGACGCCGGCGTCCAGCCAGCGCTTCATCACCTGGATGAGGGCGCTGACGACGCGCGGATTGTCGAAATTGAGGTCCGGCTGGTGCGAGAAGAAACGGTGCCAGTAGAAGGCGCCGGCCTCGTGATCCCAGGTCCAGTTCGACTTTTCCGTGTCGGTGAAGATGATGCGCGTGCCCTGGTATTTCTGGTCGGTGTCGCTCCAGACATACCAGTTGCGGGCGCTCGAGCCCGGATGGCTGCGGCGCGCGCGCTTGAACCATTTGTGCTGGTCCGAGGTGTGGTTGACGACGAGCTCGGTGATGACGCGCAAGCCGCGCTTCTGCGCTTCCTGGATGAAGCGCTTGAAGTCCTTCATCGTCCCGAAATCGGGATTGACCGAGCCGTAGTCCGCGATGTCGTAGCCGTCGTCGCGCCCGGGCGAAGGATAGAACGGCAGCAGCCACAGCGCGGTGACGCCGAGCTCCTGGAGATAGGGCAGCTTCTCGGTCAGGCCGGCGAAGTCGCCGATGCCGTCATGGTTGCTGTCGGCAAACGCCTTGACGTGGAGCTGGTAGATGATGGCGTCCTTGTACCAGAGCTCATCCACGACCTCGGCAGCCTCAATCTTCTTGGTGTCGACGGAAGACAGAACATTCATGGCGCTCAGCCTTTACGCCAGGCAGCGGAACAGCAATGCCGGATCGCGGTCGGGATCGATACGCAACCTGATCCCGCCCCATTCGATGCGGGACTGTTCGCCGGTGAGGAGATTTTCGAGGGCGGTGACGTGGCGGCGCTCGCCGCCGACGTCGATGGTGAGGTCGCCGAGCGGCAACCAGAATTCGCGCGCATGGCGCGAGAGTGCGATGGCGGCGACGACGGTGTTGGCCGGGTCGGTCGCTTCCTTGACGAAGGCGATTGTCTCGCCGTCCTCCACGCCGAGAAATCGCAAGTTCGCCGTCTGCTGGAGCGCCGCATTGTCGTTGCGGATGCGGTTGAGCCCGGTGATGTAAGGCTTGATGTTGCCGGGCTTGTCCCAGTCGCGCTGCTTGATCTGGTACTTCTCGGAATCGAGATATTCCTCATGGCCGGGGACGGCTTCGTGCTCGAGCAATTCGAAGCCGCTATAGATTCCGTAATTGCCCGACAGCGTCGCGGCCAGCGCGAGCCGTGACTTGAAGGCCCAGGCTTCGCCGCTCTGCAGATGATAGGGCAGCAGGTCGGGCGTATTCACGAACAGGTTCGGGCGATAGAAGTCGCGTTCGGGATAACGCGTCAGCTCGCCGAGATATTGCTCCAGCTCCCACTTCGAGGTGCGCCAGGGGAAATAGGTGAAGGACTGCGCGAAGCCGAGCTTGGCGAGGCCTTTCATCAGTTTCGGCCGTGCAAACGTCTTGGAGAACAGGATCACCTCGGGATGTCGGCGGCGGATGTCGCGGATCAGCCACTCCCAGAACGGAAGCGGCGCGGTATCGTGATTGTCGATGGCGAACATGGTGACACCATGGTCGATCCAGAACAGCATGGCGTCGCGGAACGCGTTCCACAGCCCGGCCCGGTCGACCGAGGCGAAATCGGGGATGACGATGTCCGAATAGGGGCCATCCGCCGTCCGTACCGAACGGTCGGGCCGCCACTTGAACCATTCCGGATGCTGCCTCAGCCAGGGATGGTCCGGCGAGCATTGCACGGCGAAATCGAGCGCGAGCTCGAGGCCGTATTCGAGGCAGGTCGCGACCAGCGCGCGGAAATCCTCGATGGTGCCGAGCTCGGGATGCAGCGCGTCGTGTCCGCCCTCGGCGG
Source organism: Bradyrhizobium sp. WSM2254 (assembly GCF_000472645.1). Classification (NCBI taxonomy): domain Bacteria; kingdom Pseudomonadati; phylum Pseudomonadota; class Alphaproteobacteria; order Hyphomicrobiales; family Nitrobacteraceae; genus Bradyrhizobium; species Bradyrhizobium sp. WSM2254. The sequence goes on along the minus strand of NZ_AXAB01000042.1, from coordinate 35,108 downwards.
CGCCGATCGCATAGGGCGAGCCGGGTTCGCCCTCTGTGGCGACCGGTGAATTGTTGCGGCCCTTGCGCCTGTTATGCCCGATCGGGTGGACCGGCGTGAAGTAGAGCACGTCAAAGCCCATCGCGGCGATATCGGGCACGCGCGCGATGCAGTCGCGCAGCGTGCCGTGCCGGCCGGGGATCCGGCTCTGGCTGCGCGGCATCATCTGATACCAGGCGCCACAGCGCGCCTTGTCGCGGTCGGCGATCAGCGGGAACGGCGGCGAGCGGGTGAGGTCGGGCCGCAACTGGCTCTCGGCCATGGCGTTGCCGAGCTCGGTTGAAAGCAGCGGGGTGACATCGCCGGTCTGAAGATAGTCCTCGCATTGTCTGACGATCACCGCCGCGGCGTCTTGCCGCGCGCCATGCGCCTTGGTCAGGAGCCCGGCGCCCTCGATGGCGTCGAGGCTGACATCGGCGCCGGACAGTTGCTTGCGCGCGACCGCGTGAGACCAGGTCGCGAACTCGTCGGTCCAGGCTTCGATTGCGTAGACATATTGGCCGGGCTCGACGGGCGTGAACGCGCCGGACCAACGGTCATTGCCGTGATGGATCATCGGCTCGCTCCGCCATTCCCGGTCCTGCTCGCGACGCCAGATCAGCGCGGCGCCGATCACGGCCTCGCCATCGCGGTAGATGTCGGCCCACACCTCGACGCGCTCGCCCGCGATCCGCTTCACGGCGAAGCGACCGCCGACGCGCTCGCCCGCGATCCGCTTCACGGCGAAGCGACCGCCGTCGATCAAGGGATAGACGTCTTCGATGAGGAAAGCGCTGCCGGCTGCGGCACTTTCGACAGTTTGAATTGTCTTGTTCACGGTGATGCCATTGACAAGAAAGCAGGGCCCGTTTCCCTTGCCGGGAACCTACGCTTGATACCTATATAGAAAGCCGCTTGTGTGTCATTAGTTCCCCCTGGGAACGGCAGGCCCGGTTCGTGAGTTACCCCTGACTAACGTCTTCCGCCACCTCGTTAAAATCCCCGCCCCCGGCCAAACAATGGCCTGCAAGCTGCGTGCCGAATGGATCTTTTAGCTCAAGCCCAGATCAAGGGTGTTCAGTCCGAATTCGTCGACGCCCTCGGAAAGCTGCGGGTCACCGATCCCGTGGCCCTCAAATCCATCCTCGACGCCCTGCCGGAGAAGCGGGTCTATCGCTTCGTCAGCGGGCCCGTTGTGGTTCGCGCCCTGGGACATCCGCGGACGGAGTTGGCGGCCACCGGCGCGCCGCCGCTGCAATGGAAGATCGCCGGCAACGGCAATGTGATCGCGCAAGGCGCGACGCGCGAGCCCGTCATCGCCTGGCCCGCCGGCCTGCCGCTCGGCTATCACCGCTTGACGCTGACCGATGCCGAAGGCGTGACCGAAGAAGTGCCGATGATCGTGGCGCCCGAGCGCGCCTTCGGCGGCGAGTTCGACCGCGGCTGGGTGCTCGCCGTGCAGCTCTACAGCGTCCGGTCGGACCGCAACTGGGGCATCGGCGATTTCACCGACCTCGCCGACCTCGTCCGGCTCGCAAAGCAGCTGGGGGCCGACGGTGTCGGCCTCAATCCGCTGCACGTGTTGTTCGACGACCACCCGGCCGATTGCAGCCCCTATTCGCCGAACAGCCGGCTGTTTCTCAATCCGCTCTACATCGACGTCGAGGCGATCCCGGAATATTCCCCGGACCTCGTCCCCGACGCGGCAGCGACCGCCGCGCGGCTGCGCGAAGGCGACCGGGTGCCATATGCGGATATGGCGGCGCTGAAATGGCTGGCCTTGCGCGCTGCCTTCAACAGCTTCGTGACGAGCGCGAGCGGTGTCCGCCGCAACCAGTTCGACGCCTTCCGCGCGGATCGCGCGCCGCTGCTGTCCCGTTTTGCCTGCTTCGAGGTGCTGCGGCATCGCTTCACCGGGCCGTGGTGGGAATGGCCGCCCGAGTGGCGGCAGCCGGACGCGACAAAATGCGCCGAGCTGCGCAACGGGCCTGACAAGCGCGAGGTCGAGTTCGTCGAATTCGTGCAATGGACCGCCGATAGCCAGTTGCATGCGGCCAAGGAGCTGGCCGGCCAGCTCGGCATGCGGGTCGGGCTTTATCTCGACGTTGCCGTCGGCGTGCAGTCCAACGGCTTCGATGCCTGGAACGAGCAGACGGCGATTTCGCGCCATCTCGCCGTCGGCGCGCCGCCGGACGTGCTCAACACGGTCGGCCAGGACTGGGGCCTTGCCGGCTTCAATTCCGGCGGCCTAGAGGCGCAATCCTTCGTGCCGTTCGCCGACATGCTGGCCGCCTCGATGCGCCATGCCGGCGCCATCCGGATCGATCACGTGCTCGGGCTGAAGCGGCTTTATCTCGTGCCGCGCGGCTTCAAGCCCGACAACGGCGCCTATGTGCAGATGCCGTTCGAGGCGCTGCTGGGCGCGGTCGCGCGCGAGAGTGCGGCCCATAAATGCATCGTGATCGGCGAGGACCTCGGCACGGTGCCGGAAGGTTTCCGCGAAACGATGCAGGATTTCGGCATCTGGTCCTACCTCGTCATGATGTTCGAGCGCGACGATGCCGGCCACTTCCGCAACATCGACTATTACCGGCCGAACGCACTGGTGACACTGAACACGCACGACCTCTGCACCTATGCGGGCTGGCGCTCCTTCAGCGATCTCAAGATGAAGCTGTCGCTCGGGCTCGATCCCGGCGAAAACGACCAGGCGCGCTGGGATGCGCTCGGCATGCTCGATGAGATCCTGCGCCAGAACGGCATCAACGCCAACGATCTCTATTCGGTGCTCGCCTTCCTGTCGCGGACGCCCTCGCGGCTGCTCGCGGTGTCCATGGAGGATCTCTTGGGTGTGATCGACCAGCCAAACATCCCCGGCACGATCGACGAACACCCGAATTGGCGCCAGCGCCTCCCGGTTACGCTCGACAAGATCGCCGCCAAGGTTAATCTTGCGGCTTTGAAGGCTGCGACGCGGGAACGTTCACTGTCCGGCGGGAGTTGACGCGCCGGAAATTTCTCGGGCTCGGAAACATTGTCTCAGAGGATCGAGGACTATGCGCTGATCGGCGATTGCGAGACCGCTGCGCTGGTGGGGCGCAACGGCTCGATCGACTGGCTGTGCTGGCCCGCCTTCGATTCCGACGCCTGCTTTGCCGCGATCCTCGGCACGCGCAAGAACGGCCGCTGGCAGATCGCGCCAGCCGGAGACGTCACCACGACGTCACGCCGCTATCTCGGCCAGACTCTCATCCTCGAAACGCGGTTTGAGACCAGGAGCGGCATTGTCGAATTGATCGACTTCATGCCGCCGCGCGGCAAGGCGTCCGACGTCGTGCGGCTGGTGCGCGGCGTCAGCGGCACGGTGAAGCTGCGGATGGAGCTCGTGATCCGCTTCGGCTTCGGCGTCGACATTCCCTGGGTGCGCCGCTGCAAGGACGGCTCGCTGCTGGCGGTTGCCGGCCAGGACATGACGGTGCTGCGCACGCCGGTCGAGACCCGCGGTGAGGACCTGACGACGGTTGCCGAATTCGAGGTGAAGGCCGGCGAGACCGTGCCGTTCGTGCTGACCTACGGCCCTTCGCACCTCGATCCGCCCGCGCCGATCGACCCGGAGATCGCGCTCCAGGAGACCGAAAAATTCTGGCAGGACTGGTGCAGCCGCTGCACGCGGGACGGCGAGTATCACGATCTCATCATGCGCTCGCTGATCACGCTGAAGGCGCTGACCTTCGACCCGACCGGCGGCATCGTCGCGGCGCCCACGACCTCGCTGCCCGAGAAGCTCGGCGGCAGCAGGAACTGGGACTATCGCTTCTGCTGGCTGCGCGATGCCACCTTCACGCTGCTGGCGCTGATGAACTCGGGCTACACCGAGGAAGCCCTGGCCTGGCACAATTGGCTCTTGCGCGCCGCCGCCGGCTCGCCGGCGAACATGCAGATCATGTACGGCATCTGGGGCCAGCGCCGGCTCCTGGAATGGGAGGCGGGCTGGCTCGACGGCTATGAGGGCGCCAAGCCGGTGCGCGTCGGCAATGCCGCGCATGCGCAACTCCAGCTCGACGTCTACGGCGAGCTGATCGACGCCTTCCACCAGTCGCGCATGGCGAAGCTGAAGCTCGATGACGAGAGCTGGGCGCTGGAATGCGCCGTGCTCAACCATCTCGCCGAGGTCTGGGACCATCCCGACAACGGCATCTGGGAACGGCGCGGCGAGCCGAGGCACTACGTCTTCTCCAAGGTGATGACCTGGGTCGCCTTCGACCGCGGCATCAAGAGCGCCGAGACCTTTGGTTTCAGGGCGCCGCTGCTGCATTGGCGCGCGCTGCGCGACGCCATTCATCGCGACGTCTGCAACAAGGGCTTCGGCGCGGAGGAAAATGCCTTCGTCGAGTCCTACGGCTCAAAGCTGCTCGACGCCAGCGTGCTGCTGCTGCCGGCGGTCGGCTTCCTGCCGGCGGAAGACCCGCGCATCCGCGGCACCATCGCAGCCGTCGAAAAGCACCTGATGCGCGACGGCTTCGTGCTGCGCCACGATCCGCGCGAAATGTCCGAGGAAAAGCAGCCGATCGAGGGCGCGTTCCTCGCCTGCAGCCTGTGGCTGGCCGATGCGCATGTGCTGTCGGGCAATCTCGACAAGGCGCAGGCACTGTTCGACCGCGTGGCCGCCCTTGCCAACGACGTCGGCCTATTGGCCGAGGAATACGATTCCCTGGCGGGCCGCCAGACCGGAAATTTCCCGCAGGCGCTGACCCACATCGCGCTGATCAACACCGCGCATAATCTCTCGGCGGCAAGGCAGGAGAGCGAGAAGCCGGCGGTGCAGCGGTCGAAGTAGTGACTCAGCCCACCCCATTCAGCTTCAAAATCATCTCCATCGCCTCGGCAAAACCGTCCTGCTCGTTGGTGGCGGTGACGTGGGTGGCCTGGTCCTTGACGTCGTCGGTGGCATTGCCCATGGCGATCGAGACGCCGCTGACGCGGAACATCGCAAGGTCGTTCTGCATGTCGCCGATGGTGGCGACCGCGTCGGTCGAGATCCCCAACCGCTTGGCCATCGCCTCGACGAAGGTGCCCTTGTTGAAGCCTGGCGGGGTGATGTCGAGATAATAGGTCTGCGAGCGCACCGCGGTCGCCTCGCTGCCGAGCGCCTCCTGCATCGCCTTCTCGCAAGCGGCGAGCCCGGCGGCGTCGGCGCTGGCGCCGACGATCTTGCAGGCGCTCGCAAGGTACGGCGAGAAATCCGTCACGATGGTCGGATCGGAGCGGATCGTGTGCTGCTCATGGGCGACGTATTTGCCGCTGGGGTTGTCGATCAGCCATTTGTCGGTGGTGAACAGCCAGATGTCGGCGCGGAACTCCCGGAGGATCTGCAAGGACCGTTCGGCGGCGGCTGCGGGGATCAGGTGCTGCTCGACCGGCTTCATCTCGGGATCGACGATCGAGGAGCCGTTGAACGGGCCGACCGGCAGCCACAGCCCCAGCGGCTCGATCAGGAAGCGCATGCCGATGGCGGGACGGCTGGAGGTGATGGTGAAGCCGATGCCGGCCTGGTGCAGCCGCTGCACCGCGGACCTCGCAGGTTCCGTCAGCGTCTTGTCCTTGGTCAGCAGCGTGCCGTCGACGTCGGACACCACGAGAGAGATTTGCGTCATGGCAGGACCTTGGGTATTGCGCCGCCCAGTTTCAATTGCCGCACGACGCCGTCCACGATCGCCTCGACGGTTTCGTCGATCGAGACGGTGATGACGTGCTCGCTCGCCTCCGGGGCTTCCAGCGTGTTGAATTGGCTCGTCAGCAGCCCTGGCGGCATGAAATGGCCCTTGCGGTGCGCGAGGCGTTCGGCGATCAGCTCCTTCGTGCCCTTCAGGAAGACGAAGCGGACGTCGTCGCGCCCCCGCAGCAGCACGTCACGATAGGTGTGCTTCAGCGCCGAGCAGGCGATGATGACGTGCTTGCCGCTCCTGCAGACCCGTTCGATCTCGTCGGCGATGGCATTGAGCCAGGGCCAGCGGTCCTCGTCGGTGAGCGGATGGCCGGCCTTCATCTTCTCGACATTGCTGGCGGGATGAAAGCTGTCGCCGTCCTCGAAGCGCCAGCCGAGCCGCTCGCCGAGCGCCTCCGCAACCGTGCTCTTGCCCGAGCCCGACACGCCCATCACGATCAACGCACAAGGTGCTTCAACGCCCGCCACGAATTTCCTCCGGAAGCGCGGCCTGGTCGACCAGCCAGACGGTCTCACCATTCGAGCGCGCGCGTACAGCCGGCAGAGTCTCGCCATTGAGGAGGCGCGTCAAGATCGGCTGCTTGTCATGTCCCGCAATCTCGAACAGCATTTCGCGGCAGGATGCAAGGACGGGCAGGGTGAGGGAGACCCGCGGCACGAAGGGGGCCACATTGGCCTTGGGCACCCCGACGACCCAACGCTGCATTTCCTCGATTTCGGGGTAGCCGGGAAACAGCGAGGCGGTGTGGCCGTCCGGGCCGGCGCCCATCAAGACCAGGTCGAACAGCGGCCGGGCCGGATCGAGGCTTTCCGAACCGTAGAAGGCCTGCAGCTCGCGCGCATAGGTCTCGGCACTTTGGTCCGGGCTCTCAGCCGCGGTCGGGATCGGGTGGATGTGGCCAGAGGGCGCGTTGCGATCGAGAAAGGTCGCGCGCGCCACCGCCATGTTGTTGAGGGGATCGCTCTCAGGCACGAAGCGCTCGTCGCCGATGAACCAGTGCACGCGATCCCACGGGATTTTTCCACGCCAGGCATCGCTGCCGAGTAATTGATAGAGCTTCTTCGGGCTGGAGCCGCCGGTGAGGCAGATCGCGATTCGCCCCGCGTTGGCCGCAATCCGCGCCATCACCCGTTCGGCCGCGGCTCGCGCAAGGGCCTCGGCGTCGGCTGCGACGATCAGCTCCGGCTGGCCGGCCGCCGCCATCACGAAAACTTCCGCCAGCTTCGTCCGTCGCGCCGGAGCAATTCGTCGGCGCAGGCCGGGCCGTCGCTGCCGGCTTCATAAGTCTCGATGCCGTTGGTGCCCTCGCCCTTCCAGGCGTCCAGGAACGGCTGCACCGCCTGCCATCCGGCCTCGATGCCGTCGGCGCGCTGGAACAGGATGTTGTCGCCGATCATGCAGTCGTAGATCAGTGTCTCGTAGCCGGTCGAGGGATCGACGCGGAAATAGTCGCCATAGCGGAACTTCATCTCGACGCCGTCGATGGTGATGCTCGGGCCCGGAATCTTGGCGTTGAACTGCAGCTCGATGGTCTCGGTCGGCGCGATGCCGATGGTAAGGAAATTCTGCGACAGGCGGTCGACGTCCGTGCCCGAAAACATCGACAGCGGCGCCTGCTTGAACTTGATTGCGACTTCGGTCCGCTTGTGGCCCAGTGCCTTGCCGGTGCGCAAGTAAAACGGCACGCCGGCCCAGCGCCAATTGTCGATCATCAGCTTGAGTGCGACAAAGGTCTCGGTGGTGCTGCCGGGCTTGACGTCCTCGGTCTTGCGATAGTCCGTGATCGCGTCGTCGCCGATGCGGCCGGCGAGATATTGCGCGCGCACCGAATTTTTCAGCGCTTCTTCACGGCTTGGCTGCTGGATCGAGGTGAGCACGTCGGCCTTCTCGGAGCGCACGGAATGCGCGTCGAAGCGGGCGGGGGGCTCCATCGCGACCAGCGACATCAGCTGGAACAGATGGTTCGGCACCATGTCGCGCAGCGCGCCGGTGGCATCGTAGAAGCCGCCGCGATGGCCGACGCCGAGCTTCTCCTCCACGGTGATCTGGATGTGGTCGATATGGTTGCGATTCCAGATCGGCTCGAACATGCCGTTGGCAAAGCGCAGCACCAGGATGTTCTGCACCGTCTCCTTGCCGAGATAATGATCGATCCGGTAGATCTGGTGCTCGTCCATGATCTTCAGCAGCTCGGCGTTCAGCGCGCGTGCCGAGGTGAGATCGGTGCCGAACGGCTTTTCGATCACGAGGCGTCGCCAGGCGCCGTTCTCCTTCATCATGCCGGTGCGGCCGAGCTCGCGCGCGGTCGGCGCGAACGCGGCGGGCGGCGTTGCCAGGTAGAACAGCCGGTTGCCGCCGGTGTCCTGCGCGCATTCCAGCGAATCCAGATGCTCGCGCAAGCGGTCGAAGGACGGCGGGTCCTTCGGGTCGGCTTCGACGAAGGTCAGGCATTGCAGCAGCTTCTGGGCGATATCGTCGTCCACGGGCCGCGTCGCGAACTGGCGCAGGCCCTTCAACAGGCTGTCGCGCAGCTCGTCATCGGACTGGCCCTTACGGGCCACGCCGACGACACAAAATTTTTCGGGTAATAGGTGCTCGGCGGCGAGATTGTAGAGCGAGGGCATCACCAGGCGATGAGTGAGGTCGCCGGTGACACCAAAGATGACGAAGGCGCAATTTTCCGGCTTGCGCTTTGTTTGCGGGTCTTTTGTCACGAATGATCGGCCTTCGCTTGGTTACGCATGCTTCGGCGTCTTATTTGGGCTTCGAAGCGCCCGGCTGCTTCGGCTCCTTGTGGCCGCCGAAACCCGCGCGCATCGCGGAGAGAATTTTTTCGGCAAAGGTGTGTTCCTTGCGGGAACGGAAACGTGTGTAGAGCGCTGCGGTCAAGACTTCGGCCGGCACCGCCTCGTCGATCGCCGCATTCACGGTCCAGCGGCCCTCGCCGGAATCCTCGACGAAGCCGGAATATTCCGAAAGCTGCGGGCTGTCGGCGAGCGCGGTCGAGGTGAGATCGAGCAGCCAGGACGGGATCACGCTGCCGCGCCGCCAGACTTCTGCGATGTCGGCGAGATCGAAATCGTAGCGATGATCCGCCGGCAAGGCCTCGATGTTGGCGTTCTTGAGGATGTCGAACCCTTCGGCATAAGCCTGCATCAGGCCGTATTCGATGCCGTTGTGGATCATCTTGACGAAGTGGCCGGCGCCGACGGGACCGGCGTGGATGTAGCCCTGCTCGATGCGGGGATCGCGCCCCTCACGCCCGTCCGTGCGCGGAATGTCGCCGGCACCGGGGGCGAGCGCGGCGAAGATCGGATCGAGCCGGTCGACCACCTGCTTCTCGCCGCCGATCATCATGCAATAGCCGCGGTCGAGACCCCAGACGCCGCCGGAGGTGCCGACGTCGACATAGTGGATGCCGCGTGCCTTCAGCGTCTTGCCGCGGCGGACGTCGTCCTGCCAGAACGTATTGCCGCCGTCGATGATGACGTCGCCTTCCTGCATCACGCCCGCGATCGTGTCGATCGTCGTCTCGGTGATGCGCCCCGCCGGCAGCATCACCCAGGCCGTGCGCGGCCGTTCGAGCTTCGCGATGAACTCCTCCAGCGTCGCCGAGCCTACCGCGCCGTCCGCGGCAAGGCCGGCAACGGCCTTGGCGTCCTTGTCATAGACCACGGTCGAATGGCCGTGGCGCATCAGCCGGCGAACGATGTTGCCGCCCATCCGGCCGAGGCCGATCATGCCGAGTTGCATCTGAGAGATTCCCTTAATTCAGCGCGTCGCTAAGCGCCGCATTGAGCGCCGCGAGACCTTTCTTGAGCCCGCCCTTCAGGTGGACGCGCAAGGCGCGCCGCCCGCGCTCGGTCAGCACGTCGAAATCGCCGCGCGCCTGCGCCGCCTTGATCACGCCGAAGCTGGCCTTCTGGCCCGGCACGGCCAGGTCCTTGGCATCATCTGCGGTGATCTGGAGGAACACGCCGCTGTCCGGCCCGCCTTTGTAGGCTTGGCCGGTCGAGTGCAGGAAGCGCGGCCCGAACTCGGCGCAGGTCGCGACATGGCGTTTCTCGCGCACTTCGAGCCGCATCGCCTGCAGCGCGTCGATGGTGGCCTTGTCGCGCGCGATGTAGCCGAGCAGGGCGACATAATCGCCATGGCCGGAGCGGGAGAGATGCGCCTTCAGCCATGAGGTGAGGTCGCCGTTGGCGCCGGCGGCGCGCAGCGCCGTGGCGTTGGCCTCGTCGGTGTAGAGATCGGCCTCGTCCGTGCTGACCACCGGCTGCTCCGCCGGCAGCGCGCCGGTCTTCTCGAACGACGCGGTGAGCTCGCGGGTCTTGATCTTGGCCGCTTCCACGTCCGGCTGGTCGAACGGGTTGATGCCGAGGATGCTGCCTGCCACTGCCGTTGCCATCTCGAAGCGGAAGAACTCCTGGCCGAGATGGTCGATCGACTTCATGACGATGCGTACCACGGGATGGCCGGCCGCTTCGATCGCGGCAAGCTTCTCGTCATGGGCGGCGTCCGCTTCGCCCTCGGTGCGGATATCGATGAAGAAGCGGTCGTTGCCGTAAGCCGCGGGTTCGCCCAGCGGCTCGCCGTCGATCGGGATCAGGCCCTTGCCTTCCTTGCCGGTCGATTCCGCGATCAACTGCTCGGCCCAGGCGCCGAAATCGGCGATCTTCTTCGACGACAGGATCGTCACCTTGTCGCGGCCTTCGAGGCCGGCGAGGCCCATGGCAAGGCCGAGCTGCACGCCGGGATTCTCACTTGGCGGCACGTCCGGCCCGCAGGAGCGGGCCATGGCGAGCGCATGCTTGACGAAGGTCTTGACGTCGATGCCTGCGGTCGCCGCCGGCACCAGGCCGAACGGCGAGAGCACCGAATAGCGGCCGCCGATCGAGGGCTCGCCATGGAAGACGCGGGCGTAGTTCAGCTTCTTGGCCGACTTCTCCAGCGACGAGCCGGGATCGGTCACCGCGATGAAGCGGTGGCCGGTCTTCACCTTGGGGCCGACCGCCTGCGCGACGCGTTCGTGGAAATAGTCCTTCATCGCATTCGGCTCGGTGGTGCCGCCGGACTTGCTGGATACGATGAACACCGTGTTGGCGATGTCGATCTTCGCTTCCATCGCCCGCACCTGCGCCGGATCGGTGGAATCGAGCACATGCAGCTTCGGGAAGCCTGATTTTCGCGCAAAGGTCTCGGCCAGCACCTCGGGCCCGAGGCTCGATCCGCCCATGCCGAGCACGACGGCATCGGAGAATTTCTGGCCCTTCACGCGGCTGGCATAGTCCTCGTAGTCGGCGACGTCAGCCTTGGCGGCGCTGTCGAGCCAGCCGAGCCATTTGTCCTCGTCGGCACCGGTCCAGACCGACTTGTCGCGCTGCCACAGCCTGCGGATCTTGGCTGACGCGCGCCATTCCTCGGTGCTCTTGGCCACCGCCTTGCCGAGCCCGTCGCCGAGCGAGAGCTGCTGGTGGTCGATCGCAGGCCCGAGCACTGTGGCGCGCTTGTGGGCGACGGCGCCGTAGAGCTTGTCGGCGGCGTCGGCGAACAGCTTGACGCCGTCCTTGACCAGCTCCTCGGTGATCGCGTCGAGCGAGACGCCGGAACGCTCCAGCTCTTCCAGCACGCGCCTTGCGTCGTCGACATTCTCTTCCAGGCTGTCGCGCGGCTTGCCGTGGTCGCGGAACGCATCCAGCGTCGCCGGCGGCACGGTGTTGATGGTGTCGGGGCCGATCAGCTCCTCGACATAGAGGACGTCGCTGTAGTCCTTGTTCTTGGTGCCGGTCGAGGCCCACAGCATGCGCTGCGGCTTGGCGCCCCTGGCGGCGAGCTTGTCCCAGCGGGGACCGGAGAACAGGCGCTTGTAATCCTGGTAGGCGACTTTGGCGTTGGCGATGGCGACCTTGCCCTTCAGCGCGGCGAGCCGTTCCTTCTCGCTGGGGTCGTTGGCGCGCGCGATCTTCTCGTCGAGCTGCTTGTCGACCACCGAATCGATGCGGCTGACGAAGAAGCTCGCGACGCTCGCGACATGCGAGGGATCGCCGCCGCCTGCGACGTACTTCTCGAGGCCGGCGAGATAGGCCTCCGCGACCTGGAGGTAGACCGCCTTCGAGAACAGCAGCGTGATGTTGATGCTGATGCCCTCGCCGATGAGCGTCTCGATCGCCGGCAGGCCTTCCGGCGTCGCCGGCACCTTCACCATCAGGTTCTTGCGGTTGACGTCCTTCCAGAGCCGCCGCGCCTCGGCGACCGTGCCGGCGGTGTCCATCGCGAGATAAGGCGAGACCTCCAGGCTGACATAGCCGTCGCCTCCCTTGAGGCGGTCATAGACCGGGCGGAGCACGTCGGCGGCGTTCTGGATGTCCTCGACCGCGACGGCCTCGAACAGGTCAGCCACGCTCCGGTCGCCGCGCTTCAGCGCCTTGCCGATCGGAGCGTCGTACTCGTCCGAACTGCCGATCGCCTTCTCGAAAATCGACGGATTGGAGGTGACGCCCTTGACGCCGTCGGTGTCGATCAGCCGCTTGAGGTCGCCCTTGGCGATGAAGCCACGGGCCAGGAAGTCCAGCCAGACGGCTTGTCCGTGCTTTTCCAGTTCTTTGACGGGATTCATGATGCTTATTTATCTCCAAGCCTGCGGGCGAGGGGTTTCCGCGCCGGTCCTGACGCGCTATCCTCTAGCTAACATGCTCCCGGGAGGGAACCAATCAAGGGTGTAGGCGTCATACCCTCAGTGTAACTCCGTCGCGATCATGGCGATCCAGGCGGTTGTGGCTTTGTTGCGTGAAAAGTCGTTGGCCGGGGAGGTTCGGCCGAGGCCTCGTTGCGCAACGTCCGCCGGCCGCTGCACAACGTGCCATCAGCGGATTGCGATCCGCCCGATGCTTCGTCGCCCGGTCGCGAATGGCCATGCGGGGGAAAGCATGCACGCACATCCTGACGGCCCACCGCTCGCCGTGGCCGACGGTCCGCAATCGGTCGCGCCGGCCGTAAGCATCGACGCGGCCCACGATCTCGAAATCAATCCGTGCGCGACGTATCTGCGGCTGCTGGTCGCGGCGGGCTTTGCGATGACCCTGCTCAGAGCCAGCCGTGCCTTCGAATGGCCCGGCGTGGGCGACTACGACACGACGGTCGGCTATGCCGGCGTCGCGCTGTTCGGCCTGGTCGCCAGCCGGCTGATCTGGATGCTCCCCGCCGAACGCGGGCCGGTGGTGATCGTCACCCCCTCTGGCATCCGCGATCTCAGCATCGGCAATGAATTTCTGCTGTGGGAGTCGATTGCGGAGGTTTCGACCGAGCAGCGGCGCAGCCACAGGATGATCGTGCCGACGCCGACGCTGGCCTTGCCGCGGCAGCTCGCCGGCATCCGCGCCAGGATCCGATCGATGTCGCGCGGCGCGCAGGACGGTCGCATCGTCATCCGCCGCGACGGACTGGCGATCGGTTTTGACACATTGCTGCGCGCCTGCCGTGACTGTCATGCTGCCAGCTACTCACGCACCGCATTGCGGCGGGACCGCGATCAAGGTGCGCCAGACTCAGGTCCGCTCTCACAAGGCTTGGCCGTACAAGCGTCATAAAGCTGCCGCCGGCTGACGGCTATGCTGCACCGCCGGATAGGCCGATCCCCGGTAATGCCCGGATGTTGCGGCCGAGTGACATTTGCTGGAAATGAGCGAAGATATACATAGATTCGCATAAAGAACAGGCAGGTGCCTGTTCGTAACTCACCCGGTTGCCTACGTTGTGCGTTGCGTGAAGTCGGCCCCCGGGTGTCCAATGATCGTCATGTGCTCACGCTGATTCGAGACGGCCTGAGGAACGGTCCGGTAACTGCTTTCGTTTCAGCTTGTAGCGGAACTCACGCGGAGAGGGATCATGTACAACGATTCTCTATTCAACGCTTTCGCTCGGTCGTTCGAGGCGAGAAGCCAGCACGACATGTCGATGGCGGAATACCTGGAATCGTGTCGAAGCGATCCCATGAAATACGCGAACGCGGCCGAACGACTACTAGCGGCGATCGGCGAACCCCAGACGATTGACACGGCCAAGGATTCCCGCCTTGGCCGTATTTTTTTGAACCGCACCATCCGCACCTATCCGGCCTTCGCCGGCTTCTACGGCATGGAAGAAACCATCGAGCGCATCGTCGGTTTCTTCCGTCACGCCGCGCAAGGCCTCGAAGAGCGCAAGCAGATCCTCTATCTGCTTGGCCCGGTCGGTGGCGGCAAATCATCGCTCGCCGAGCGGCTGAAGTCGCTGATGGAAGTGCAGCCGATCTACGTGCTCAAGGCCGGCGACGAATTGAGTCCGGTGTTCGAAAGCCCGCTCAGCCTGTTCGATCCCGATCAGCTCGGGCCGATGCTGGAGGAGAAATACGGCATTCCGCGCCGGCGCCTCACCGGGTTGATGAGCCCGTGGTGCTACAAGCGGCTCGAAGCCTTCGGCGGCGACATTTCCCAGTTCCGGGTCGCAAAAATCCAGCCGTCGCGGCTGCGCCAGATCGCGATTGCCAAGACCGAGCCCGGTGACGAGAACAACCAGGACATCTCCTCGCTGGTCGGCAAGGTCGATATCCGCAAGCTCGAGACCTACGCGCAGAACGATCCCGACGCCTACAGCTATTCGGGCGGTCTCAACCGCGCCAACCAGGGCATCCTCGAGTTCGTCGAGATGTTCAAGGCTCCGATCAAGATGCTGCACCCGCTGCTGACGGCGACGCAGGAAGGAAACTACATCGGCACCGAGAATATCGGCGCCATTCCCTTCACCGGCATCATCCTCGCGCACTCCAACGAGGCCGAGTGGTCGAGCTTCAAGGCCAACAAGAACAACGAAGCCTTCATCGACCGCATCTGCGTGATCAAGGTGCCCTATGTCCTGCGGGTCACGGAAGAGCAGAAGATCTACGAGAAGCTGATCCAGGGCTCCGAGCTGGCCTCGGCGCCGTGTGCGCCGTCGACGCTGGAGACGATGGCACGGTTCTCGGTGATGTCGCGCCTGCGCAAGCACGAGAATTCCACCGTGTTTGGCAAGATGCGGGTCTACGACGGCGAGAGCCTGAAGGAATCCGATCCGAAGGCGCGCAGCGTGCAGGAATATCGCGATGCCGCCGGCGTCGACGAGGGCATGGACGGCGTCTCCACGCGCTTTGCCTTCAAGATCCTGGCCGCAACGTTCAACCACGATCCGCAGGAAGTCGCCGCCGACGCCGTGCATCTGATGTACGCGCTGGAGCAGTCGATCAAGCGCGAGCAGCTGCCGGAGGAGGTCGAGAAGCGGTACCTCGAGTTCATCAAGGCGGACCTTGCGCCGCGCTATGCCGAGTTCATCGGAAACGAGATCCAGAAGGCCTATCTCGAATCCTACTCGGATTACGGCCAGAACCTGTTCGATCGCTACGTCGATTATGCCGATGCCTGGATCGAGGATCAGGACTTCAAGGATCCCGATACGGGACAGCTCCTGGATCGCGAATTGTTGAACCAGGAACTGACCAAGATCGAGAAGCCGGCGGGCATCGCCAATCCCAAGGACTTCCGCAACGAGGTGGTCAAATTCTCGTTACGGTCGCGGGCCCAGAATGGGGGCAAGAATCCGACCTGGACCTCCTACGAGAAGATTCGCGATGTGATCGAAAAGCGGATATTCTCTCAGGTCGAGGACCTGCTTCCGGTCATCTCCTTCGGGTCGAAGAAGGACGGCGAGACGGAGAAGAAGCACGGCGAGTTCGTCGCACGCATGGTGGAGCGCGGCTACACCGAGCGTCAGGTTCGCCGGCTCGTCGAATGGTACATGCGTGTGAAGCAGGCCGGTTGAGGCGGATGGAAAAGTGCCCATTCACATTATTGACAGGCGCCTGAATCCAGGCGGCAAGAGTCTTGAGAACCGCCAGCGGTTCTTGCGTCGGGCCAAATCCCTGGTGCAGGGCGCCGTCAAGAAGACCTCGCAGGAACGCGACATCAAGGACGTCCTGGAGGGTGGTGAGGTCACGATTCCGCTCGACGGGATGCATGAGCCGCGTTTCCGCCGCGAAGGCGGAACGCGCGACATGGTGTTGCCCGGGAACAAGAAGTTCGTCGAAGGCGACTATCTCCAGCGTTCCGGCCAGGGCAGCGCCAAGGATTCCGGTCCCGGCGAAGGCGACAGCGAGGACGCCTTCCGCTTCGTGCTGAGCCGCGACGAATTCGTCGATCTCTTCCTCGACGACCTCGAGCTGCCGGATCTTGCCAAGCGCAAGATCGCGCAGACCGAGAGCGAGGGCATCCAGCGCGCCGGCTACACCACGTCGGGCTCGCCCGCCAACATCTCGGTGAGCCGGACGGTGAAGCTCGCGCTCGCCCGCCGCATTGCGCTCAAGCGTCCCCGCAAGGAGGAGATCGAAGAGCTCGAAGCCGCAATCGCCGCGTGCACGGACGAGGACGAGCGCGTGGTGCTTCTCGCCGAGCTGGAAAAGCTGAAGGCGAGGTCGAAGCGGATTCCGTTCATCGACCCGCTCGATATCCGCTACCGCCGCTTCGAGACGGTGCCGAAGCCGGTCGCGCAGGCGGTGATGTTCTGCCTGATGGACGTCTCCGGCTCGATGTCCGAGCACATGAAGGATCTCGCCAAGCGCTTCTACATGCTGCTCTACGTGTTCCTGAAGCGTCGCTACAAGCATGTCGAGATCGTCTTCATCCGCCACACCGACCGCGCCGAGGAGGTGGACGAGCAGACCTTCTTCTACGGCCCGGCCTCCGGCGGCACGCTGGTCTCCAGCGCGCTCCAGGCGATGCACGAGATCGTGCGCGAGCGCTTCAATCCGTCGGACTGGAATATCTATGCGGCGCAAGCCTCCGACGGCGACAATTCCTATTCCGACGGCGAGCTCACTGGGCTCCTGCTGACCGACAAGATCCTGCCGGTCTGCCAGTTCTTTGCCTATCTCGAGGTCGGCGAGTCCGGCGGCAGCGCCTTCGATCTCTCCGACTCCTCGCTCTGGACCCTCTACGAGCGCCTGCGCAACAGCGGCGCACCGCTCTCGATGCGCAAGGTCAGCGAGCGCAGCGAGATCTTCCCGGTGTTCCACGACCTGTTCCAGCGCCGCGAAACCTCTCAGGAGAAAGCCGCTCCATGACGGAAAGATTGTTCGAGGGCGCGGATTGGGACTTCCACACCTTGCAGCGCATCACCGATGCCTGTGAGGAGGTGGCGAAGAACGATCTCGGGCTCGACGTCTATCCGAACCAGATCGAGGTCATCACCGCCGAGCAGATGCTGGATGCCTACTCGTCGGTCGGCATGCCCCTGTTCTACAAGCACTGGTCCTTCGGCAAGCACTTCGCCTATCACGAGGCCTCCTACCGCAAGGGCCTGATGGGCCTCGCCTATGAGATCGTGATCAACTCCTCGCCCTGCATCTCCTACCTGATGGAGGAGAACACGGCGACGATGCAGACGCTGGTGATCGCGCACGCCGCCTTCGGCCACAATCACTTCTTCAAGAACAACTATCTGTTCAAGCAGTGGACCGACGCCGACGGCATCCTGGACTATCTCGATTTCGCCAAGAACTACGTCATGCAATGCGAGGAGCGCTTCGGCCGCGCCGAGGTCGAGCGTACGCTCGATGCCGCGCACGCGCTGATGTCGCACGGCATCGACCGCTATCCCGGCAAGAAGAAGCTCGACCTGCGCGCCGAGGAGAAGCGGGCAGGGCGCCGCCGCCAGCACGAGGAGGAGGTCTTCAACGACCTCTGGCGCACCGTGCCGGCAGGAAAGAGCAAGAGCCGCTCCGCGCTCAGCGTCGAGCGGCGCCGCAAGCTGCTCGGCCTGCCGCAGGAAAACCTGCTCTACTTCCTGGAGAAGAGCGCGCCGCGGCTGGCGCCCTGGCAGCGTGAATTGCTGCGCATCGTCCGCCACATCGCGCAATATTTCTATCCGCAGAGCCAGACCAAGGTGATGAACGAGGGGACGGCGACCTACGTCCACTATCGCATCATGACCAAGCTGCACCAGCAGGGCCGCATCACCGACGGCAACTTCCTCGAATTCCTGGGATCGCACACCAACGTGGTGTTCCAGCCCGAATTCGACGATCCGCGCTTCTCCGGCTTCAATCCCTATGCGCTCGGCTTCGCCATGATGCAGGACATCGAGCGCATCGTCACCAGCCCGTCGGACGAGGACCGCGAGTGGTTCCCTGACATCGCCGGCAAGAACGACGTGATGGGCGTGCTGCGCGACGTCTGGGCCAATTACCGCGACGAGAGCTTCGTCGGCCAGTTCCTGAGCCCGAAGCTGATGCGGCAGCTGCGCATGTTCCACCTGCACGACGACCCCGAGGAGCGTGCCGGCATCCGCGTCGATGCCATCCACGACGAGCGCGGCTTCCGCCGCGTCCGGCGCGAGCTGGCGCGGCAGCACGATGTCGGCTACATCGACGCCAATATCGAGGTGGTCGACGTCGATCTCTCCGGCGACCGCCGGCTGATCCTGCATCACCACGTCATCAAGGGCGCACAGCTCAACGAGACCGACGCCAAGCGCGTGCTCCAGCATCTGGCGGACCTCTGGACCTACGACGTCTCGCTGATCGAGGTCGATGCCAACGACAAGGTCCTGCGCGAATATGTCGTGAGCCCGCGCCCGATCCCGGCGGCGGCCTGAGGCCGCCGGCTAAGTGTAGCAATGCGGCGAGATGCGCGTTGGTGTGCCCTCGCCCCTTGTGGGAGAGGGCAGCGACGCCGGCAGACACAAGCTCACTGGGGTGAGGGGTATCTCTCCGCACTTTCCCGTGTCGATAGATACCCCTCATCCGGCGCTACGCGCCACCTTCTCCCACAAGGGGAGAAGGAAGAGGTCCGTGCCTGCACAACTGCTGTTCTATGCAGAACGCTTGGCCGGCTTCTTCTTGGTCTTCGACACATTCAGCTCCACCGCCGCGCGGATGAGCGCCTTCAGCGCTTTCTCGTTGATCTTCTCGCCTTCGCGAATATCGATCGCGCGCCGCACATTGCCGTCGAGGCTGGAATTGAACAGGCCGGCCGGGTCATCGAGCGCCGCTCCCCTGGCAAAGGTCAGCTTCACGACGGCCTTGTAGGTCTCGCCGGTGCAGATGATGCCGTCGTGCTCCCACACGGGAACGCCGCGCCACTTCCATTCCTCGACCACGTCGGGGTCGGCGTCCTTGATCAGGGCGCGAATCCGCCCGAGCATCTCGCCGCGCCAGTCGCCGAGCTCCCTGATCCTGCCGTCGATCAACTTGGACGCCGACGCTCCGTCCGCGTCCTTCGCGCCGGTCTTCTTCACCGCGACCGCCTTCTTCATGACCTCGCCTCACGCTGCATGCCGCCGCGCCGGTCAAGATAGGGCAGCGCAAACAGATACAGCCCGGTCGCAAGCAGCGGGATCAGCGGGACGAGCGCCAGGAAGCCGATCCACACGGCCTGGACCTGCATGGTCATCGCGACGATGTTCGCGATGACGGCGAGCGTGAAGGCGATGGACAGCCAGCGATGGATTTGTCGAATCCACATGTTCAACGAGACCTCCTCTGAAATGATCGGAATGGGTGCGCGCCGCCGGCTCAATCCGGTTGCGCCAGCAGCTCGTCCAGCTTGGTGAGAAACTGCTTCCAGCCGGCATGCGCGCCGCCATAGGCCTGTTTCTGCGTCGGGCTGAAGCCCGCCTGCTCGACGCGCAGATGCGTGCCTGCGCTTGTCGGTGTCAGCGTGAAGGTGACGACGCTTTTCAGGTCGAACGCCGCGTCCTCATGCGCGAAATTCCAGGTGTAGGCGAGCGTCTTCTGCGGCTCGATGGTGAGCACCTCGCAGTCCAGCACGCCGCCCCATTCGCCGCGAAGGTTGAAGCGATGGCCGACTGACGGCTTGAAGTCGTTCTTCATCAGCCATTCCTCGATCAGATGCGGCTGTGTCAGCGCGCGCCAGATCCGCTCGGCCGGAAAGGCAAATTCGCGCTCGATGACGACGGAGCGGGTCTCGCTTGAGGTTTCGGTCATTGGTCCATCCTCTTTAGGAGATCGTCGAGCGCGTCGAGCCGGTTCTGCCAGAAGCCGGCCATCTGGCTGGTCCAGTCGACAAGCGGATTGAGCGCACCGGGCTGCGCGCTGTAATGGGTCTGGCGTCCCTCATGGCGGTCGCGGACGAGGCCGGCCTGCTTCAGCGCGCCGAGATGTTTCGAGACCGCCGGCTGGGAAACGCCGGACCGTGCCGTCAGTGCCCCGACCGTCTGCTCGCCCTCGCGGCACAACCGTTCGAAGATCGCCCGCCGGGTCGGATCGGCGAGCGTCCTGAACAGGAGATCGTGGGCGGCGGACATGCGATTTCCATAACCATTCAGTTATGAATAACTCATAACCGCAGGGTTATGGATAAGTCAAGCGGCTTGGGGCTTAAGCTCTCCCGCTTGCAGGAGAGGGGGCGCACCGATGTCGCGGTAACCGTAGCGCCTCAAGGCCGCAGATACAGATATCCCTGCGACTGGAGTTCAGCCAGGCGGACCACGCCGCCTTTCTCCGCGCTGACGAAGCCCGGCAGCAGATCCGTCAGCGTGACGTTCTGCGCCTTCATCGTGTTGCCGCAGGCGGCAAGCTCGACGCCGTCCTTGGAGAAGTCGCCAACGCGCTTGCTGATATCGGGGTTGGCCTGCGCCCAGTGAAACGCCTTCAGCGCCGGTCCGTGAATCACCAGCGCGATCGTGACGTGCTCGGGGCCGCCGACGCCGTCGATATGGTTCTGGATGTTGCCGAGCACGAAATTGACCTTCTCGGCATCGCTGAGATGGTAGACGACCTTGAGCTTGTTCGACGGCGGAGCCTCGGTCGCGGCCTGCGCGCGGGAGGCGCCGAGCGCCGCACCTAGCGCTGAAACGGCACTCCACAGGATGTTCCGGCGGTTCATGGCGATCTCCCTCGGCTGCGCCCGAATTTGCCGGACCCATATCACTTGTGGCGCAGCGCGGCGAGTTCCTTGCGGTCGGTCACCAGCGAGGCGCACTCGCTGTTGTCGGTGCGGTCGAGGCGGAAGATCTTGTCGTCGGCGCCGGCGACCAGCGATTGCTCGGCCTCGTCATCCGGCTTGTTGTTCTGCCAGACCCTGACCTGCTCGAGCCGAATGATGGCGGACTTGTTGTCCGTGGACAGCGCCACCTCGATCCCGCCGCCTTCGCAGTCCACCCCGCAGCCGAGACGGACTTCGTCGCCCTGACTGAGAAGCACCGCGTGGCTGCCGCACGACCCGCTGGAGTCGAAGTCGCCGCTGCGATGGCGATACCGGAAGCCCAGGCGGAACGAATTGTGCAGCTGCTTGTCCTCCTTGTCGGTCTCCGCGGAGATCAGCAGCTTCATCGACGCGACCTTCTGCTTGGGATGCCGCGCCAGATGCTCGGCATCATAGCGGCGAACGAAGCAGGCATAGGCCTTGTCCCCCGGCGTTCCCGCATAGATGCGGCCCATGAAGGCGTCGGCTTCGGCCTTTGTGGTTTCCCGGACTTTATCGGCCTCATCGGCGTGGGCGACGCCGGTGAACGCGGTAAGGACAAGCGGCAGGACGAGGGCAAGCTTCATGGTCGCACCGAACGCGTGAGCCGTTGACGGCCCGCGGCAGGACGATCAGGGCCGATTGGCCGTTAGTCGCGGGCGGAAAGCGTCGCGTTCAAGCGTTCCTGGCCGCACGCCTCGAGGGCAGCCTCGCGCAAGGTTCCCGCTTTAACAATTTGGAAGGAGGGGTGTCGGTACACCCCTGGTTGTTGCAGATGACTGGTGGCGGTCAAAATGTCCCTAAGTCAGAACTTGCCCAACCTTGCGATCGGCTATTCCCTTCCGCGGCTGTTCAAGTTGCTGGGAGCCGGCCTGCTGGCGACGCTGCTGTGCGGCGCGCTCGCATTCAGCTGGCACTATGGCAAGGACATCGCCACGATCCAGATCGCGCTCAGCTATTTCGGCATCGTGTTTTTCGGCCTGTCCACCTGCAAGACGCTCTCGACGTTGATCTCCGCCAGGGAGCCGGTCCTCTTCATCACCCGTGTCGGCATTCGCGACACCAGGATCGCCGATGACACCATCTCGTGGAGATCGGTGAGGGACATATCGATCTTTCGGTATCGCAGCCAGAGGATCGTCGTTCTTCAGGTCGATCCTCTTCTTGCCGAGCGGTTCGAAGGCGGCTTTCTGAAGCGCGTCTTGTCGCTGCTGAACAAGCCCATTGGCGCGGACGGCGTGCTCGTCACGGGCGGCCTGACCATGGACGGCGAAACGCTGTTCGAGACCTGCAAGCAATACTGGGCGGCCGGCCGGTTGGCATATTCGGGTCGCGCCGCAACTGAGCCCGAGCCTGTCCATTAAAGCCCGATGTGTGTTGGCTGAACCAGTGGCGGACTTCCTCGCCCTGAGAGCGGCGCTTTAGTCGCTGGTTGGACCAGAAGGGTTCAAGGCCCTCGCTCCCTGGAACTCGATGTCCCGAGTCCTTCGACATTGTCCCAGTTTGTCAATGTGATAGCCTTCACAGACGATTGCTTCTCGAAGTCGTAGGCTGGGGCCGCCTGTGCAAGTTTGTGGAGTCCCCGCGCAATGGGCGAAATTCGCAACTTCAGATCCGGGAATCAGAACGAGCCGCCTTCGCACGGCGCAATGCCTCGTCGTCTCGCAGCAATCATTGTCGGTGACATCGCGTCCTACAGCCGCTTGATGCAGGCCGACGAGGAAGGCACGCATGTCCGCGTCAAGCGGATCGAGCGGGACCTCATCGAACCCAGCATCGTCGAGCACCATGGAAACCTGGTGAAGACGACGGGCGATGGCTTCATCGCTATTTTCGATAGTCCTGTTGAGGCCGTTCGTTGCAGCATCGTCATCCAGCAGAATCTCATCGGCCGCAATGCCTCGCTTCCGAAGGCTTCCCGGATCGAGTACCGAATTGGCGTCAATCTCGGTGATGTCATCATCGAGCCGGACGACGTTTACGGCGATGGCGTCAACATCGCCACGCGTATCGAGGGCATTGCCGAGCCCGGTCAGGTCTACATCTCGGGCGCGATCTACGAGCAGATCAAGCACAAGGTCGTGTGCGGCTACGAGGCCCTTGGCGACCGCAAGGTGAAGAACATCACCGACCCCGTACGCATCTATCGCGTCCTGCCCGACGCAGATGCCGTCGGCGGGACGCGAGGCCGGCGCGAGAATACCTTGATCTTTCTCCTCGCCTTGACCTTGCTGGTCAGCGCCGCCGGCGTGCTCTGGTATCTTCTGGCGCAGCCGCCCGGCAAGGGAAGTGAGCAGGCCGCCACGCCGCCTGCCGCTCCGGTCGCATCTCCGGCCGCATCTCCTGTCCAGCAGCCGCCGGCACGCGAAACGGCCGTGCCAACGCCGCAACCCTCGCCCTCGTTGGCTTCACCTGCGCCGCCGGTACCGACGCCGACGCCCAGCCAATCGCCGACGCCCGCCAGCGAGCCCGAAATGATCGTCGTTCGCGGCGGTAACTTCACGATGGGAAGCAACGATGATCCGACCGAACGCCCTGTTCACCAGGTCGCGATCAAGCCATTCTCGATCGGCAAATACCCTGTGACGGTGCGGGAGTGGAACGAATGCGCCGCTGCAAAGGCGTGTGGCTTTACAGCGATCGGGAAGGACGACGCCCCCGTCACGAATGTAAGCTGGACCGATGCCCAGCAATATGCGGGCTGGCTCGCGCAGGCGACGAAGAAGTCGTACCGGCTTCCGAGCGAAGCGGAATGGGAATATGCGGCGCGCGGCGGAACGCAGACCAAATATTGGTGGGGCGACAAGCTCCAGCCGGGCATGGCCGGGTGCAAGGATTGCGGTGACGCAGCCGCCGAGCAGCCGGCGAAAGTCGGTAGCTCCAAACCCAATCCATTCGGACTCTACGATATGGGCGGCGGCGTCGATCAGTGGGTCGCCGATTGCTGGCACAGGACTTATCAAGGCGCGCCCAATGACGGTTCGGCGTGGAGCGGTGGGGACTGCAGTTCGCACGTCCTGCGCTCGGGCTCCTGGAAGAACGATTCGAGATACGTGCGGCCATCCAACCGCGACGGCTACGATACCAATGTTCGTTACCCGACGCATGGGTTCCGGGTCGCGCTCAGTCCTTGAGTGCAGGAGTAGATCTGATGCAAATCCTTCGCTGCGTTGCGTTGTCGGCGGTGCTCGCATTGCTCCCGGGCGTAGCCTTCTCGCAGGGTAAGGCTGCGCCAAAGGACGCAAAGGTTTATTTCATCACCCCGTATGACGGGCAAAGGGTGCGCGCCGGTTTCCTGGTCCGGTTCGGCTTGCGCAACATGGGCGTGACGCATGCCGGCGACGACTACCAGAACGCCGGCCATCATCATCTGCTGGTCGACGTCAGCGACCCCATCGATCCGAAGGAGCCGATCCCGCAGGACAAGTCGCATCTGCATTTCGGGGCAGGGCAGACCGAAACATTTCTCGAGCTTCCGCCCGGGACCCATACCCTTCAGCTGGTGCTGGGCGACGCCAAGCACTATCCGTTCGAGCCGCCGGTCGTGTCGGAGAAGATCACCGTGCGCGTCAGGCCTCAGCCTCAGCGCGGCAAATGATCACCGCATGCTGGCGTTGAACTTGTCCAGCGCCGCCGAGCCCGGACACAGCGTGTCCGCTTCCAGGGTGTTGAGCGGCGTCTCGACCGTGTTGAGATGCGCGTGCAGGTCGTCGGCATCGGGGTCGACATAGAGCAGGCCGGTGACGATCTGCCCCTTGGCGGCGTGCTTCTGGAGGAAGGTCTGGGCGCCGAGCCGGTCATGCGGATCGTAGTCGGCGTCGATCTTGCGCAGCGCGATCTTGCTGCCGTCGTGCTGCTCGACCAATTGCACCGTGCCCGGCGCGTAGTCGACCGCGATCGGGTCGCGGCCGACCAGCACGTCGAGCCGGTTCACCGCGTCGTTGTGCTCGCGGACATAGTCGAAGCTCTTGGTCGAGCCGGCATGGTTGTTGAAGGCGATGCAGGGGCTGATGACGTCGATGAAGGATGCGCCCTTGTGGCGGATCGCGGCCGCGATCAGCGGCACGAGCTGGGTCTTGTCGCCGGAGAACGAGCGCGCCACGAAGGTTGCGCCCAGTTGCAGCGCGATCGCGACGAGGTCGATGGCGTTGTCGGTGTTGGTCACGCCCTTCTTGGACTTCGAGCCGCGGTCGGCGGTCGCCGAGAACTGGCCCTTGGTCAGGCCGTAAACGCCGTTGTTCTCGACGATATAGGTCATGTTGACGGCGCGCCGGATCGAATGCGCGAACTGGCCGAAGCCGATCGAGGCGGAATCGCCGTCGCCGGAGACGCCGAGATAGATCAGGTCGCGGTTGGCGAGATTGGCGCCGGTCAGCACCGAGGGCATGCGGCCGTGCACGGAGTTGAAGCCGTGCGAATTGCCGAGGAAATAGTCCGGCGTCTTCGACGAGCAGCCGATCCCGGAGATCTTCGCCACCCGGTGCGGCTCGATCGAGAGCTCATAGCAGGCCTCGATGATCGAGGCCGTGATCGAATCGTGGCCGCAGCCGGCGCACAGCGTCGAGATCTTGCCCTCGTAGTCGCGATGCGTGTAGCCGAGCTCGTTCTTCTTGAGCCCGGGATGATGGAATTTCGGCTTGGCAATATAGGTCATGACACGGCCTTGCGGAGCGGGGTCACCTTGAGGTGATCCTGGTGGTCGCCAATGGCTTTTGCGATGAAACGGGCGGTGATCGGCGAGCCGTCGTAATGCACGATCGGCACGAGGCGGACGGGGTCGATGCCGTTCTCGTTGACGATGAGCTGCCGCAACTGGGCATCGCGGTTCTGCTCGACCACGTAGACGAAGTCGTGCTCGGCGAGGAAGCTCGCCACGCTCGAATGGAACGGGAAGGCACGGATGCGCAGGCGATCGAGCTGGTGGCCGCGCGCTTCGAGCAGGCCGATCGCCTCGTCCATCGCCGGCGAGGTCGAGCCGAAATAGATCACGCCATATTTGGTCGGCCGTTCCGCATTGGCCTGGAGCGGTCGCGGCACGAGGTCCTGCGCGGTCTCGAACTTGCGCACCAGGCGCTGCATATTGTCGGCATAGACCGGGCCTTCCTCGGAATATCGCGCATAGCGATCCCGGGAAGTACCGCGGGTAAAGTAGGAGCCCTTGGTCGGATGCGTGCCGGGATAGGTGCGGTAGGGGATGCCGTCGCCGTCGACGTCGAGATAGCGGCCGAAGTCGCGGCCTTCCTCCAGCATCTCCGCGGTCATGATCTTGCCGCGGTCATATTGCCGGGCATCGTCCCACTTCAGCGGACGGCAGAGACGGTGGTTCATGCCGATGTCGAGGTCGAGCATCAGGAAGATCGTGGTCTGGAGCCGCTCGGCGAGATCGAAGGCGGCCGCCGCGAACTCGAAGGCCTCCGCCGGATCCTCCGGGAACAGCAGCACATGCTTGGTGTCGCCATGCGAGGCATAGGCGCAGGCGATGATGTCGCATTGCTGGGTGCGGGTCGGCATGCCCGTGGAGGGCCCGGCGCGCTGGATGTTCATGATCACCGCGGGGATCTCGGCAAAATATGACAGGCCGATGAACTCGGTCATCAAGGAAATGCCGGGGCCGGAGGTCGCGGTGAAGGCGCGGGCGCCGTTCCAGGACGCCCCGATGACGATGCCGATCGAGGCCAGCTCGTCCTCGCCCTGCACGATGGCGTATTTCGCCTTGCCGGTCTCAGGATCGTGCCGGTACTTCTTGCAATGGGCGGTGAAGGCTTCCGCCACCGACGAGGATGGCGTGATCGGATACCAGGCGCACACGGTGGCGCCGCCATAGACGGCGCCGAGCGCGGCAGCGCTGTTGCCCTCGATGAAGATGCTGTCGCCGACCTTGTCGCACTTCTTCACCCGCAGCCCGATCGGGCATTTCAGGTTCTGGAGCGCCCAGTCGCGGCCGAGATGCAGCGCGTGGACGTTGGAGGAGAGCAGCTTCTCCTTGCCCTTGTACTGCTCGCCGATCAGCTGCTCGATCAGCTTCGGGTCCATGTCGAGCAGGGCAGACAGCGCGCCGAGATAGATGATGTTCTTGAACAGCTGGCGCTGGCGCGGATCGGTGTAGGTCGAGTTGGTGATCGCGGTGAGCGGCACGCCGATCACAGTGATGTCGTCGCGGAATTTCGTCGACGGCATCGGCTTGGTGGAATCGTAGAACAGGTAGCCGCCCGGCTCGATCCCGGCGACGTCCTTGTCCCAGGTCTGCGGGTTCATCGCCACCATCATGTCGACGCCGCCGCGGGCGCCGAGATGGCCTTCTTCGGTCACCCGCACCTCGTACCAGGTCGGCAGGCCCTGGATGTTGGAGGGGAAGATGTTGCGCGGGGACACCGGCACGCCATGGCGCAGGATCGCGCGCGCGAACATTTCGTTGGCGCTGGCCGAGCCCGATCCGTTGACGTTGGCGAAGCGGACGACGAAGTCGTTTACGCTGCTGATCGGCTTTTTGTCGGACATGCTGAACCTGCGTGAGTCATTTCGATCAAATACTTCTGCATGTCCCAGGCTCCGGTGGGACAGCGCTCTGCGCACAGCCCGCAATGCAGGCAGACATCCTCGTCCTTCACCATCACGCGCCCGGTCTTGAGATCGCTGGACACATAGAGGTCCTGGTCGGGATGCGGCGACGGCGCCTTCAGGCGCTGGCGCAGATCGGCTTCCTCGCCATTCTCCGTGAAGGTGATGCAGTCCATCGGGCAGATGTCGACGCAGGCGTCGCACTCGATGCAAAGCGAGGTCGAGAACACGGTTTGCACGTCGCAGTTCAGGCAGCGATGGGCTTCGCCGAGCGCGAGCTTGACGTCGTAGCCGAGCTCGACCTCGGTGCGGATGTCCTTCAGCGCGATCACCTTGTCGCGATGCGGCACCTTGAAGCGCTTGTCGTTGGAGATGTCGTTGTCATAGCTCCATTCGTGGATGCCCATCTTCTGCGAGGAGACATACACCTCCGGCAGCGGCCGCTCGGTGATGTCCTCGCCCGACAGCAGCTTGTGGATCGACAGCGCGGCGTCATGGCCGTGCGCGACTGCCCAGATGATGTTCTTCGGGCCGAAGGCGGCGTCGCCGCCGAAGAAGACCTTCGGGTTGGTCGAGACGAAGGTCTTGGGGTCGACCTGCGGCATATTCCACTTGTCGAACTCGATGCCGCAGTCGCGCTCGATCCAGGGGAAGGCGTTCTCCTGGCCGACCGCGACCAGCACGTCGTCGCAGGGAATGGTCTGATCGGGGTCGCCCGAAGGCACCAGGTTGCGGCGGCCTTTGGCGTCGTATTCGGCTTTGACGTGCTGGAAGGTGACGCCGATGAGCTTGCCGGCGACATGCTTGAATGCCACCGGCACCATGTAGTTGAGGATCGGAATGTCCTCGTGGATCGCGTCCTCCTTCTCCCAGGGCGAGGCCTTCATCTCCTCGAAGCCGGAGCGCACGATCACGGTGACTTTCTCGCCGCCGAGGCGGCGCGCGGTTCGGCAGCAATCCATCGCGGTGTTGCCGCCGCCGAGCACGATCACGCGTTTGCCGATCTTGTCGATGTGGCCGAACGAGACCGAGGACAGCCAGTCGATGCCGATATGGATGTTGGCGGCGGCCTCCTTCCGGCCGGGAATGTCGAGCTCGCGGCCGCGCGGCGCGCCGGAGCCGACGAAGATCGCGTCGTATTTCTCCGCGAGCAGCGCCTTCATGCTCTCGATGCGGTGACCGCCCTTGAAGTCGACGCCGAGATTGAGGATGTAGCCGGTCTCCTCGTCGATCACCGAATTGGGCAGGCGGAACTTCGGGATCTGCGAGCGCATCATGCCGCCGGCTTCCGGATCGCCGTCGAACACCGTGCAGTGATAGCCGAGCGGCGCCAGATCGCGCGCAACCGTCAGCGAGGCCGGACCGCCGCCGACCAGCGCGACGCGCTTGCCGTTCTTCGGCGACGGCTTCGGCAGGCGCTGCGTGATGTCGTCCTTGAAGTCGGCTGCGACGCGCTTGAGGCGGCAGATCGCGACCGGTGTTTCCTCGACGCGGCCGCGGCGGCACGCCGGCTCGCATGGGCGGTCGCAGGTGCGTCCCAGAATTCCGGGAAACACGTTCGATTGCCAATTGATCATGTAGGCGTCGCTGTAGCGGCCTTGTGCAATCAGTCGGATATATTCGGGAACCGGGGTGTGCGCAGGACAGGCCCACTGGCAATCGACCACTTTGTGAAAGTAGTCGGGGGCCGCGATATCGGTCGGTTTCATTCCTACCCTGTCCGCGCAGGCCCAAAGACCCCGCGGCCTTTTCTTGAGCTTGGCGAACGCTAATGCGCTTCGATCTGGTTTCTGAATGACGTCATTGAGTTAGCTTATTAGAACCGGTCCGAAGTACAACGGCAAAATTGGGGGATCATCCGCTTTCATAGGAGCTGCGCGCGCACAGCATTAACGGCTGCGCGCGGCAATGCGGCGGTGCAATATGTTGCGGTGCATGTAGGCGCGTTAGCGGTGCGCGATGTCGCTCTTCGCAAGGTCCCACATCAGCGCGTAGGTGCCGACGGAGACGGGAAGCGGGAAGGGCGATGCGGCGGGGCCGGTGAAGCGTTCGGCAATGACAGCCGAGACCGCGCCGACATGCGTGCCGTCGATCAGCACGAACCAGTCGCGTGCACCTTCGTTGCGCACTGCCGGAATCTCGGGCATTGCACCCGACAATTCCGGCTCGCTCTCGAGCAGATGCATCGAGGTGATGCCGTCGCGCTTGTCCGGCGCCAGCTTTTCTTGCAGTGCATCACGCCATGGCGCGGCATTGTTGGGCGCCGGCCGCAGCCGCACCACGCCGAGCGCAGCCCCGCGTCCGGTGCCGTTGCTGATGGTGACGCGCGCGACGACACGGAGCATGTCCTTGAAACGCGCCATGGTCTGCCGCGACCAGTCGGTCGGGCTCGCGAGCCGCGCCTTGTAAGGGGGGCTGTCGAGCACGTCGAGCGTCGCGGTCGAATAGAGGCAGAGATATCTGGGATTGGCGGCGTGCGCGACATAGCGCCGTGCTTCCAGGAATCCCTCGATCGCGACACGCTCTTCCAGATGCTCGCGGTCGTACCAGCGGTTGAAATCGGCCTCGTCGGCTGCGTCGATATTCATCGACGTCAGCAGCATGCCTTTCCCGGCGAGCGGCATTTTTCTTGTCCTCTCATCGCGCGGTCTTCGAAGCGAGGTCGGCGATCGATTTCATGACCGCGTCCCTCACGCCGGCATCATAGAGCGAATGCCCGGCTTCTTCCACGATGCGAATCTCGGAACCCGGCCAGACTTTCGCTAGCCGCTCGGATGTCTCAGGAGGACACAACAGATCGTAGCGGCCCTGCACGATGATGCCGGGAATGCCGGCGAGCCTCCCCGCATTCTGCAGCAGCTGGTTTGCGGTCATGAAGCTGTCGTTGACGAAGTAATGCGCTTCCATGAACGGCGTCGCCGGCAATGTGCGCCAGACGTTCAGCGAGGCGAGGTCGAGCCGCGTCCTTGCGGGCTTGTGCTCGGACAGGGCGCGCTCGGTATCGTGCCAGGCCCGTGCCGCCGGTCCGTGCACGGCCGGATCGGCATCGAGGATGCGGCGCCAATAGGCGACCACCGGCCGGTCCCGCTCCTCGGGCGGCAGCACGCTGAGAAAATCCTCGTGAAGCCCGGGATAGAAATGCGGCAGGCGCACGGTGAAGCCGGCTTCGACTTCCGTCCGCGTGCCAAGGAACGTCGCGCGCAGCGCGATGCCGCGGACGCGCTCGGGATGCGCCTCTGCATACGCCAGCGCCAGCGTCGCGCCCCAGGAGCCGCCGACCACGATCCAGCGTTCGAAGCCGAACTTCTCGCGGATCTTCTCCATGTCCGCGATCAGATGCGCCGTGGTGTTGTGCGCGCGCGAGCCCTTCGGACGGCTGCGGCCGCAGCCGCGCTGGTCGAACAGCACGGCGCAGAAGCGGTCGGGATCGAACAGGCGGCGATGATCGGGCTGGCAGCCGCTGCCGGGCCCGCCATGCAGATAGATCGCAGGGATTCCATCGGTCCGGCCGACGCTCTCGACATAGAGCTCGTGGCCATCGCCGACGTCGAGCATCTCGGAGGTCAGCGGCGCAAAGGGATCGGCGCGTTTGACCGAACTGGCCGCGTCGGCGTCAGGCGCCATTCTCGGATTCCAGGGTGCCACCGGCAAAATTGCGGTAGAGGAAGCGGTTGGTCTCGCCCTCGGCCTCGCGCTCGGCCTGCTTGAAGATGGTCTCGTGCAGCGGCGACAGCGCGCAGGCGGGATCGGTGTTGGCGGCATCGCCGGTCAGCGCGAAGGCCTGGCAGCGGCAGCCGCCGAAATCGATCTCACGGAATTCGCAGGACTTGCAGGGCTCCTTCATCCAGCCGGTGCCGCGATAGCGGTTGAAGGCGTCGGAGTTCTGCCAGATCCAGGCGATCGAATGGTTGGAGCGCACGGATTCGAAGTCGAGCCCGGTGATGCTCTCGGCGGCGTGGCAGGGCAGCACCTTGCCGGCGGGCGAGATGTTGAAGAACTGCCGGCCCCAGCCACCCATGCACTTCTTCGGCCGCAGCGCGTAATAATCCGGCACCACGTAGTCGATCGAAAGCCGGCCCTTGAGCTGTTCCCGCGCTTCCTCGACGAGGCGGGTGCATTCGTCGAGCTGCGCCACCGTCGGCATCAAGGCGGCGCGGTTCTTCAGCGCCCAGCCGTAATATTGCACGTTGGCGACCTCGAGCCGGTCGGCGTCGAGATCGATCGACATCTGGATGATGTCGGGGAGCTGGTGCAGGTTCTGCCGGTGCATCACCGCATTCACGGTGAGCGGCAGATCGAGCTCGCGCGTCCATTTTGCCACTTCGAGCTTCTTGCGGTGGCCGCCTCGGTACCCGGCGACGCGATCGGCGGGGCCCTCTTCGACGCCCTGGAAGCTGATCTGCACGTGACAGAGGCCGGCATCCGCCAGCTCGCTCAGCCTCTCGCGCGTCAGCAGCACGGCCGAGGTGATGAGGTTGGTGTAGAGGCCGACGTCGCTGGCATGCTTGACCAGCTCGACGAGGTCCTTCCGCGCCGTCGGCTCGCCGCCGGAGAAATGCACCTGGAGCACGCCGATCTCGGCGAGCTCGCTCAGCACCTTCTTCCATTCCTCGGTGGTCAGCTCCTTGCCGGAGCGGTCGAGCTCGACCGGGTTGGAGCAATAGGGACATTGCAGTGGGCAGCGATGCGTGATCTCGAGCAGCACGGCGAGCGGAATGCCAAAGGTCTCCGCCGTCGAACGCTGCTTCTCCAGCACCGCGAGGCTGTCGCTGGCGTCGGGCGGAACGGTGGGACTGCCGAGCACATCGCTCATGACGTCTTCTCCCGGGCTTCGGTGAGGAAGCCCTTGTCGGCGAGATCCTGGAGCATGGCGATGACGTCGGTCAGGATCGCCTCGCGCGGCGCGGCGTATTTCGCCGCCAGCTGGTCGGAGACGTCGCCGACGCTACGCTCGCCGTTGCAGAGCTGCAAGACCTCGACCGCGATCTCGTCCGGCGCCAGCACGCGTTCCGGCGCCAGGATCACCCAGACTTTGCGCGTCTCGTCGTATTTCAGCTTGGCATGCCGCGGCAGCACGGGGCGGCTGGCCTCGCTGACACTGATATGACGCGGCCCGGCCATGACGGTTCCTCTTCAGCTCGCTTTGGGCACGAAAGCGCCCGGCGGAATGTGGCCCTCGACATAGGCGTGCTGGAGCGCATCCAGCTGCACCCACAGCACGTTGGTCTTGAAGATCAGTGCGTTGCACACCTGCGCGCGCTGTTCCGGCGTCGTGGCATGCGCCTTGACATAGTCGAGCGCGAAGCCGGCATCGCGCGGCGCCTGCGCCAGGCGACGCTTGAAGTAGCTCATGATGTCGGGATTGACGAAGTCGTAGTGCTCCAGCATGCCGGCGATGCGCTCTTCGTGCAGGTTCGGCGCGAACAGTTCCGTGAGCGAGGAGGCGATCGCCTCCAGCGGGCTCTTCTCGCGGCAGTAGTGCACATAGGCCTCGACCGCGAAGCGCGTGGCGGGGAGAATGCCTTCCGTCGATTCCACATAGGCGGTGTCGAGCCCGAGGCCTTCGGTCAGCTTCAGCCAGCGCTCGATGCCGCCTTCGGAGCCGACATCGCCGTCATGGTCCTCGATGCGGTGGCGCCATTCCAGCCGCGTGGCGCGGTCGCGGAAGCGCGAGATCACCACCGCGTCCTTGATCGGGATCGTGCTCTGGTAATAGTAGCGGTTCAGCGCCCAGGCCTGCACCTGGCCCTTGTTCAGCTTGCCGCCGTGCAGCAGCTTATGGAACGGATGCAGGCTGTGGTAGCGCGTCGCCCCGATATGGCGCAGCGTCGCCTCCAGCTCCTCGGCCGAGTTGAGCCTGATATCCTTGCCGATCGAGAGCGCGGTCATTCCAGTCAGTGATGCGGCATTCACAGCACGATCTCCGTTCCATCCGCGGGTATCTGCCAGCCCGCCTGCTCGGCCGCTTTCCGCTCGGGTGAAGCGGGCAGCAGCGCCGGATTCGAGTTATTGATATGCAGAAACAGCTTCCTGTCGATATCGAGATCGGCCAGCCGCGCGATCGCGCCGTCGTCGCCGGACATCGCGACGTGTCCCATGCTCTTGCCGGTCTTGTGGCCGAGCCCGGCCCTGATCATCTCGTCGTCCTGCCAGACCGTGCCGTCGAAGAACACCAGCGCGGCGCCGTCGATCTCGGCCTTGAGCGCGTCGGTCACTTCGGCGCAGGCGGCGATGAAGTAGAAGCACTTGCCGGTCGTCTTGTCGGTGATCTTCAGGCCCAGCGTATCGCCGTCGCCGGTCTCGCCGCCCGGATGCGCCTTGCCTTCCAGATACCAGGCCGACTTGCCCGGCACCGCGAAAGGCAGCACCTCGATCCCGGACCGCGCACCGTCAGGCAGCCGCGGCTCGAACGGCTCGCCGATGGCGATCGGCTGCCGCCGCACGTTCTTCTCGTTCAGCACGTTGAAGATGCTGTTGGCGCTGAGGATCGCCAGCACCTTCTCATGCGCATAGACCGTGAAGGGCGAGCCCTCGCGCATCGACAGCAGCCCCGCCACGGCATCCACCTCGCCATTGGTCAGGATCACGCCCGCGACCGGCGTATGACGCAGCGCGCCCGCCTTGGGGTGCAGTTGCGGCGTGGCATTCAATTGCT
Organism: Bradyrhizobium sp. WSM2254; assembly: GCF_000472645.1. Lineage (NCBI taxonomy): Bacteria > Pseudomonadati > Pseudomonadota > Alphaproteobacteria > Hyphomicrobiales > Nitrobacteraceae > Bradyrhizobium > Bradyrhizobium sp. WSM2254. The sequence continues at coordinate 1,164 of NZ_AXAB01000042.1, read as the reverse complement.
GGCGAAGATCGGGAGAGGCGTTGATCAGGAACCAATGCTCGCCGTCGCCGCTGAAGGCGACCGAGGCCTGGGTTCGCAAGAGCTCATCGCCGATGGCACGGGCCGCGCGGCAACCTTCGCAGCCGCAGTTCCATTGCGGCACTCCGCCGCCGGCCCCGGCGCCCAGGACGACGACGCGAAGCATGATCCGTCTCCTGGAGGCAACGTCGCGAGGTGGATCTCAGGTCGACACAAAATCTATCTTCCGGAAACGCATCGTGACCGGAAGACATTGCAACGAAGACATTGCAACCGAGAGTGCTCGACCGAAAGAACCACCTGCGCAGAACGCAAACTCACCAACCGCTTACTTGCGGGTGGCGCTCACATACATGTTGATTTCCATGCCGCAGGGCACTTCGACGATCTTCGGGGCTTTCCAGGCCATTTGGCTCTCCATTTTTATGAATTCGGACGTATCCGCCCACGGGCTAAACTACTGCGGGGGGAAAAGTTCGCCAGTGAAATTTTCCCGACCTAAGTAGTAGGCCGCCGGAATTGTTGCATTGCAAAGAGAGCGTATTGCGGCCTTAAAGATGAGCCAATGACATAAGAAAAATAGCCGATAGGTCGTGATCCCTGTCCCGGATAAACCAGTTGTGAGGATAGAACGGCTTCCAATCGGCCACAGGCGACCCCATTGGATCGAGGCATGCCCAGATATTTCTTCAACACCCGTATTGGCGACGAACTGATCGTGGATCCCGACGGCGAGGACCTGCGCAACCCCGATCGCGCCTGGGAGGTCGCCCGCCAGATGATCCTGGAGGTCCTGAAATCGGAGGGGACCCAGCCGGCGTTGATGGAGGCGGTCATCGAGGTCACCGACGTCGACGGCGAGGTCGTGCTGGAGTTCCCCTTCACCGAGGCGCTGCTGGACATGCCGGTTCAGTCCGCGACCAGGCATTGAGGCTCCCCAGCTCCCTCCGCCGTCATTGCGAGCGCAGCGAAGCAATCCAGAATCCCTCCGCGGAGACAGTCTGGATTGCTTCGCTACGCTCGCAATTGTGCATGTTCACTAATTCGCTGATTGGATCGCTCCGCTGGAGGACGGATCCGATGCGCGACAATAGCTACGACCGGACGATTGAGCGCAACTATCTGCAGAAGTGGCGTTTTCTGATT
>NZ_AXAB01000041.1:0-88910 GCF_000472645.1 Bradyrhizobium sp. WSM2254 | reverse complement strand
CATCCGGATCATCAGTTCCGGGTCGATCGACGGGCGACCCATGAACGAATAATGAGGTGCTAGTTCACTGCGAAGCCAGGACAGATCAAGAGCAGCGTCGATCTTCCGCACCAAATGATCTTCGGGTACCGCATCGCCCAGATGAAACTCGTAGAACAGTTGACCTTGGTCACTCTTCACACGGCCCATCATGGATCGACCTCGCCGAGATTCGCGTCAACACAACGGAATCACGGTTCGCGGCCTGCCTCAACCGACTTTTGCAACAAAATCGGCCCTTTGCGGACATATCGAAATCAAAAAGACCAAAAGAGAGGCGGAGACGAGAAGCACCGCGACTCAACTACGGGAGTCCTTTTGTCACCGTAAAGGGATTGAACCCACGTTCCGCGAGGGCAGCCCACGAAGCTGCGCCAAGATGTGACAATCGGAAATAGAGTCGCGGCTTGGTCGGATCAGTGTCCAACACGAACCCGGTCGGTAACTCGCGGACAGTTGTGGCATAGAACCCACCATCCGGCGACCTCTGGGATTCGATTACAGCGATCAACGAGTTGGCCCTCCCAGTCCTGCCGAGCAATTTCATTAAGAGAGCCATTTGGCCCGTCCCTTCGGTCCACACACCGTCTCGGTCTTCACCGTAAGAAAAGCCCTCGTCGACACTCATTCGCTGTTCGGCGGTCGTAATTGCCGATGCAAATTTCTCGACCGCTCCGTGGAGCGCTATTAAAGGCCAGACCTGAGCATCGAGAGCCAAAATCGGATTGTGGGTGACGCCGTCTTCAGCGGTCCCTGCAGCGAAACAGGCGCATGCCGGATTCCACATCGTATTTACGAAGTACTCAGCAGCCGTTGCCTTATCACGCCAGCGCGAATCCCCTGTACGGATCGCAAGAAGGCCAAACGCGGCGGCGAGGTCAGTATTATGTTCAGTCGATTTCCACGCCCGCACTTCCGGCGTCGGTTCGTGCCCAAACGTACCGCCCGTGAAACCGCCAGTACCGCGCGTATCGGCCCATTGCGCGACCCAGGCGCCAAGCCGTGCAGCACCATCGCGGAACCGAGAGCCGGCGTTCACATCGTCAAGCGACAGCAACGCCAACATGGCCCATGCCATGTTACCATTGTCGCTGCCCACCTGATATCGATCCTCTAACCATTTGTTCTGAGCATTGTCCCACCACCCCGGAAGTTTGACGGGGCCATTCGCCACCACACCTGCGGCGTAAGCGTTCCGGAGCCGTCCATCATGCCAGGTGCGGTCGTTATCGATGGCCCAGAGAAGCGCCGAGCCAATCCGATACGCTTTGTCTTGCTCACCGCAACCGACCAACGCGATGGCGGCTACCGCATTGTCATAGAGGTAGGCGGCGCCATGCAGAGGCCCCGATTCGACGGTCGGATAGCTGGGTAGGAACAAGGGCCCTGATGGCGGTGCCTTATCAATCAGACCAGCGAGGTATCCGCACGCTGACGCGTTTGGTGCTGCTGAAGCCTGTAGCGGAGCGGCGGCCACAATGATTGTGAAAGTCGTGACGATCCATGTGTGAAGGCAGAGCCCGCGATAACGGTAGAAGCAATAAGCAATTGGTTCCGGTAGCATTTCGCTGCCTCTCGCGCCTTTTCAACCAAGATAGGCTTTGGGACATCGGGAAGAAAGCCAGTCAGGATCGAGTAAAAACATCGTGCCTTCATCTTCAATGGCAGTTTATGGCCCTTAGCGAACGTGCCGCGACGGAGTTTTCTTGTCCGTTTTGGGGATGAAGCGGGACTGCATGTCAGGAGCTGAAGCGACGGCTTCGAGAGTCCACGCCCTAGCAAGCGCCCTCACCGTGAGGGGTCTCGTCATCTGCCAGGCGCCAAAAAAATACGCGGGCCGCCTTGAGGCATGCCCGCGTATTTGAATTCGTCAACCGCGCACGACTGCGCGCGCGTGCGTCAGTGCACGCTCACCGCCTGCAACTCGTTGCTCCAGGCGTTGGCGACTGCGGCTTCGCGGCTGTCGGTCAGCATGATCGGCGTGCCGTCGGCGGCGTGGAGCGCGAAGAGCTTGAGGCCCGGCGCAATCTTCGGAGCCTCGGGAAACAGGCCCGGAACGTCTTCGGAGCGGATCTGCTTCACATAGGCGATATGGCCTTCGCCGAGGGTTGCCAGCGTCTCCGGAGAGACGTTCTTGGCTTCGTATTCGAACGCAACGTGACCTTCACTCATGGTCTCGACTCCTTCACAGAAACTAAGCGGTCGAGTCCGCTACTCGTTCCATTATTCGTGCTCATTGATAGCGATTGTCTTAACGATCCTCTCCGGTTCAGGCCGGGCAAGATCGACCGACAACAGCCCGTTCTTCAGATCCGCTCCCAGCACGAGCATCCCCTCCGCCAGCACGAAGGTGCGCTGGAAGTGGCGCGCGGCGATGCCGCGATGGATGTATTGCCGGGTCTTGTCGTCCTGCTGCCGCCCGCGAATCACGAGCTGGTTTTCCTCAATGGTTACATCGAGTTGGTCGCGGGTGAATCCGGCGACCGCCAGCGTGATGCGCAAACGCTCGGGCTGGCCATCCGACCGGTCGCACCTCTCGATATTGTAGGGAGGGTAACCGTCGGCGCCTTTGACGACCCGATCGAGCACGCGCTCGATCTCGTCGAAGCCCAGAAGGAACGGACTGGATAACGTGGGAACACGAGACATAGTTTACAAAGTCCTCTCGAAGCGACTTTGGCATTTCAGGGCCCGGAAGCGGCGCCCCTTGGTCAGCAATATGGTCATAACCCCGTGTCGGTTCAAGGACGTAGCGGGGGGCTGTGGATTCAGTGCTTCCACCGTCGCCAGGCGCACAGATCCATCCGGATCGTCATGGCCGGGCATAGCCGTCTGCAGGACGGCGTCGCTTCCGCTCGCTTATGTCCCGGCCATCCACGACCTTATTCGCGGCACCAAGAACGTGGATGCCCGGGACAAGCCCGGGCATGACGAATAGCGGTGTGATTTCCTCAATGAAAACAAGCCCCCTTCTACCGTGCATGGGGTTGTTTTCCCGGTTTTTGATCGAGCGGCCCCTCGGAACCGGTCAGGCCTCCAGCCGCGTCCGCCCATCGCCGCTGAATAGGTGCAGCTTCGGCCGTATCGCGGCGACGCGGATCCGCGCGCCGATGGCGGGGGCCTCGGTTCCGGGAATGCGGACGATGACCTCGCCGGGCGGCAGCTCGCCGGGGGTGGCCGCGACGCGCTGGTCTTCCTGCTCGCGGGAACCGTAGATGAAGGTTTCGGCGCCGACGCGCTCGATCGCTTCCACGGTGAGCGGCAGGGCGACGCCGCCGGCTGGGGTCTGGTCGGTGATGACGAAATCCTCCGGGCGGATGCCGAGGATGCCGGCCTCCGTCGCAGCCCCGTTGAGCTGCGATTTGATCTCGTCGGCGCGCGTCGACATCAGATTCATCGGCGGCGCCCCGATGAAGGAGGCGACGAAGGTCGTGGCCGGCTTCTCGTAGATCGCCAAGGGATTGCCGACCTGCTCGACCTGGCCGCCGTTCATGACGACGAGAACGTCTGCGAGCGTCATCGCCTCGAGCTGGTCATGGGTGACGTAGATCGACGTCGTGTTGAGCCGGCGCTGCAATTTGCGGATCTCGACGCGCATCGCGATGCGCAGCTTGGCGTCGAGATTGGAGAGCGGCTCGTCGAACAAAAACACCTTCGGTTGGCGCACGATGGCGCGGCCCATCGCGACGCGCTGGCGCTGGCCGCCGGAAAGCTGACGCGGCTTGCGCTCCAGCATCGAGGTGAGCTCGAGCACGCGCGCGGCTTCCTCGACCCGGGTCTTGACCTCGGTCTCGGCCATGCCGCGGTTGCGCAGGCCGTAGGCCATGTTGTTGTAGACGCTCATATGCGGATAGAGAGCGTAGTTCTGGAACACCATCGCGATGTCGCGATCGGCGGGCTCGATCTGGTTGACGACGCGGCCGCCGATGTCGATCTCGCCGCCGGTGACGGTCTCGAGCCCCGCGACCATGCGCAGCAGCGTGGACTTGCCGCAGCCGGAGGGACCGACCAGCACGCAGAACTGGCCGTCGGCGACATCGACGTTGACGCCCTTGATGGCCTCGAAGCCGCCGGTGTAGGTCTTGCGGACGTTGCGCAGGGTGACGTTAGCCATGAAAACTCACTTTTCGGTCTCGACCAGGCCGCGCACGAACAGCTTCTGCATCGCGACGACGACGAACACCGGCGGCAGCATGGCCAGCACAGCGGTCGCCATCACGATCGGCCATTCAGTCAGCGCGTCGGTGGTGGTGATCATCTTGCGGATGCCGACCTGGATGGTCTGCATGTCGTCGCGGGTGGTGATGAGCAGCGGCCAGAGATATTGATTCCAGCCGAGGATGAACAGGATCACGAACAGCGCCGCCATGTTGGTGCGCGACAGCGGCAGCAGCGTGTCCCAGAAGAAACGCAAGGGACCGGCGCCGTCGATGCGCGATGCCTCCAGCAATTCGTCCGGCACGGTCATGAAGAACTGGCGGAACAGCAACGTCGCGGTGGCCGACGCGATCAGCGGCAGCGACAGGCCGGCATAGCTGTCGAGCATGTGCAGATCGGCGACGATCTTGTAGGTCGGGTAGATGCGCACCTCGACCGGCAGCATCAAGGTGATGAAGATGATCCAGAAGATCGCCATCCGGAACGGGAAGCGGAAATACACGATCGCATAGGCCGAGATGATCGAGATCGCGATCTTGCCGATCGCGATCGCCAGCGCCATCACCAGCGAGTTCAGCATCATGTTGCCGACGGGCTCGCGGGTCGAGCCGCTCGTGCCGACGAAGATGGTCTGATAGTAGACCTCGAAGAAATGTCCGCCGGGCAGCAGCGACATCTGCCCGTTCGCGATCAGCGCGTTGTCCTGGGTCGAGGCGACGATCGCGATGTAGACCGGGAACGCGACGATCGCGATCCCGATCCAGAGAATGAAATGGGCGACGTAGCGCCTGATGCCCTCGTCCTCGACCATCAGTAGGTCACCTTGCGTTCGACGAAGCGGAACTGGATTCCCGTCAGCACGATGACCATGACCATCAGGATCACCGACTGTGCCGCCGAGCTGCCGAGATTGCCGCCGAGCAGGCCGTCGGAATAGACCTTGTAGACCAGCGTGACCGTCGATGTTCCGGGACCGCCGCGGGTCATGGTGTCGATGATGCCGAAGGTGTCGAAGAAGGCGTAGACGATGTTGACGACCAGCAGGAAGAAGATCGTGGGCGACAGCAGCGGGAAGGTCACGGTCCAGAACCGGCGCATCGGACGGGCGCCGTCGATCGCGGCGGCCTCGAACACGCTTTTCGGGATGGCTTGCAGGCCGGCGAGGAAGAACAGGAAATTATAGGAGATCTGCTTCCAGGCGGCGGCGAGGATGATCAGCGCAGCCGCCTGGTTGCCGTCGAGCAGCGGATTCCAGTCGACGCCCAGGCCGCGCAGATAGCGCGACAGCACGCCGAGCGAGGGGTGCAGCATGAAGATCCAGAGTACGCCGACCACGGGCGGCGCCACCGCATAGGGCCAGATCAAGAGCGTGCGGTAGAGCATCGAGCCGCGCAGCGGCTTGTCGGCCATCACGGCGAGCAGCAGCGCGAACGACAGCGACGACACGGCGATCGCGAACGAGAAGAAGAAGGTCCGGACGATCGCCTCGAAATAGGCGGGGTCTTTGAACAGCTCGATGTAATTCTCGAACCAGACGAAGGTGCTCGACAGACCAAAGGCATCCTGGAGCAGGAAGGACTGGATCACTGCCTGCAAGGCCGGCCAGTAGAAGAAAATCAGGACGATCGCGAGCTGCGGCGCAACCAGCGCGTAGGGCAATAGCTTTGATTGGAAAATGGCTTGCTTTTGCATGATGTCATGGGAAGCGGCAGGCCGGGTCGCGGCCTGCCGCTTCGATGCCTTACTTCACTGCGGTCTTTTCGAACTGGCGCAGCATCGTGTTGCCGCGTTCGACGGCGGCGTCGAGCGCCTGCTTGGCGGTCTTCTTGCCGGCCAGCGCCTGCTCGATCTCTTCCGACCAGACGTCACGCAGCTGCACCATGTTGCCGAGGCGCAGGCCGCGCGAATTCTCGGTCGGCTCCTCGTTGGTCAGCTCGAGCAGCGGGGTCTCGAGATAAGGCTGATCCTTGTAGAAGCCTTCTTCCTTCGCCTTGGCGTAGGCCGCCTTGGTGATCGGCAGATAGCCCGAGGCCTTGTGGATGTAGACCTGGCGATCGGTGTCGGAGAGGAAGGTCAGGAACTTCGCGACGCCCTTGTATTCCTCGGCCGACTTGCCGCCCATGACCCAGAGCGAGGCGCCGCCGATGATCGAGTTCTGCGGCGCGCCCTTGGCGTCCGGATAGTACGGCATCGGCACCGCGGTGAAGGCGAACTTGGCCTGCGCCTTGACGTTGCCGAAGAACGCCGACGAGGTCAGATAGATCGGGCATTCGCCTGATGTGAAGCGGCCTTCGCCGGTGTTGGTGCGGCCGGCATAGTCGTAAGTCTTGGTCTTCTGGAGCTCGACCAGGGTTTCGAGATGCTTGACCTGGAGCGGGCCGTTGAACTCGAGCACGGTGTCGAAACCGTCGAGCCCGTTGGCCTTGCTGGCGAGCGGCACGTTGTGCCAGGCGGAGAGCTGCTCGAGATTGACCCAGGTGACCCAGGAGCCGGAGAAGCCGCAGGTGTCATGACCCGCAGCCTTCAGCTTCTTGGCGGCCTCGAACGTTTCGGGCCAGGTCTTGGGGATCTCGACGTTCGCCTTCTTGAGCTCGTCGAGGTTGACCCACATCACGGTCGAGGACGAGTTGAAGGGGAACGACAGCATCTCGCCCTTCGACGTCGAATAGTAGCCGGTAATGGCGGGCAGGTAGATCTTGGGATCGAACTTCTCGCCGGCCTCGGCCATCAGCTTGTAGACCGGCTTCACCGCGCCGGTCGCGGCCATCATGGTCGCGGTGCCGACTTCGAACACCTGCATGATGTGCGGGGCATTGCCGGCGCGGAACGCGGCGATGCCCGCGTTCATCGTATCGGGGTAGTTGCCCTTGTAGGTCGGGATGACCTTGTAGTCGCTCTGTGACGCGTTGAAGTCGGTGGCAAGCTTGACGATGACGTCGTTGTTGGCGCCGGTCATCGCGTGCCACCACTGGATTTCGGTCACGGCCAAGGCCGGAGAGGCCGACATGCCGACCGTGATTGCAAATGCGGCAGCCGCCCCAAAGTGTCGAAGAGCCATCAAGAAAACCTCCCTTGCCCGTCAATAAGAAGCGCTTGCGCTAGCAGCGCCATATGACGTTCACATGACTGTGTATGCGGCCGAAACGAAAGCGGCAAGCGCGGGAAAAGGGAAGCCGTCAAATAGGCGAAGACGCCGCGGGCCGCCTCCTCCGTTCGCGCTGCACATGCGTGCTCGCGCCGCAGTGCGGCATTGGCGTGTGGCTGACGATCAGGCCACGGGCTCGAAAACCTCACCCGCTTGCTGGAGAGGTCGCGCCGAAGGCGCGGGTGAGGGTTCGCTCCTCTGGGGATTGTCCCATGTAGAGACTCCCTCTCCCGCAAGCGGGAGAGGGAGTGCACCTGCCCTCACACTCGATCTTCGTCTTTATCTCAGCGCTTGCGCTCGGGGCCGCAGACCGTGCCCTTCTCGACCATCGCGTCGATCTCGGCCTTGGAATACCCGAACTCGCCCAGCACCTCCGCCGCGTGCTGGCTGAATTTCGGCGGCAGCCGGCGCAGGCTCGGCTTGCTGCGGTCGAGCCGGATCGGCGAAGCCACGCCCTTGTACCAATCCTTCTCGATGACATCGCCGCGGGCGATCGTGTGCGGGTTGGTCAGCGCCTGGTCGATCTTCTGCACGGGGCCTGCGGGCAGGCCCGCCGCGAGCAGGCGATTGCAGAGCGGCTCGGCCTCGTGCTGGCTGAACACGGCGGCGAGCTCGGCGCGCAGCGCCTCGCGATTGGCGATGCGGTCCTTGTTGCGGGCAAAGCGCGGATCGGTGCCGAGCTCGGGCTTGCCGATCTCCTTGGCGAGCTTGCGGAAGGTGCCGTCATTGCCGACGCCGATGAAGATGTTGTCGGTCTTCGTCGGGAAGATCGCGTAAGGCACGAGGTTGGGATGCTCGTTGCCGGTCAGGCCAGGGGGCTTGCCATGCATGAAGTAGTTCGCGGTGTGCGGATGCATGATGGCAAGGCCGGTCTCGTACAGCGTGGTCTCCAGGAACTGGCCCTTGCCCGAGCGCTGCCGCTCCGACAGCGCCATCAGGATGCCGATCGCGGCATAGAGGCCTGTCGTGATGTCGACCAGCGGCACGCCGATCCGCATCGGGCCGCTCTCGGGCGAGCCGGTCGCCGCGATCATGCCGGTCATGGCCTGGATGATGGCGTCATAGCCGGGATTGCCGCCGCGCGGGCCGTCGGCGCCGAAGCCGCAGATCCGGCAATGCACGAGGCGCGGGAATTTCTCGCGCAGCACCTCGTTGCCGATGCCCCATTTCTCCAGCGTGCCCGGCTTGAAATTCTCGATCAGGACGTCGGCGGTCTCCAGCATCTTCAGCAGCACGACGCGGCCACCCTCGGAGGCGAGGTCGAGGCCGATCGAGCGCTTGTTGCGGTTGATGCCGATGAAATAGGCCGCGTCTTCGTCGTGAAAGGGAGGGCCCCATTCGCGGACCTCGTCGCCGGCGGGCGGCTCGACCTTGATCACGTCGGCGCCATGGTCGGCGAGGATCTGGGTGCAGTAGGGACCGCCGAGCACGCGCGTGAGATCGATGACGCGCAGTCCGCTCATTGCACCCGTAACGGCTTCAGAACTCATGCCTTCGCTTCCCTGTGTCGATCGTTGGTCACAGGCCTAGCGAGGTTTTTTTGCGCCAGCAATGGCTTGTTGCGTAGGGCCGCATGCACCGCCGCGCGTCAATCCCGCGGCATGGCAAAACAGGATCTGGCAAAACAGGATCGGGCAAATCAAACGGAAGCGGCCGGCCCGAGGGGGATCCCGGGCCAGCCAATCCGCACTTTCGATCAGACGACCGTCAGGCGAACGTCGACATTGCCGCGCGTGGCATTGGAATAGGGGCACACTTGGTGCGCCTTGGCGACCAGCGCTTCGGCCTCGGCACGGGCAAGGCCCGGCAGCGAGACGGCGAGGTCGATGTCGAGGCCGAAGCCGCCTTCGGAGCGCGGGCCGATGCCGACGGTCGAGGTGACGGCGGCGTCGGCGGGAACCTTCGGGCCGCCCTGCGAGGCCACGAACTTCATCGCGCCGATGAAGCAGGCGGCGTAGCCGGCCGCAAACAGCTGCTCGGGATTGTTGCCGGCACCGCCGCCGCCGCCGAGTTCCTTCGGCGTGGTGAGCTTGACGTCGAGCGCGCCGTCGAGGGTCGCGGCATGGCCGTCGCGGCCGCCGGTGGCTTTTGCGCTGGTCTTGTACAGGACGTTCACGGACATTTTCGTCTCCTCAGGTCTTCCGGTTGGGATGACGCATGTATCGCAAACAATTAGATTGTGTGCAATTGAAATTTGCATGCCTCACATTTAATTGTTCGCAATTGAATGTCCGGCCGGCCGGTCCCAGAATGGAGGAAACCGCGTGAGATTCGCTATGCCCCGGAAATTATCGGCGCTGGACCCGCAGCGCCTCGACAATCAGATCTGCTTCGCGGTCTATTCGGCCGCGCACGCCTTCAACCGCGTCTACAAGCCGCTGCTCGACCGCCTTGGCCTGACCTATCCGCAATATCTGGTGATGCTGGTGCTGTGGGAGCGCGACGACGTGCCGGTCAAGGACATCGGCGAGAGGCTGTTTCTGGATTCGGGCACGCTGACGCCGCTGCTCAAGCGCCTCGAGGCCGCCCACCTGGTCAAGCGCACCCGCTCGAGCGAGGACGAGCGTCAGGTGCTGATCGCGCTGACGCCGCAGGGCCACGCGCTGAAGGACAAGGCGCGCGCCGTGCCGCAGTCGATCCTGGCGGCGTCGGATTGCTCGGTGTCGGAGCTGGTGGCGATGAAAGACGAGATCGTCGCGCTGCGCGATCGGCTCAATGCGGTGATCGGGGAGTAGGGGGTTAGAGGCGCTTCTTGGCGAAGGCGCGGCCGGATGCTGACTTCAGGTACTTCTCGAATGCGACAGCCTGCTTCTCATCACTGAACGCAATGTAAGTCTTTAGACGCCAAGGCCCGTATTTCGAGGTGTGAGGTGCCTCGCCAGCATTGTGCTTTGTCAATCGGGCGCGCAGGTCGTCGGTAATCCCGACATAGAAGTGGAGGGAATCGAGGCTCTCAAGGATGTAGACGTACTTCACGGCACGCTCCCCAGCTGTCGATGGAGAGCTTATATCCGCTTTCGATCTGCTGAAGCCCGGCTTCGCCCTTCGGGCTACGCCGCGGCAGCCTTCGCTCGCTTCGCTACGATAGAGTTCGGTGTGGCTTGCCGAGCCGAAGCTGGCGAAGCCAGCGAACGCTGGTGGAGCCAGGCGGGATCGAACCGCCGACCTCTTGCATGCCATGCAAGCGCTCTCCCAGCTGAGCTATGGCCCCTTAAGTCTTCCAGTGGGGAGGATCCTGGGGGATCCGTCCCGGCCGGCGAGCCCTAGGCGACTCGCGCGGTGCACCCTTTTTCACAGATCTGGGCTGATCTCAAGTCTCTTCATCGCCTCCGACATCACCAATGATGTCGGTCACGTCCTCATCGCCCTCTTCTTCGTCGGCGATGAAGGTCGAATCATCATCGTCGTCGTCGTCGAGGGTCTCGTCGACCTCGATATCGTCCTCCGATTCGGGCACGACGGCCTTGACCTTGCCGGTGTTCTCCTCGGCATCTGCCTCCTCGAGGGAGACCAACTCTTCGGCCTCCGCCGGCTCCGGCGTGGTGTCCGCCGCGGCCGCGTGACGGGCTTCGGCGCCGCGAGTCGCGCGCGCGGGCGCCACGGGCGCGATCGGGACCACTTCGCCGGTATAGGGCGAGATCACCGGATTCTTGTTGAGGTCGTAGAACTTCTTGCCCGTGGTCGGGCAAATACGTTTGGTTCCGAGTTCGGACTTGGCCACGGCAGAGGAATCCTGGGAATGTCTGAAAAGCGGTGTTTCACTTGGCTAGTTGGCGGCCCGCTGTCAATAGCGCATTACGGGAGAAAGACATGCCGGTGACGAGGCGCGGACCATGTGGTACCTGCGCCCCAGCTCTCCGGGGCATATTCAAGGACACAATCTTGACCCATTCCGACCAACCGAGGCCGCTTCAGTCGCGCGCAAACGGTCCCCTGACCGGGAAAGTACGGGTGCCCGGGGACAAGTCGATCTCCCACCGCGCCCTCATCCTGGGCGCGCTCGCGGTCGGCGAGACCCGGATTTCGGGCCTGCTGGAGGGCGAGGACGTCCTTAACACCGCCAAATCCATGCAGGCGCTGGGCGCCAGCGTGGAGCGCACCGGCGATTTCGCCTGGAAGGTGCAGGGCGTGGGCGTGGCAGGCTTCGCCCAGCCCAAGGCGCCGCTGGATTTCGGCAATTCCGGCACCGGCTGCCGGCTGGTCATGGGCGCCGTCGCCGGCTGCCCGATCTCGGCGGTCTTCGACGGCGACGCCTCGCTGCGCAGCCGCCCCATGCGCCGGATCCTGGACCCGCTCGAGAAGATGGGCGCCAGGGTCGTCTCCGGCGGCGAGGGCGGCCGTCTGCCGCTGACCGTCCAGGGCGCGCGCGATCCGCTGCCGATCACCTACCAGACGCCGGTCGCCTCGGCCCAGATCAAATCCGCCGTGCTGCTCGCGGGCCTCGCGGCGCCGGGCACCACCACGGTGATCGAGAACGAGGCCAGCCGCGACCATACCGAGCTGATGCTGAGGCACTTCGGCGCCGACATCACCTCCACGAAGGAGGGCCTGCACGGCCGCCGCATCACGCTCAAAGGCCAGCCCGAGCTGCATGGCGCCAATGTCGTGGTGCCCGCCGATCCCTCCTCGGCGGCCTTCCCGGTCGTTGCGGCGCTGATCGCCGAGGGCTCCGATGTCGTGCTGTCGGATGTCATGACCAATCCGCTGCGCACCGGCCTGTTCACCACGCTGCGCGAAATGGGCGCCTCGATCGAGGAGAGCGAAGTGCGCGGCGATGCCGGCGAGCCGATGGCGCAGCTGCGCGTGCGCGCGTCAAAGCTGCGCGGCGTCGAAGTGCCGCCGGAGCGCGCGCCCTCGATGATCGACGAATATCTGGTGCTGGCGGTGGCAGCCTCCTTCGCCGAAGGCACGACCGTCATGCGCGGGCTGCAAGAGCTGCGCGTCAAGGAATCCGACCGCCTGGAGGCCACCGCCGAGATGCTGCGCGTCAACGGCGTCAAGGTCGAGATCTCCGGCGACGATCTGATCGTCCACGGCCACGGTCACGTTCCGGGTGGCGGCACCGTTGCCACCCACATGGACCATCGCATCGCGATGTCCGCGCTGGTGATGGGCTGCGCCTCCGACCAGCCGGTGACCGTCGATGACACCGCCTTCATCGCCACCAGTTTCCCGGACTTCATTCCGATGATGCGTTCGCTTGGGGCCGAGTTTTCATGATCATCGCCATCGACGGGCCCGCGGCCTCGGGCAAGGGGACGCTGGGCAAGCGTCTCGCTCATCATTACGGCTATCGTCATCTTGATACCGGCGTGATCTATCGCGCGGTCGCCTACGCCCTGATGCAATCGGGTCATGATCTCCGTGACGAGGCGGCTGCGGTCGCCGCGGCGCTGGAATTAGATCCGGAAAAGTTCGGCGATCCTGCCCTGAAGACCCAGAAGGTCGGCGAGGGCGCCTCGATCGTCTCGGCGATCCCAAGGGTCCGCGAGGCCCTGGTCAATTTCCAGCGGCAATTCGCCGCCGATCCGCCCGGCGCGGTGCTGGACGGCAGGGACATTGGAACCGTGATCTGTCCTCATGCCGACGTGAAGATCTTTGTCGTGGCGGACCCCAAGGTTCGCGCCCGCCGCCGCACCATGGAGGCCAAGGCGCGGGGCGAGGAGGCGGACGAGGCGGCCGTGCTCGCCGACATCATCCAGCGCGACGAACGCGACAAGAACCGGCCGATTGCACCGCTGAAACCTGCCTCCGATGCTTACTTGCTAGATAACTCCCAACTGGATATAGAAGGCGGCGTCCGGGCCGCCATCGACATTATCGAGGCCGTCCGAGCGGGCCGGTCGCGGGGTTAAGCCGCAGCCGTCATTGGAGGAAGCGCCCGCTCCCGCTCTTTGAGGTCGATACCCCCCGGTCCGCCTGTTTCGGGACCGGTGCGATCCAGGCTCCGGACAAAGATTTCCACGTATCGAACGCGCGGGCCTCAGCCGGCCCGCTTCCGCCGTTCCGGTGCCAGGCCGGGGCAGCAAGCGGTCGCTCGAAGGTCTTGCGGACCTTCCGACACTGCGCGTGCGATGCGCCCATGAACCCAACGGCCGGCAAGACATCCGCAACTGGAGAACAAATGGCTTCGACTTCTGCTGATACCTATAGCCCCTCGCGCGACGATTTCGCCGCGATGCTCGACGAGTCCTTCGCAGGTGGCAACCTGCAGGAAAGCTCCGTCGTCAAGGGCAAGGTGGTTGCAATTGAAAAGGACATGGCCGTCATCGACGTCGGCCTGAAGACCGAGGGCCGCGTCGCCCTGCGCGAATTTTCCGGCCCCGGCCGTGACAGCGAGATCAAGGTCGGCGACGAGGTGGAAGTGTTCCTCGATCGCATCGAGAACGCCCTCGGCGAAGCCGTGCTGTCGCGCGACAAGGCGCGCCGCGAAGAGAGCTGGGGCAAGCTCGAGAAGGCGTTCCAGAACAACGAGAAGGTCAACGGCGTCATCTTCAACCAGGTCAAGGGCGGCTTCACCGTCGACCTCGACGGTGCGGTGGCCTTCCTGCCGCGCTCGCAGGTCGACATCCGTCCGATCCGCGACGTTGCGCCGCTGATGAACAACTCGCAGCCGTTCCAGATCCTGAAGATGGACCGCCGCCGCGGCAACATCGTCGTCTCCCGCCGCACGGTGCTGGAAGAGACCCGCGCCGAGCAGCGTCAGGAGCTGGTGCAGAACCTCGAAGAGGGTCAGGTCATCGACGGCGTGGTCAAGAACATCACCGACTACGGTGCGTTCGTTGATCTCGGCGGCATCGACGGCCTGCTGCACGTCACCGACATCGCGTGGCGCCGCGTCAACCATCCGACCGAGGTGCTCTCGATCGGCCAGACCGTGAAGGTCAAGATCATCAAGATCAACCACGAGACGCACCGCATCTCGCTGGGCATGAAGCAGCTGCTGGACGATCCGTGGCAGGGCATCGAAGCCAAGTACCCGCTGGGTGCCCGCTTCACCGGCCGTGTCACCAACATCACCGACTACGGTGCGTTCGTCGAGCTCGAGCCGGGCATCGAAGGCCTGATCCACGTCTCCGAGATGTCGTGGACCAAGAAGAACATGCACCCCGGCAAGATCGTCTCGACCTCGCAGGAAGTCGAAGTGCAGGTGCTGGAAGTCGATTCCGTCAAGCGCCGCATCTCGCTCGGCCTCAAGCAGACCATGCGCAACCCCTGGGAGGTCTTCGTCGAAGGTCACCCGACCGGTTCGGTGGTCGAGGGCGAGGTCAAGAACAAGACCGAGTTCGGTCTGTTCCTGGGTCTCGAGGGCGACGTCGACGGCATGGTCCACCTCTCCGACCTCGACTGGAAGCTTCCGGGCGAGCAGGTGATCGACAACTACAAGAAGGGCGACATGGTGAAGGCCGTGGTGCTCGATGTGGACGTCGAGAAGGAGCGTATCTCGCTCGGCATCAAGCAGCTCGAAGGCGACCCCTTCGCCGAGCCGGGCGATGTCAAGAAGGGCGCGGTCGTGACCTGCGAAGTGCTTGAAGTGAAGGAGAGCGGTATCGAGGTGAAGATCGCCGGTACCGACTTTACCACCTTCATCAAGCGCTCGGAGCTCGCCCGTGACCGCAACGACCAGCGCGCCGAACGCTTCGCCGTCGGCGAGAAGGTCGATGCCCGCGTGATCCAGTTCGACAAGAAGGCCCGCAAGGTCCAGGTGTCGATCAAGGCGCTCGAAGTCGCCGAAGAGAAGGAAGCCATCGCGCAGTACGGCTCCTCCGATTCGGGTGCGACGCTCGGCGACATCCTCGGCACCGCGCTCAAGAACCGCGACAGCAAGTAAGCGAAACGCTCGTTTCGCTGACATCAAAGCCCCGGCGCGAGCCGGGGCTTTTTTGTTGCGACGGCATATTCAACTGTCGTCCCGGGGCGCGCGAAGCGCGAGCCCGGGACCCATAACCACAGGGAGCAGTTTAGCGAAGACTCGGAGTTACCTGCTTTGCTTCACAACCACTCCCTGTGGTTATGGGTCCCCGCCTTCGCGGGGACGACACCGGAAGGTGTCGCGACGTCCTTGCCCACCAGGCCACCAGCCTTGTTTGCTTCAAATTGCGCCGCAATTGATGTATCCAGATAAGCCGTTGGTCACGCCGTGACGGCACAACGCGCCTGGGTCTTTCATTTGGAGATATTCCGATGTCGCTCGATTCGGACATCATCGTCGATCGCCGCAGGATCCGCCGTAAGCTGACGTTCTGGCGCGTCGTGGCCGCGCTGATCGCGATCGCGGCGATTGCGGGCTTCGCTTTGATCGCGACGCCCGGTGCGCGCGGCACCTTCGCAACCGCCGGCTCGATTGCGCGGGTCCAGATCGAGGGCCTGATCCGCAGCGATTCCGATCGCACGCAGGCGCTGGAGCGGCTGGAGAATTCGCAGGCTGCCGCCGTCATCGTCCACATCAACTCGCCGGGCGGCACCACCGCGGGCTCCGAGCAGCTCTACGACTCGCTTGTCCGGCTCAAGGCGAAGAAGCCGCTCGTCGTCGTGGTCGAGGGTCTCGCCGCCTCCGGCGGCTACATCACGGCGATCGCGAGCGACCACATCATCGCGCAGCAGAGCTCGCTGGTCGGCTCGATCGGTGTGCTGTTCCAGTACCCCAATGTCACCGAGCTCCTGAAGACCATCGGCGTCAAGGTCGAGGAGGTAAAATCCTCGCCGCTGAAGGCCGCGCCCAACGGTTTTGAGCCGACCAGTCCCGAGGCGCGGGCCGCGCTCGACGCGCTGGTGAGGGATTCCTACGCCTGGTTCAAGGGACTGGTGAAGGAACGGCGTGGCATGGACGACACGCAGCTCGAGAAAGTGGCCGACGGCCGCGTCTTCACCGGACGCCAGGCGATCGATCTCAAGCTGATCGACCAGATCGGTGACGAGAAGACTGCAGTGACCTGGCTGGTCGAGCAGAAGGGCGTCAAGAAGGGGCTTTCGGTACGTGACTACAAGCTCCAGACGCGCTTCGGCGACCTGCCGTTCCTCAAGACTGCTGCTGCCGTGACGCTGGAAGCGCTGGGTTTGGGCTCGATTGCGCATCAAATCGGGCAAACCGGCGTCGCGCAGGCCGTCGATCGGTTCGGAATGGATGGAATGCTCGCCTTGTGGCAGCCGGCTGCGTCAAACTGACGGGGGTGGGCGAGCAATTGAGGGTTTTCGCGTCCGGCGAGTGTCGGGACAGCCTGCTTTTTTGGCATTTGTCACGCATTTTCACGACGCTCAACCTTGATTTAGCGTCTTGACAGATCACGGTATTTTCACGGAAATGGTCATCCGCACGCTTCCGGGTCCTATCTCTCGATGATCAAATCCGAACTTGTTCAGCGTATCGCCGAGCACAACCCGCATCTGTACCAGCGGGATGTCGAGAACATTGTGAATGCGATTCTCGAAGAGATCGTAGCGGCTCTCGCACGCGGCGACCGCGTCGAGTTGCGCGGCTTCGGTGCCTTCTCGGTCAAGCATCGCCCTGCACGCGCCGGGCGTAATCCGCGCACCGGCGCCCATGTGCCCGTCGATCAGAAGAGCGTTCCGTTCTTCAAGACCGGCAAGGAAATGCGCGAGCGGCTGAACCGCGACCATCCGGATCCCGGCGCGGCAGACTGAGGCCGGCGTCAGGGTTTCCCGCGGTCGCGAGGATGCGGCCGGAAGCTTGATTCAAGGCGAGCGAAGCGAGATGCGAAAGTTCCTGACCGCGCTGATCGTGATTCCGCTGGGTCTGATCCTGGTGGTGTTCGCCGTCTCCAACCGGCATTTCGTCACGGTCTCCCTCGATCCCTTTGTCTCCGACGACCCGGCATTGTCGGTCACGCTGCCGCTGTTCGTGCTGCTGATCCTGGTGGCGGCGCTGGGCGTCCTGGCCGGCGGCTGTGCCGTCTGGTTCGGCCAGCGGCACTGGCGCCGCGCAGCCCGTCGGCATGAGGCGGATGCGCGCAGCGCCCGGACCGAACTGGCCGGTTTGCGGGCCCAGACGGTCGCGGCGAAGCCCGATTCCCAGCGCCTCCCCGCCCCCGTCGGGGTGGGCCTTTACGGGCCCGTCGGGCGAGACAAGCAGCGCGCGACGTTGTAGAAGCGGCCGCAACCGAAAACCCTGCTTTCCGGCCGCGCAGTTGCGGCCTTTACCTGCTTTGAGACCATGTCCCTGCTCGTCAAAATCTGCGGCCTGTCCACGCGCGAGACGCTCGAAACAGCGCTCGACGCGGGCGCCGACATGGTGGGGTTCGTGTTCTTTCCGCCGTCGCCCCGGCATCTGTCGCTGGAGCTTGGCCGCGATCTCGGCCGCCAGGTGCAGCGGCGCGCGCTCAAGGTTGCGCTCACGGTCGATGCCGACGATGCCACGCTCGACAACATCATGGACGCGCTGTCGCCTGACATTTTCCAGCTCCACGGCAAGGAGAGCGTGGCGCGGCTGCGCGACATCAAGCGGAAGTTCGGCCGCCCCGTGATGAAGGCGGTGCCGGTCGCAACGTCGGCCGATCTTGCCGTGCTGCCCGGCTACGCCGCGGTCGCCGACCGCATCCTGTTCGATGCGCGCGCGCCGAAGGACGCAACGCGGCCCGGCGGCTTAGGGGCGCCGTTCGACTGGCACCTGCTCGAAAACCTCGATCTGACATTGCCCTATATGGTCTCGGGCGGGCTTCACGCCGACAACGTCACTGAAGCCCTTCGCGTCACCCGCGCCGGTGGCGTCGACGTGTCCTCCGGTGTCGAGAGCGCCTCCGGCGTCAAGGACCCCGAGATGATCAAGGCCTTCATCCGCGCCGCGCGCGCCACCCAAGATGCAAGTCAAGAGTTGAGCGTCCGATGAACATCGCCAAGCCAAATTCCTACCGCAGCGGCCCCGACGAGCGCGGCCATTTCGGCATTTTCGGCGGCCGCTTCGTCGCCGAAACGCTGATGCCGCTGATCCTCGATCTCGAGAAGGCCTACATCGCGGCCAAGGCCGACCCGGCCTTCCAGGCCGAGATGAACGGCTACCTCAAGAACTATGTCGGCCGGCCCTCGCCGCTCTATTACGCCGAGCGTCTCACCGAGCATCTCGGCGGCGCAAAAATCTACCTCAAGCGCGAAGAGCTCAACCACACCGGCTCGCACAAGGTGAACAACGTGCTCGGCCAGATCATGCTGGCGCGGCGCATGGGCAAGAAGCGCATCATCGCCGAGACCGGCGCCGGCCAGCACGGGGTCGCCACCGCGACGCTGTGCGCGCGCTTCGGCCTCGAATGCGTGGTCTATATGGGCGCCGTCGACGTCGAGCGGCAGCAGCCCAACGTCATCCGCATGGAGATGCTGGGCGCCAAGGTGGTCCCGGTGCAGTCGGGCACGCGCACGCTGAAGGACGCGATGAACGAGGCGCTGCGCGACTGGGTCACCAACGTGCACAACACGTTCTACTGCATCGGGACGGTGGCGGGCCCGCATCCCTATCCGACGCTGGTGCGCGACTTCCAGTCGATCATCGGCAACGAGACCAAGGCGCAGATGCAGGAGGTCGAAGGCCGGCTGCCGGACTCGCTGGTCGCCTGCATCGGCGGCGGCTCCAACGCGATGGGCCTGTTCCACCCCTTCCTTGACGATTCCACCGTCGAGATCTTCGGCGTCGAAGCCGCCGGCCACGGGTTGACGCAATTGCATGCGGCATCGATCGCGGGCGGCCGTCCCGGCGTGCTGCACGGCAACCGCACCTATCTCTTGATGGACGCGGACGGCCAGATCCAGGACGCCCATTCGATCTCGGCCGGTCTCGACTATCCCGGCATCGGCCCCGAGCATTCCTGGCTGCACGAGATCGGCCGCGTGAATTATCTGTCCGCGACTGACGACGAGGCGCTCGCTGCGTTCCAGCTGCTGTCCAAGCTGGAAGGCATCATCCCCGCGCTCGAACCCGCACATGCCATCGCCAAGGTGATGGAGCTCGCGCCGAAGCGGGCAAGAGATCACCTGATGGTCGTCAATCTCTCCGGCCGCGGCGACAAGGACGTCCCGCAGGTCGGCGACATCCTGAGGGGCAAGAGCAAGTGACCACGCGTATCGACACCCGTTTTGCCGAGCTTGCGAAGCAGGGCCGCTCGGCCTTCGTCACCTTTCTGATGGCCGGCGATCCGGATCCCGCCACCTCGCTCGAGATCATCAAGGCGCTGCCGAAGTCCGGCGCCGACGTGATCGAGATCGGCATGCCTTTCACCGATCCGATGGCCGACGGTCCGTCGATCCAGGCCGCGGGCCTGCGCGCGCTCAAGGCCGGCATGACGCTGAAGAAGACGCTCGAGCTCGTGCGCGGCTTCCGCAAGGACGACTATGCGACGCCGATCGTGCTGATGGGCTATTACAATCCGATCTACATCTACGGCGTCGACAAGTTCCTGGTCGATGCGAAGAGCGCCGGCGTCGACGGCCTCATCATCGTCGACCTGCCGCCGGAAGAAGACGACGAGCTGTGCCTGCCCGCCATGAAGGCCGGCCTCAACTTCATTCGTCTGGCGACGCCGACCACCGACGACAAGCGCCTGCCGGCCGTGCTCGCCAACACTTCGGGCTTCGTCTACTACGTCTCGATCACCGGCATCACCGGGGCTGCGGCGGCGGACTCCTCGGCGGTGAGCGAAGCGGTCGCCCGCATCAAGCGCCACACCAAGCTGCCGGTCTGCGTCGGTTTCGGCATCCGCACGCCGGAGACTGCGCGCGCCATCGCGTCGCATGCGAACGGCGCGGTGGTCGGCACCGCGCTGGTCGATGCGCTCAAGAACAGCCTCGATGCAGACGGCCGGGCGACCGCCAAAACCGTTAACGCCGTCGCCGAACTGACGGCGTCCCTGGCCCAGGGCGTCAAGGGCGCGAAACAAGCGGCCGAATAGGCCATAATTCCGCTTTTCGGGCGGACGACACGGCGGCTTGCCGGGGCAGGGTCCGGCAGCCATATATCCCTTCAGGCGGTTCCCGGAGCGGGATCGCACATCGGAGCAAACCATGAACTGGCTTACCAATGTGGTCCGGCCGAAGATCCGCAACATGCTGCGGCGGGAGACGCCGGAGAATCTGTGGATCAAGTGTCCGGATTCCGGGCAGCTCGTGTTCTACAAGGACGTCGAGGCCAACCAGTTCGTCATTCCCGGCTCGAACTACCACATGCGCATGGGCGCGGTGGCACGTCTGAAGTCGATCTTCGACAACGAGACCTGGTACGACGTCGCGCTGCCCGAGGTCACGCCGGACCCGCTCAAGTTCCGCGACGAAAAGAAATACGTCGACCGCATCAAGGATGCCCGTGCGCGAACTAACCTCAACGACGCGATCAAGGTCGGCTATGGCAAGCTCGAAGGCGCCGCCGTCGTCATCGCCGTGCAGGATTTCGACTTCATGGGCGGCTCGCTCGGCATGGCCGCGGGCGAAGCCATCGTGCGCGGGCTCGAACTCGCGGTCGAGAAGAAGTCGCCGTTCATCGTGTTCGCCGCATCAGGCGGCGCGCGCATGCAGGAAGGCATCCTGTCGCTGATGCAGATGCCGCGCACGACCGTTGCGGTACAGATGCTGCGCGAAGCAAAACAGCCCTACATCGTCGTGCTGACCAACCCGACCACCGGCGGCGTCACCGCCTCCTACGCGATGCTGGGCGACGTGCAGATCGCCGAGCCCGGCGCGCTGATCGGCTTTGCCGGCGCACGCGTGATCGAGCAGACCATCCGCGAGAAGCTCCCGGAAGGTTTCCAGCGCGCCGAGTACCTGAAAGAGCACGGCATGATCGACATGGTCGTGCATCGCCATGAGCTGCGCCCGACCCTGGCACGGCTCTGTCGCCTGTTGACCAAGGCTCCGGCGCTGGAGACCGCGTCGAAATCGGTGCAGCCGGTGGTCAGCCCGGCGCAGATCGTATCGGCTTCCGAGACGGCGCCGGCCGCGCCGCACGCGTGAACGCATCTCCTGACAGCGCAAAGCCGCCGCTCGGCGAATTGATCGGGCGGCTGTCGGCCCTGCATCAGAAGCGCATCGATCTCGGGCTGGAGCGGATGCACCGCCTGCTGGAGCGGCTCGGCCACCCTGAAAGCAAGCTGCCGCCGGTGATCCACATCGCCGGCACCAATGGCAAGGGCTCGACGCTCGCTTATCTGCGCGCGACGCTGGAGGCCGCCGGCCTGCGCGTGCACGCCTACACTTCGCCCTATCTGGTTCGCATCAACGAATGCTTCAGGCTCGGCCGCCTCGGTGGCGGCGTGCTGGTCGGCGACGACGAGCTGTGCGCCGCGCTGGAAGAGGTCGAGCGCGTCAATGCCGGCGAGCCTGCGACCGTGTTCGAGCTGAAGACGGCCGCCGCGTTTCATCTGTTCGCGCAGAACCCGGCGGACGTGGTGCTGCTCGAAGTCGGCCTTGGCGGACGGCTCGATTCGACCAATGTGATCGACACGCCGGCGGCCACCGTGATCACGCCTGTCAGCATGGACCACACGGACTTCCTCGGCGATACGCTGACCTCCATCGCCGGCGAGAAGGCGGCGATCATCAAGCGCGGCGTGCCCGTGATCTCGGCCGAGCAGGCGCCCGAGGCCATGGCCGTGATCGAGGCGCAGGCCAGGCGCATGCGCGCGCCGCTGTTTGCCGCGAACGAGAGCTGGCACGTCAATGTCGAGCATGGGCGCCTGGTCTATTCCGACGATCGCGGCCTGATGGATCTCGCCGCGCCGCGCCTGTTCGGCCGTCACCAGTTCGACAATGCCGGGCTTGCGATCGCGACACTGCGCGCGATTCCGACGTTCAAGGTCAATCAGGCGGCGTTCGAGGCCGGCATCGTCGGTGCCGAATGGCCGGCGCGGATGCAGCGCATCACCTCGGGCGAGCTGCTCTCCTGGGGGCCGCAGGGCTCGGAGATCTGGCTCGACGGCGGACACAATGCGGAAGGCGGGCGCGTCGCAGCGGCCGCGCTCGGCGATCTCGAGGAGCGGGTGTCGCGGCCGCTGGTCGTGATCGCGGGCATGATGGCCAACAAGGATGCGAAAGGTTTTCTCGCCAATTTCGCCGGCCTCACCCGTCACATCATCGCGGTGCCGATTCCCGACACCGAGAATGCGATGCCGGCCGACCGCCTCGCGGACGCCGCACGCAGCCTCGGCATGCGCGTCGAGCCCGCGCCCGGCATCGAGGCCGCGCTGCGCGCACTGTCGAAGCTCGCCTACGAGGTGCCGCCGCGCATCCTGATCACCGGTTC
Source organism: Bradyrhizobium sp. WSM2254 (assembly GCF_000472645.1). Lineage (NCBI taxonomy): Bacteria > Pseudomonadati > Pseudomonadota > Alphaproteobacteria > Hyphomicrobiales > Nitrobacteraceae > Bradyrhizobium > Bradyrhizobium sp. WSM2254. Next base: position 66,336 of record NZ_AXAB01000041.1, on the reverse strand, counting down.
GCTCTATCTCGCCGGCCACGTGCTCGGCATCAACGGCACGCCTCCTGCATAGCGGTTGCGTGTAGCCCGGATAGAGCGAAGCGCAATCCGGGACGTCTCGCCAGGTCGATAGATTCCCGGATTACGCTTCGCTCCATCCGGGCTACGACAGGAATGCCAATGCGCTTTGCCGCGATTGCCGATGTCCATGGAAACCATCTCGCGCTGGAGGCGGTGCTCGCCGACATCCGCGCGCAGGGCATCGCCGACATCGTCAATCTCGGCGACATGCTGAGCGGCCCGCTCGACGCGCGGCGGACCATCGAGATCCTGATGCAGCTCGAGGCCGTGCATGTGCTCGGCAATCACGACCGCTACCTGCTCGACCGTCCGCCGGAGAAGATGGGTTCATGGGATCGTCCTGCCCATGCACAGCTGAGTGCCGCGCAACTCGACTGGCTGCGGGCGCAGCCGATGACGCGCGTGTTCCGCGACCGGGCTTTCCTCTGCCACGCAACGCCCGACAACGACGAAGTCTACTGGCTCGACACCGTGCATCCCGACGGCACGGTCGCGCTATCGCCGCTCGATCGCATCGAGCAGTTCGCGCAAGGCATTACGCAGTCCCTGATCCTCTGCGCCCACACCCATCTCGCCCGCGCGGTGCGCTTGCGCGATGGCCGGCTGATCGTCAATCCCGGTAGCGTCGGCAGCCCCGGCTATCGCGACAAGCATCCGTTCCCGCATGTCGTCGAGGCCGGCACGCCGCACGCGCGCTACGCGATCCTCGAACTCGTCGATGCTGCTTGGCAGGTCACGTTCCGCCATGTCGTCTATGATCATGAGACGATGGCCACGCTCGCGCGCCGCAACAATCAGCCGGAGCTCGCGAACGCGCTGGCGACGGGGTGGATCAAGTAGACGCCACCGCGTAGCCCGGATGGAGCGCAGCGAAATCCGGGGTTCGGGCTTGACTCTATAATAAGTGCGCTTATTATAAGCGCACATATTAAAGAGGGAGCGTGCCATGAGCGACGAAAACACCTGGCGGAGCGAATACGCCATCGAGACGTCGGCGACCCCAGAGACGATCTGGAGCATCTTTCGCGATGTCCCCGCCTGGAAAAACTGGAACGCGGGCATCGAGCAGATCAACATCGACGGACCGTTTGCGACCGGCACCTGGTTCACGATGACGCCGCCCGGCGAGGAGGCGCTGCGTTCGCAGCTGGTCGACGTTCGCGAGAACGTCTGCTTCGTCGACGAAACACGGGTGGGCGATCTCGTCATCCTTGTCGCCCACCGCATCGAGCCGCTTGGACCGGCGCGCACGCGCATTGTCTACGCCGTCGATGCCCGCGGCCCGCAGGCCGCCGAGATCGGCCCGGCGGTTTCCGCCGATTTTCCCGAGGTGCTCGCGAGCCTGTCCAAACTGGCCGAGGGGGCGCGATGACGAAGCCGCCACTCCCGACCCGTCTGTCCGGACCCGCCGAAAGCCCGGGCTTCCTGCTCTGGAAGATCTCGAACGCCTGGCAACGCCGGTTGCGGGTGGCGCTTCAGCCTTACGAGCTCACCCATTCCCAATTCGTGTTGCTGGCCACGGCGACCTGGTTCGGCGCTGAGGAAACGCTGACCCAGGCGCGGCTCTCTCAGCTCAGCGGCATCGATCCGATGACCACGTCCCAGGTGTTGCGCGCGCTGGAAGCAGCAGGGTTGATCGAGCGGATCGATCATCCTCAGGACCCGCGCGCCAAGGCGATCACGGTCACCAAGGTGGGCCGCGATCTCGCGCGGAAAGCTGTCGTGGCAGTCGAAGACGCCGACGCCGCGTTCTTTAAGCCGCTGGCGTCCGACACCAAGCGATTGGTTGCGATGTTTCAGGCGCTCGTTGAAGGCAACGAGCGAGTTGATGAGTAGCCCGGATGGAGCGCAGCGTAATCCGGGAATCGTGCCACACGCGATGACGGCCCCGGATTACGCTGCGCTCCATCCGGGCTACGGACAAAACAAAACGGCCGGCAAGTTGCCGGCCGCCGCAGAAATCTAAGTCGGTCGCGCCGCGGATCAAACCGCCGACGTGATCCACTGCTGGAGCTTCGCCTTCGGCGCGGCGCCGACTTGGCGGGAGGCCATCTCGCCGCCCTTGAAGATCATCAGGGTCGGGATCGACATCACGCCGTACTTCGACGCGGTCTTCGGGCTCTCGTCGACATTGAGCTTCACGATCTTGACCTTGTCGCCCATCGCGCCGGCGATCTCGTCGAGGGCGGGGGCGATCATGCGGCAGGGGCCGCACCACTCGGCCCAGAAATCGACGACGACAGGGCCGTTCGCCTTGAGCACTTCGGCTTCGAAATCGGCGTCGGAAACCTTGCTAACGGCCATTGGAGTACCTCACTCGGTTGAAAGAATCGGCGCGGTTGGGAATCGCGCCCGGGATCATGCCGTCAACCTATGAACGGCCCCTTGCCGGGTCAAGGACGCTCACACTGAGATGAAGGGATGCCAGCGCCGCGTCCAGCGCGGGGGCTGAAATCTCCATATATTCAAGGGCCTCGGTCCAGAGCAGGACGGCCCTGACAGGCTTTTGGGGATAAAGCCTCGATAGCACCGCCCGGTACAGCGCGAGCTGCCGGACATAGGCCGCGGGCGCCTCGGCCGCGCTCTTGGGCGCCGCCTGGTTGGTCTTGAAATCGACGATCAGGACTTCGTCCGGACGAACGACCAGCCGGTCGATCTGCCCCGATACCAGCGCCGGGGCGCGGCCCGGCCGCTCCAGCCGGCCGACGATGGCGACCTCGGCCCGGCTGCCGGCGGCAAAGACCGGGGCAAAGCGCGGCTCGGCGATCAGCGCGAGCACCTTGTCGGCCAGCGCGGTGCGGTCGGCCTCCGCCCAGTCCGAGGCGTTGCGCGCCATAAAGCCGAGCGCGGCCTCGCGCCGGCGCTCGGGGCCGATGTCTGGCAGCGACTGGAGCAGCCGATGCACCAGCGTGCCGCGTTGCAGCGCGAGCGCGCGCGACTGCACCGATTCGCCCGATCGCACCACGCGGCCTTCCTCCGCAGACTGGCCCGAGGGGCGCACGGCATCGTCGTCCAGCGTCTCGCGCGGTGCCGGCGTCCGCAGCCAGTCCGGCAACGCGATCGTCTGGTCTACGGATGTCGCGGGCGTGCCGAGGGCAACGGCGTCCTCCAGCCGGGCGAATCGCGTCACCTTGCCGAGCGGCGTCTCCACCGTTTGTTTCTCCAAGCCCGAGCCGGTGAGCCCGGTGTCGACCAAATCGTACCAGCTCAGCTTGCGGACCGTCCTCATATTGCCGGGCATGCAGCCGCCGACGATCAGCCGGTCGGCCGCGCGCGTCATCGCGACGTAGAGCAGGCGGCGATATTCGTCCTCGGTCTCCTCGAGCATGGCCTTGCGCGCCTCGACGACCGGCTTGGGATCGTCCGCCTTGCGGCCGGCCCACACCACCACCTCGCCGCCATTGCCGCGCGGCACGTTGATCAGCCGCACTCGCTGCGAGTCCGCGGGCGACGACGTGGTATCGACCATGAACACGACCGAGGCTTCCAGGCCCTTGGCGCCGTGCACGGTCATCACCCGCACCTCGTCGCGGGAGATTTCCATGTCGCGCTTCACTTCGGTGTCGGCCGAGCGCAGCCAGGCCATGAAGCCTTGCAGCGAGGCCGGCGCCTTGCGCTCGTAGTTCAGCGCCAGCTCCAGGAACTCGTCGAGCGCGTCATTGGCCTCGTGGCCAAGCCGGCGCAGGATGCGCGCGCGGCCGCCGTCGCCGCCGAGCAGCCAGGCGTAGAAGGCGAACGGCGTCTCCTCGCGCGCACGCATCTCGCAGGCTTCAAGCCGGCGCAGTGCCGTGGCGAACGTCTCTCTCGTCGATGCGTGCTCTCCGAGCGCCCGGCGCAGCGAGCCCTTGCGGCCATGGGCAAGCTGAAACAGATCGTCGTCATCGAGTCCGAACAGCGGGCTCTTCAGCGCGACCGCGAGCGCGAGATCGTCCTGCGGCAGCAGCAGCGCATCGGCGAGGTTCATCAAATCGATGATTCCGATGTGCTCGGTGAGCTTCAGCCGATCGGCGCCGGCGACCGGCACGTTGGCGTGCTTCAGCGCCTGGATCACGGCGTCGAACGCGTTGCCGCGGCGGCGGACCAGGATCAGCATGTCGCCGTAGCGCAGCGGCCGGCGTTCGCCTTCATGTCCGGTCAGCGTGCCGCTTTCGACAAGGCGCTTGATCTCGGCCTGGATGCGGCGGGCGAGCTTGACCTCGGGGCTGGTGACGGCGACGCCGTCGAACGGGGCGCGCCAGCCCTCGATGTCCTGCCGATCGTCGGCTTCAGCCAGGTCCCACAGCTCGATCACGCTGGGAGCTGCATCGGCAAGCGCATTGTGCAGGGGATGGCCGATCTCGACCGAATGGATGCTCTTGTAGATCGCGGGGTCGCGGAAGACGTGGTCGACCGAATGCAGGATCGCCGCGCCCGAGCGGAACGAATAGGTGAAGGCGACCGGATCGAATTTCAGCCCGGCGGCGGTGAACTTGCGGTGCAACTCGCGCCGGCGCGCGTCGAATTCTCGGGGCTGGGCACCCTGAAAGGAGAAGATCGACTGCTTTTCGTCGCCGACGGCGAAGATGGTGCGGTTCAGCCCCTCGCGCGCGCCTTCGCCCGCGGTGAACTCGGAAATGATGTGCGCGACGATGTCCCATTGCCGCGGGCTGGTGTCCTGGGCCTCGTCGATCAGCACGTGGTCGACGCCACGGTCGAGCTTGTAATGCACCCAGCCCGAGGAGACGCGGTTCAGCATCGCCAGCGTCTTGTCGATCAAATCGTCGTAGTCGAGCAGCCCGCGCTCCTGCTTCTCGCGCCGGTAGTTCGCGGCCGCCGCGGTCGCGATATGCAGCAGGGCCGCCGTGCGGTCACGCACGGTGACTGCGCGACGCTTCTCGATAAGCGCGTCGAGCCGCTGTGCCTCGTTTTCGAACAGGCGAGCGACGGACGGATAATCTTTGCAGAACTGCTTGGTTAGCAACGTCTTGCGCGGTTGCTTCTTTTCATCGGTCAGGAAGACGCCGAGATAAGCATCAACTTGCGCGCTGCCCGAGAACGCCTTTGCCGAACGTAAGCAATCGGCTTGGTCCTTCTCGGTCTTGTTGCCGCCATCAAGCGCGAGAGCGATGTCGTCCCAGCGCGATCGCGGCAGGAACGGACCGTCGAGAATCTCCGTCTCGACGTCCTCGATGCGATCGCCAGCGTCAACGCCCAGCACCGCCGCCATCTGCGCGGCAGCCGCTTCCGCGTTGCCGGCTTCATCGGTCCAGGCCATGAAATGATCACGGCTCAGACAGGCCTCGCGCACGACCTCCTTGAAGGTGACGTCAGCGGCGCTGGCCATCGCGGTCAGCAGCGCGCGGCCGGTGATCGTCTCCGGATCGCGCGCGGCCTCCAGCAGCACCTTCAGATTGGCGCGTTCCATCATGTCGGTCTGGTCGCGCTCGTCGATGACGGAAAAGCGCGCCGGCACGTTGGCCTCGAACGGAAACTGCTGGAGCAGGCGGGTGCACAGCGCGTGGATGGTCTGCACCTTCAGTCCGCCGGGCGTCTCCAGCGCGCAGGCGAACAGTTTTCGCGCTTCGCGCCGCAGTTTTGCGTTGGGATGCGGGATGCCGACGGCACGGATCGCCGCATCGAGCGCGGTGTCGTCCAGCGTCACCCAATGGCCGAGCGTGGTGAAGACGCGCTCGGCCATGTTGGCGGCGGCGGCCTTGGTGAAGGTGATGCAGAGGATCTTTTCCGGGGGAACGCCGGACAGCAGCAGGCGGATCACGCGCTGCACCAGCACGTGCGTCTTGCCCGAGCCGGCATTGGCCGACACGAAGGCCGATGCGGTCGGATCGGATGCACGCGCCTGTCGCGCGCGCACCTCGTCGGGGATGGGGCGTGGCGCCTTTACCATTCTTCGATCCCCAATCCGCCGGCCGCCGACCACTCCTTGATGCGGGCGAGGTCGTCATAGGTGCCGTAGCGGTTGGACCACATCGGCAGGTTCAGCGAGGTGTAGGCCTGGTTCTCGTCCTCGAAGGCGCGGATCAGCGCTTCCAGCTTGGCCCGGGCCTCAGCGGCAGCAATATCCGGCGGCTGCGGTTCGTCGCCTTGCTTGAACTTGAGCTCGAGGATGCGCTCCTCGCCCGGCGGATTGTTGCCGCTGAGGCGGACATAGACGAGCTGGCTCACGGATGAGCCGGCATCGATGGCGGGAAAGCCGCCCTCGCGCAGGATCGCCGCCTCCAGCGTGAGCTGCGGCGACAGGCCCATACGGACCTGCTTGCCGGTCGGCGGCTGGCCGGTCTTGTAATCGAGAATGGCGTAGCCGCCGCCCTGGCGCCGCTCGATGCGGTCGGCGCGGGCGGAGAGGCGGAAGCTGCGTTCATTGTCGAGCGTGATCGAGATCTCGCCGCGAGTCTCCGCGGTGATCGCCTCGACCACGTCGCGCCGTGCCGTCTCCCATTCGCCGAACCAGCGCGCGATGCGCTGGAAGCGCGGCCACCACAGCGCGCGCGCCTCGGGGCGCTCCATCAGCGGCGCGAAGTGTTTTTCGCCGATCGCGCGCAGCACGCGGGCGGGATCATCGGGCAGGCGCGTGGCATAGCTTTCCGTGAATTCGCCGATCGCATCGTGGATCGCCGAGCCACGGTCGGCGGCCGACAGCGGCATGTCGACGGGATCGAGCGCGTCGAGCCGCAAAATGTGCTTGGCGTAGATCGTGTAGGGATCGCGCAGCCAGTCCTCGATCGCGGTCACCGACATCTTCAGCGGCCGTGTCGCGCGCGGTGGCCGTGGTTCGGGTTGCTTGATCGGCCTGACCTCGTTGGGCTGGTCCAACGCATCGGCGAACTGCACGTATTTCTCGCCGGCGCGAATGGCCGCCTTCCAGCGATCGTCGCCCGCAACCGCCTCCAGCCGGTGCAGGAAGCGCGAAGCCACTGCCGGCGCGCCGCCGGCCTTGGCGGAATGGGTGAGGATCACCTCATCTCCGCCGAGCAGTTGCGCGAAGTCGTGGGCGGAGAGGCCGATGCGTCGCTCCGGCAGATCGAGGCCGAGCTCGTGCCGCATCGGCCGGCTCAGCCAGGGATCGATGCGCGGCGCCGGCGGCCAGACGCCCTCGATCAGGCCGCCGACGATGATCCGGTCGGCCTGCATCAGGCGCGATTCCAGTGGGCCGTAGATCTGGAGCCGCGCCCCCGGTCTATCTCGCCGCCGCACCGCGCGATCGCCGAACGCAGTCTGGAAGACGTCGGGGTAATCTGGCTGCGGAACCATCAAACCGCTGGTCGTTCCGCCGCGCAGGAGATCGTCGAAGGCACTGGCGAGCGCGAGGCCCTCGCGCTCCTCGAAGGCCAGCGGGATGCCCTGCTCGTCGCGCGACAGCTCGATCATGATCTCGCGATGCCGATGCGCGAGCTCGGTGAAGTCATATGGCTTTGATGACGCGAGACTCTCGATCGGCGCCAAGGCTTGTCGCAAGACATCGATCAGGGCCTGGATGCGATCGAGGTCCTCCGCCTTGAGACGTGCGCGCGGCTCGGCCTTGTGGAGCGCGGAGACCTCGCTACGCCACAACTTTGCCAGTTCCTCGCGAAAGCGGTTGAATTCACGCAACAGGCCGGCCGTGCCCGCAGGCGGGCGCGTGCCGCGCAGGACGGCGAGCTCCAGGCCTTCGATTGCTGCCTTCCATGCGCCAGGCAGCCGGCCGAGCCGGCACAGCGGATGCTTCAGCATCGCCAGCAGCGTCGGCGGCTCCAATCCCTTGGTCGCCGCTTCGGCCGCCAGGCGCGCAAAAACGCCGGCGGACGTTTCCATCAGCACGTCGCCGCCGGAATCGTCGAAGGCGAGATCCCATCGGGTGAGCGCAGCCATCACCCGGCGCGCCAGCGCGCGGTCCGGCGTCACCAGCGCCGCCGATTTGTCGAGGTGCCGCGCCTCGCGCATCGCGATCGCAATCGCCAGCGCTTCCATTTCAGGATTGGGGGCTTCGACGACCGCGAGCCTCGTCATGCCGCCGGCGATCTTTGCCGCGACATCCGGCTGCTTCAGCCGGTCGTGCCAAACTTCCGTCTTGGCCGAGGGCCGCATCGATTCCGACGCGAGCAGATCGCGACCGCCTTCTGCAGGCGGATGAAGCAGCTCGACGTCGCCACGCTTGATGCCGAACCGCTCCAGCAGCGCATGCATGGCATATTGCGGATGGTTCGACGCCGGATGCTCCGCGAACTTGCCGAGCGCATCGCGGACGCCGCCGATGGTTCGCCAGGCGTCCTCGTCGAGATCGGTGTCGAGCCCCGGCAGCACCACCGCGCCATGCGGCAGCGAGGCGACCGCATGCAGGAATTTCGCCGTGGCCGGCATCGAGCCGGTTGAGCCGGCCGCGATCACGGGTCCATGGGGATGCGCGGTCAGGCGCCTCGCTTCCGCCGCGATCAGGAGATCGCGCCGCGCCGCGGGCTCGATCCGGTTGATCTCGGCGAGATGGCCGGGCCAGGCGATGCGTGCGATGCGCAGGAATTCCAGCGAGTGCTGCCAGTAGCGATCGAGCTGGTCCGGTACCAGGCCATCGAGCGCGCTCCACGCGACGCCGCGCGTCACCATGTCGTCGATCAGGCGCGCGAGGTCGCCGGCGAGAGCCAGCGTCGAGGCAGGGCCGCCAACCACCAGCGGCGACAGCACGGGGCCCTTGGCCCAGGCCGCGACGAGCTGCGCCAGCGTCAACCGCCGTTCGAGCTCGCCGAGCCGGGGCGGAATGTCGAGCGGCGTGGCGCTCGCGAACTGCTCGCCTTCATCGGCGAAGGCGAGCTCGTCCTCGTCGATGTCGCCGAGCGCGACGATGCGCGGCAGCACGACGGCGTCCGCCTTCATCTCGTCGAGAAAGATCTCGCGCACGACGCGCATGGCGCGCCGGGTCGGCAGGTAGAGCGTTGCGTCCGCAAGCCGCGCCGGATCCTTGCGCGCCGCGAATCCCTCGACCAGCCGGCCGTCGAGCAGGGCCGTGACGACCGTGCGCAGGAACGGAACTGAGATGGGAACACTGAAAACGCGCATCGGCTGCCTGATTCGAAGGATCAGGCAATATAGGGAGGCGGACTCAAATGGTCATGGGCGGAGGTGAATTCGTCCCCGCTCTCCCACTGTCATTCCGGGGCGATGCGAAGCATCGAACCCGGAATCTCGAGATTCCGGGTTCGCGCTTACGCGCGCCCCGGAATGACGGGAAGCCCTACGCCACGCTCTCCAGAAACGCCTCTTCCGCGGCATGTACCGCGTCAGGCGTGCCGACATGCATCCAGACGCCGTCGAGGCGCAGGCCGAACAGGCGCTCCTGCTCGTTGGCGCGGTCGAACATCTTGGTCAGCGAGAACTCGCCCTGCGGCGCATCGGCGAAGATCGAGGGCGACAGGATCGCCGCGCCGGCATAGACGAACGGAACGACCTCTTTCTCCTTGCGCTTGCGCAAGGCCCCGTCGGGCAGCATGCCGTAATCGCCACGGCCGCTATAGCCGATGCTGGTCGCCGTCGGCGCCATCAAGAGCAGGATGTCCATCCGTGCGGGATCGAAGTTTTCGGCGAGCCGCGTCAGGTTGGAGCGCACGCCGTCGATCCACAGCGTGTCGGAATTGACATGGAAGAACGGTGCGTTGCCGAGCAGCGGCAGCGCCTTGACCACGCCGCCGCCGGTGCCGAGCACCTGATCGCGTTCGTCCGAAATGGTGACGCGCGGTTGCTGGCGCGATGCGACGTGATCGATGATCTGGTCCGGCAGGTAGTGCACATTGACCACCGCCTCGGTCACGCCGGCCTGGCCGAGCTTGTCGAGCACGTGGTCGAGCAGGGGCTGGCCCGCCACCGGCACCATCGGCTTCGGCATCTTGTCCGTCAACGGACGCATGCGCAGGCCGAACCCTGCGGCGAGCACCATGGCTTTGGTCGGTTTGACGGACATCGTTTGCCTTCTCAGACTCGTCTTTCTCAGCCTCGGGGACTCAGAACCCCTGAAATTACGCTCGGAATTACGCTCGAAATTGCCCTTGGAATTCGCGTTCGCAGCAATCCTAGCACGGCCCTCATTCAGCCGCACCGCATCTCAACCGCCTTAACCACCCGCCGTGACGGTTGTGCGACGGGTGTGGCCGTTACGCCCCGACGGATGCGGAACGGGCCTTTTTCTTCTTGTCGCCGAGCTTGAGGAAATTGACGCCGATCTGGTCGCCATTGACCCAGGCCAGCTCGCATCGCCGGTACGCGAGTCCGGTGGACGACAGCAGGAGAAAGAATTCCTTCAGATGCAGGCCCTCGACCGAACCGTCGATGGTCAGCTTGGCGCCGCTCTCGGAGACGTCTTCCATGGTGCAGTCGCGCCGCCACGTGCCGTCGATCCCCATCATCTGGGCCGGAATTCCGCGTTCGAAAACAACCCGGCTGTTGCCGCGCTGGTCCGTCTTTACCGCCATCTGTCCCGCTCCAGCCCGGCAAGTATCCGGCTGCCTCGCCGCCAGAATACCGACGTCTTGGCTAACAGCCGGTAAATCGGGCCCGAATCAGCCTTCAGGCAGCCCTTGGGGCGGCGGGACGCAGGCAAGATACCAGTCGCGCAAATGGGCGAGCGCGGGATGCGCCAGCGAACGCTGGAGATAGGTCCAGATCCGCGGCTGGTGGCGCAGGTAATGCGGCTTGCCGTCGCGGCGGTTGAGCCGGGCGAAGGTGCCGAGCAGGCGGGTGTTCCGCTGCGCCGACATGATGGCGTAGAGCTCGGCGAAACCGGCCGGATCGAAGCTCGCATCGGCGGCGCGGCGCGCCTTGATGTAGCGCGACAACAGCGTCAGCTCGAGATTCTCGGGCACGTCGATGCGGGCGTCCTGGAGCAGCGACACCACGTCGTAGGATCGTGGCCCCAGCACGGTGTCCTGGAAATCGATCACGCCGACGCGTTCGATGCCGGTGCGCATCCCGAGCCAGATCAAATTGGGCGAGTGAAAGTCGCGGATGATCCACGTCTTCGGCGCGGCCAGCGGCTTCTTCAGCAGCTCGCGCCACATCGCAAGGAATTCCGCGCGCTTCGCCTCGCTCAGTGGCGCGTTGCGATCGGGCAGATACCACTCCGGCATCAATCCGATTTCGATCAGCATCGCCTCGGCGTCGAAGACCGGAATGGCGTAGGTCTGCCCGTCCAGCGGCAGCGTCTCCGGCAGCGTCTTGCCGTGCAGCACGGCGAGCACATCGGTCGCTGCCTCGTAACGCTCGGCGATCGGGCGCGGCGGGTCGCCTTCGATCACGCCTTCGCTGCCAAAATCCTCGGTGATGAGGAAGCCCTGGTCGAGATCGCAGTGATGGATCGCGGGCGCAGAGATTCCTTGTGCGCGCAGGCCTTCGTCGATGGCGACGAAGGGCCTGACGTTCTCGGCGAGATGCACCGCGGCGCTGTAGGATCTTCCGTTATAGAGCGCCGCGCCGTCGGGGCGCTGCGGAAAGTTCATGAGGATGACGATCTCGTCGTCGCGCACCAGCCGCGCGTAGGAGCGTGTCGAGGCGTCGCCGTTCATGCGCCGCCGCGTCGCGTCGAGATAGCCGGATGCGTCGAGGAATTCGCGCAGCGCCTTCAGACGCGCGACCTGGGCTGCGCCCTTGCCGTAACCGGTGATGTCGGCCGCGCGCGCATTCGAGCCGAGAGCCGGACGATGCGTGAGCGCGATGTCGATGCGATCCGCGGGCATCGCCGACGGCGCACGCTCCGGCCATTCGATCAGGACAAGCGTGGCGTCCGGCAGCGGCGACAGCCCGATCTCCTCGAGCTCGCTCTCGTCCTCGACCCGGTAGAGGTCGGCATGCATGACCGGGAACGGCGGCAGCTCATAACCCTGCACCAGGGTGAAGGTCGGGCTCGGCACTTCCAGCGCGTCGTCAGCGGCGAGGTAGCGGATCATGGCGCGCGCGGCCGCGGTCTTGCCGGCGCCGAGGTCGCCCGTGAGCGTGATGACATCGCCCGGGCCGACCAGCAGCGCGAGATCGGCCATCAGTTGCGCGGTGGCCGTCTCGTTGTGAAGCGCGACGGAGAATGTGGTTGGCGCGCTCATTCGGCGGCGTCGCGATGCGCCGCCCGGTCGGTCGGGAAGTCGCAGATCACGACCGTGCCCCTGCCCACGATCGAATCCACCCGCACCTTGCCGCCATGCAGCTCGACGAAGGAGCGCACCAGCGACAGGCCGAGCCCGGCGCCGCGGTGACGCGACCCCTGCGAGCGGCTTTCGAACCAGTTGAACACCTTGTCCTTCATGTCGGCAGGTATTCCAGGCCCGGAATCTGTCACAGTGAAGACCACACTGTGCTCGGTGCGGCGCGCGCTGAGGCCGACGGTGGAATCCTGTGGAGAAAACCCGACGGCGTTGGCGAGGAGGTTATAGAGCACCTGCACCACGCGCTTTTCGTCGCCGATGAAGCTGCCGATATCGGGCGCGATCTCGACCTTCAGGCGGATACGGTCGGTGGCGAGCCGGTCCTGGATGCCTTCGGCGGCGAGCTCGATGGCCTTGCTGACGTCGACCGGCCCGAGTTCCAGCTTCATCGCACCGGCGTCGATGGTGGCGAGATCGAGGATGTTGTTGGTCAGCGCCAGCAGCGCGTTGGTCGATTTGGTGACGTAGTCGAGATATTCGGCCTGTTTCGGCGTCAGCGGTCCGGTCGAGGGATCGCTGAGGAAATGCGCAAAACCGATGATGGTGGTGAGCGGCGAGCGCAGCTCGTAGGAGACGTGGTGGACGAAATCCACCTTCATCTGGTCGGCGGTCTCCAGCGCCTCGTTGCGCTCGCGCAGCGCGCGCTCGACGTTTTCGGTGTCGGTGATGTCCTGGAACGTCAGCATGGTCGCGCCGTCATGCAGCGGCCGGATCATGCCGTCGAGCACGCTGCCGTCCTTGCGCTCCAGCTTCAGCGGCACGTCGGCGCGGCTCTCGATCGAGGTGACGGCCTCGCGGATCTGCCGCCAGACCACGGGGTCGTCGAACAGCTGATGGCACCAGCCTTCGACGGTCTGGATGTGCGGCTCGTCGCGCATCGCGTCGCTCGACAGCTTCCACATCCGGACGAAGGCCGGGTTGAACAGCTGCGCCTTGCCGTTGCTGCCGAACACCGCGACGCCCTCGGCGAGGCTGTCCAGCGTCTCGCGCTGGACGCGGATCATGCCGTCGAAGCGGCGGGCGAGCTCGAGGCTCTCGGTGACGTCGTCGAACAGATAAGTGACGCCGCCTTCCGGGTTCGGCGTGGTGACGACGGAGAGGGCGCGGCCATCAGGCAGGTACCAGGTGTCCTTGGCGGCCTCGACCGCGCGATACGCCTCGTGCAGCTTGGCCTTCCAGGCGCGGAAGTCGGGCTGCTCCGGCAGTTTTCGCGCGGCACGGAGCTGGTCCAGCACGCTGGAATCATCGGGATCGGCGTCGAGGAACGAGCGGTCGAGGTCCCACAGCCGGCGGTAAGAATCGTTGTAGAAGGCGAGGCGCCGCTGGCCGTCGAACACGGCGACGCCGGAGGAGAGCTGGTCGAGCGTGCGGCGATGCGCCTCCGCCATCCGCACCAGCGCCGAGCTCAGCGCATCCGCCTCGCTGGCGTCGATCGCGACGCCGACGCTGCCGCTGCCGACATTGACGCCGCGCACGTCGTAGATGCGCCGCTCGCCGCCGATCACGATCGGCAGCCGGGAGGTGAAATTGGTCGCGTCCTTCAGTCCCCGTTCCATCGCGCTGCGGTCGGCGCTGTCGAGCAGCTCGAGCTTGCGCTCCTGGGCGTCTCTGAAGTTCGCAGCCTCGGTCGCACGGACATAGGCCGGGTTGGCGAAAGTGAGCGCGCCGTTCTCACTCTTGGCCCAGATCGGCCAGGGCGCCGCCGCAGCGAAGCCGCGCAGCATCTCGGTCTCGTCGGAGAGCGCCTTGTAACGCAGATTGGTCTCGGCCAGATCGCGGCGGAGGCCCGAGAGTTCGCGAATCCTGACAATGGCCTGGCCGCCGATGGCGCGGCCGATGGCCTCCAACGTATGGCCATGCGCGGTGGTCAGCGTCAGCTGGAACCCGTCGCCGCGGTCGCGCAGCGCATCCACGGCGTGGTCCATCTGGAGGGCGGGTTCCGGCGGCAGCCAGGTTCCGAAGGCGAGCACGCGCTGCGGGGAGGAGTCGCGCGGCAGCACCATCGAGATGTCGCCGGAAATCTGCGCGCGATGGTCACCGGCCGGCCAGGAGATCAGGATCTGCGGCTCGGCGAACAGCAGCGCGCCGAAACGGTCGGCCTGGAGTTGCAGTTCCCCGATCCGCGCGCGCAGCCGCGCCTCGCTGTTCGCCGTGCGCACGCGCGTGCGCATCAACAGGATCGCGGCCACCACCGAGAAGCCGAGCAGCGCCAGCGCGGTGGCGAGCACCGCGAGTTCCTGCCGGTTGAAGTCCAGCAATTCCGAGAGTGTGTCGACAAAGTCGGCGGCCTCAGCCGGCGCAGCCGGCAGCAGCGCCGCGAGAGCGCTCCCGATCAGGCCGTTGCGCACGAGCGATGTGCACGACAGCAGCGTCCGACGCATCGACACGATCACGCCTGACATAGTTGCCCCAAGATCGCACGAATTTGCGCGCGGCGACCCCCGTCGCGCGCGAATCAAACGACAATACCCTCACCGCGACTCCAGCGGTAAGAGTCCAGATCGTGAACGCAAAGGCGGTCTTACAAAAATGCCGGGTGCGCGGTTCCCGGTTCACGTAATTCTGCGGTGATTCGGTTGGAGTTACCGTGCGTTAGCGGCCGGTCGAGCCGAAGCCGCCGGCGCCGCGATCGGTCGCAGACAAGGTCGCCACGGGAACCAGCGCGGCCTGCACCACCGGCGCGATCACCATCTGCGCGATGCGCTCGCCGCGCTTGATCACGAAGGGGGCCGCGCCGTGGTTGATCAGGATCACCTTGATCTCGCCGCGGTAGTCCGCGTCGACGGTTCCGGGCGAATTCAGCACCGTGACGCCGTGCTTGGCGGCAAGCCCCGAGCGCGGCCGCACCTGCGCCTCGTGCCCGGGCGGCAACGCGATCGCAAGTCCCGTCGGCACCAGCGCATATTGGCCGGATGCAAGCGTCAGCGGCTCGCTGTCCGGAACCGCGGCCATCAGATCGAGACCGGCGGCCTCCGCCGTCTGATAGGCCGGCAGCGGCAGGCCGTCGGCGTGGGCGAGCTGCTGCAGTTCGACGGTGACCTTGGTGCTCAAGATGCGGACTCCAGGGATTTGTCGGTCACGCTCCTTGCGACATGCGCGACCAGTTCGATGGCGACCTGTTCCTTGGTCATCGCCGGCCAGGAATCAACTGCAATCTCTCCATCCCTGCGACTAATCAAATGCACGGTGTTGCGGTCGCCGCCCATCACGCCGGTCGCCGGTGAGACGTCGTTGGCGACGATCCAGTCGCAGCCCTTGCGGGCAAGCTTGGATTTGGCGTTGTCGATGAGGTGCTCGGTCTCGGCGGCGAAGCCGATCACAAGCGGCGGGCGCTTGTCGGTCAGCTTCGAGATCGTGGCGAGGATGTCGGGGTTCTCGACCAGCTGAAGCGGCGGCATGCCGGCCGAGGTCTTCTTCAGCTTCTGCTCGCCTTCATTGGCGACACGCCAGTCGGCGACCGCGGCGGCGAAGATCGCGATGTCGGCGGGAAGGGCCGCCTGCACCTGCTCCAGCATCTGCCGCGCCGATTCCACATGCTTCACCGTCACGCCCTGGGGGTCCCCAAGATCGACCGGGCCGCTCACCAGGATCACCTCGGCGCCGGCGGCCTGTGCGGCAGCGGCGATGGCAAAGCCCTGCTTGCCGGAGGAGCGGTTGGCGATGTAGCGCACCGGATCGATCGGCTCGTGGGTAGGGCCCGCAGTGATCAGCACGCGCTTGCCCGCAAGCGGACGCGGCACCGGCGGCCGCAGCAGGCGCTCGGTGGCGGCGGCGATCTCGATTGCCTCGGACATGCGGCCGATGCCGGCTTCGCCAGCTTCGGCCATCTCGCCGGAATTCGGCCCGATCAGCACCACGCCGTCGCGCTGGAGCAAGCCAACGTTGCGACGCGTCGCCGCGTTGTTCCACATCAGCGGATTCATCGCCGGCGCCAGCAGCACCTTGCGGTTGGTCGCGAGCAGGATGGCGCTGGCGAGGTCGTCGGCATGGCCGTTCGCCATCTTGGCCATCAGGTCGGCGGTGGCGGGGGCGACCACGATCAAATCGCAGTCACGCGCCAGGCGGATATGGCCGGCGTCGAACTCGCTCTGGGGATCGAACAGGTCGGTATAGACGCGCTCATGCGAGAGGGCGCTGACCGAGAGCGGCGTGACGAATTGCTGCGCGGCCTTGGTCAGCACGCAGCGGACCTCGATGCGCCGCTCCTTCAGCCTCCGGATCAGGTCGAGCGATTTAAAGGCCGCGATCCCGCCGCCGATGATCAGGGTGACGCTGGCTTCGGGAAGGGCACCGGTGCGCTGAGGCACCGGAGCGGTGGATGCCGCCGGCGGCACCGCAAACGGCGTCAGCGGCTCCTCACGGCCCTCGATCAGCTCCCGCAGGATGACCCGGACCTCTTCCTCGACGGACCTGTGGTTCTTGGCCGAACGCAGCCGCAGATAGGTTTTGACACCCTCGTCGAGCTTGCGGATGGTCAGGCTTGCCATGACGCCCCTCCAGCACGGAATGATAGCGATGCTATCATTCACATGATTGCAGTGCAATCATAGATTCCGGACGGCGATCAGGATCCCGATGAAGGTCGCGGCGATGATCCAGAGCGCCACGGTGCGCCAGCGGTTCTTGCGGCCCTCGCTGCGGCCCATCGCCGCGATGCTCTCCGGCGACAGCCGGATACCCTCCCGCGTCATGGTCTCGAGCTGCTCGAGCACGGCGACCGAGCGCTGCGCGATGTCGGGCAGGCGCATCAGCACGCGGGCGAGATCGCCGCCGCCGGAAATCGCGCCCTGCACCCGGCCGATCGGTCCGAGATTGCGCTCGATCCATTCCCGCACCACGGGGTCGGCGACCTTCCAGATGTCGAGCCTGGGGTCGAAGACGCGCGCGACGCCTTCGACCACCACCATGGTCTTCTGCAGCAGGATCAGCTCGGGCCGTGTCGTCATGTCGAACAGGCCGGTGACCTCGAGCAGCAGCGTCAGCAGCCGCGCCATCGAGATCTCCTCGGCGGTGCGGTTGTGGATCGGCTCGCCGATGGCGCGGATCGCTTGCGCGAAATTCTCGACCGAGTGGTGCGCAGGCACGTAGCCCGCTTCGAAATGCACCTCGGCGACGCGGCGATAATCGCGCGTGATGAAGCCGAGCAGGATTTCGGCGAGGAAGCGCCGCTCCTTCATCCCGAGCCGGCCCATGATGCCGAAATCGACCGCGACGAGGCGGCCGGTATCGTCCAGGAACAAATTGCCGGGATGCATGTCGGCATGGAAGAAGCCGTCGCGCAGCGCGTGGCGCAGAAAACTCTGGATCACCTTGCGGCCGAGATCGGGCAGATCGACCTGGGCTTCTTTCAGGCGCTTGTGATCGTTCAGCGCGATGCCGTCGATCCACTCCATCGTCAGCACGTTATGCGTGGTGCGGTCCCAATCGACGGTCGGCACGCGGAAATCAGGATCGTCGCGGGTGTTCTCCGCCATCTCCGACAGCGCCGCGGCTTCCAGCCGCAGATCCATCTCCATCGCGACCGAGCGCGACATGGTGTTGATGACCTCGATGAGGCGCAGGCGCCGCGCCTCGGACGAATAGGCCTCGGCCTTGTACGCGACGAAGAAGAAATCGGAGAGATCGCGGCGGAAGCGCGAGGCGACGTTGGGCCGCAGCACCTTGACCGCGACCGACTTGGAAATGCCGTCGCGCAGGACTTCCCCGCGATGCACCTGTGCGATCGAAGCGGCGGCGACCGCCGGGCCGAAGCTCGTGAACACATCTTTCAGCGGGCGCTCCAGCGAGGTCGCGATCGCTGCTTCCGCTTCTTCCTGCGAAAACGGCGGCAGGCGATCCTGGAGACTTTCCAGATCGCGCGCCATGATGAAGCCGACGACGTCGGGGCGCGTGGCCAGAAACTGCCCGAGCTTGAGATAGGCCGGGCCCATCCGGGTCAGCGCGCGCGATAGTCGCGGTCCGTGCTTTGGACCGCGCCGTTCGATGATGCGCGCAAGCTTCAGCGCGAGCTGCCCGGGCGGCGGCACCAGGCTCGGATCGACGGAGCCGAACACGCCCTCGCGCGCGAACACGAACGCAGCGCGCATCAGGCGCGCAGTGTGGGTGATGGCAGAAATCACAAACGCCAGCCCGAATGCAGTGCGACGATGCCGCCGGACAATATCTGCCAGTTCACGCGGGCGAAGCCGGCGTCGCGGATCATGTCGGCGAAGGCGTGGGGCTTGGGAAACTTGCGGATCGATTCGACGAGATATTGGTAGGATTCGGCATCGCCCGTGATCATGCGGCCGAGCGGCGGGATCACCTTGAACGAGAACAGGTCATAGAGCTTGTCGAGGCCAGGCATCTCGACGGTCGAGAACTCCAGGCACAGGAAGCGGCTGCCGGGCCTCAGCACGCGATAGGCCTCGCGCAGCGCCAGGTCGATCTGCGGCACGTTTCGAATGCCGAAAGCGATCGTATATGCGTCGAAGCTGCGGTCGGCAAAAGCGAGCGCTTCGGCATTGCCTTCGACGAAATCGACCTGGGTCTCGAGATGGCGCTTGGCGGCGCGCTCGCGGCCCACGGCAAGCATGTCGGAATTGATGTCGCAGACCGTGGCGTGAAAGCCGGGGCCGCCCGCCTTGGCGGCGCGGAACGAAATGTCACCGGTGCCGCCGGCGACGTCGAGCAACGCGAACGGCCGGTCGCCCCTCGGCGGATCCAGCGCGTTGATCATGATGTCCTTCCAGACCCGGTGCAGGCCACCGGACATCAGGTCGTTCATCAGGTCATAGCGCGACGCAACGCTGTGAAACACATCGTTCACCAGCGTCTGCTTGTCCCCCAGGGGAACGTCCCTGAAGCCAAAATGCGTGGTTTCGCCCGGCCGATCCATTACTCTACTCCACGAGGCGGACCATAGCGTGCCCGCCGCAATGGCGCTATCACACCGCCCTCATAAGGTGAATGCCTGAACCATGCCTGAATTGCCCGAAGTCGAGACCGTCCGCCGCGGCCTTCAGCCCGTCATGGAGGGTGCGAAAATCGTCGTCGCGGAGGCCCGCCGGCCGGACTTGCGCTTTCCGTTCCAGCCGGATTTCGTGGCCCGGCTCCAGGGGCAGGTCGTCACCGGCCTTGGCCGCCGCGCAAAATATCTCATGGCCGATCTGGCCTCCGGCGACGTGCTCCTGATGCATCTGGGCATGTCGGGCTCGTTTCGCGTCATCAAACCGGACAATGAGGCCGCACCTGGCGAGTTTCACTATCCGCGTGGCAAAGACACCACCCATGACCACGTGCTGTTTCGGATGTCCTCGGGCGCCGACATCGTCTTCAACGATCCGCGCCGCTTCGGTTACATGAAAGTGATCGCGCGCAACGCGCTCGAAGATGAGCCGCTGTTGCGCGGCCTCGGCCCCGAGCCGCTCGGCAACGAATTCGATGCCGCGATGCTGGCGCGATCCTGCGAAGGCAAGACCACGAGCCTGAAGGCCGCGCTGCTCGACCAGCGCGTGGTGGCCGGGCTCGGCAACATCTATGTCTGCGAGGCCTTGCATCGCTCGCATCTGTCGCCGCGCCGGATCGCCGCGACGCTGTCGACCAGGAAGGGCGAGCCGACAGACCATGCGAAGAGATTGGTCGGTGCGATCCACACCGTGCTGAACGACGCCATCAAGGCCGGCGGCTCGTCACTGCGCGACCATCGCCAGACCACAGGCGAGCTCGGCTACTTCCAGCATTCGTTCAAGGTCTATGACCGCGAAGGCGAGACCTGCAAGACGCCTGCTTGCGGCGGCACGATCAAGCGCTTCAACCAGAACGGCCGTTCGACCTTCTGGTGTCGGAAATGTCAGAAGTGACGCAGCACCGTAGCCCGGATGGAAGGAGCCGTCATTGCGAGCGCAGCGAAGCAATCCAGAATCCCTCCGCGGAAAGACTCTGGATTGCTTCGCTGCGCTCGCAATGACGGGTGGATGGGGTCTCCCAAAAACGCGAAGCGAAGCAATCCGGCCGGGCTGGTGGCCGGATTGTTTCGCCGCTGGAGCCTTCCGGATGGTGAAGGGCCGGCTGCCTGAGCGATCGCCCCGCTCAGGACGCCAGTATCGTGGTCTCGTCCGCCGCAAGCTCGGTGGCGGCATGCAGCATGCCGTCCGTGGCCGAGATGACCTGGTCGATCAGGACATTGGTCGTGGCGCTGAGCTCGAGCCGGGTCTCGATCCACTGCCAGAGGCCGCGGATCTCATCCGCCGACTTGCCGTTCGGCGCGAATTCGCTGACGGCGTGGCCGCTGGCGAGTGAATCCTGGTGGTCGTTGCGCATCGCGATCAGCGGACGCGCGAGCACCTCGGTGAGATCGAGCGCAGCTTCCTCAGCGAGCGTGTTGGCGGCATTGTCGATGCGCTGGCCGCGGATCGGCGTCTGGTTCAGCACGAAGCTGTAGGGCCGCTTCCAGGCGCGCGCGACGCTCAGCGTCGAGGCGGTCGCCTCGATGTCGGCGACGCTCGGGCGGGCCGGGATCAGGCAGAGGTCGGAATGGCGGATCGCAGCGGTGGTCGCGGCGCTGAGTCCGGCCGCGGTGTCGACGATCGCAAGCTGCAGGCCGCTGTCAGCCAGCATGTTCAGGCGAGGCCCGATGTCGGCGGCGTGATAGATCGGCTCGACCACGAGATCCTCGGTAGTGCGACGGCGCAGCCAGTTGGACAGGGTGCCCTGCGGGTCGGTCTCGATCAGGCGGACGGTGAAGCCGGCCTGCTTGGCCGCCAGCGCGAGGCCGATGGCAAGCGTGCTCTTGCCGCTGCCACCCTTTTGGGTGGCCAGTACGATCGTGTGCATGGAAGATAAATCCTTTGGAGTGCCTGGGTCAGGAATACGCCACGCGAACGTGCATCGCTTCTGGATGCTGAGCTCTTCTCGCTCAGGACGTGCCGGCCCGATCCAAAGGGATCGCGGAAGTCCGAATCAACGGTAACAATGATGGCGGAATCGGGAATGCCAGCTAATCCGTACCATTACTGGACCCGTAGTCGTACGTGCGATGTGCGCCGATGGACACGAGAGATTGTGATGGTCGCCCGGCTACTTCCGCACGCAGATGACACGGACGACGGCCGCCTTCGCATCCGTTGACGTGCCGTTCGCCGTGACGTCGTTGGCCTTCATGAAATCGCGCACCGTCTCCGCTGAGACCATCACGGCCTGCGATGCCGGCACCGACGTCGCGGGTCCCGCCACCATCGCCGGCTTCAGCAGCGCGATGCCGGCGAATTTGCCGTCGGCGTCGATCGCGGGGCTGCCGGAAAATCCGACCGCCGGTGGCGGCGACAGTGCGGAATCGCTGCTCGTGACCGGCGCCAGCGCGCCCTTGACGCTCGAGACCCCGGCCGCGCCGCCCTGGCTTTGCGGATCGGCGATGCCGATGACGTCGACATTCGTCTTCGCTCCGCCGCCAGCGAGGCTGAGCGGCTTCAGGCCGCGGGCGCCGTAGATGTGCAAGAGCGCGAGATCGTGCTCCTTGTCCTCGGCAAGACGATCGGCGCTGCCGTAGCCGGCGATGGTGATCGCAAGACAGCTGTCGGTGACGAGGCGGTCGGTGAGGATCGCGCCGTCGTCGCTGACGACGATGCCGGTGCCGTATTCGACGGTCTTGCGCGGTGCCGGTCCGGCTTGCGGTCCCGACGGAAACGCATTGAACGCGCTCGACATCGCGATCACGACCGGCTCGACCGTGTTCTCGGTCGCCTGGTCGTAGAGGATCGTCATGATGCGGACCTCGTCGCCCTTGAAGGTGCCGCGCACGTAGAATTTCTTCAGGCCCTGGAGACCGGACAGCACGAAGAAGTCGGGTTTCACCACGGTGTAGTCGATCTTGCGGCCGGCCGGCTCCTTCTTCTCGGCGTCCGCGAGCTTCGCCGTAGTGGGGTTCGCCTCCTTGCGCCGGCTGAGCAGCACCTGCACCGTTCCGGTCGGCGAGGTCCATTTCGAGCCGGTGGCGTCGGTCGCCTGCTGCGGCACCAGTTTGCCGGGAATACCGAGCCGGGCGCCGCTGGTCGGCTCCATCACGATCTTCCAGCCGACGCTGTCCTGTTTCCGCCGCGCAGTCTCGGCAAGCGCGGCGCGCTCCTGCGGATTGAGCACGCCGGTCGGCTTGCCGCCCTTGTTCTTCTGGTACTCCTTGATGGCATTGACCATGCGCTCGCTGACGTCGCCGGTGATGGCGCCGTTATATTGGCCGACCCAGGCGAGGTCGGACTGGAGCGACAGGCGTTCGGCCTGCGCCATGGCATCTGCGGTTTCCGACGCTGTTTGAAGTGCGGGCGGGCGGATCGGAACGGTCTGGACCGTCTTCGGCTTGGTGCCGGGGATCTGCGGCGTCGTCATCTGGGCGTTCGCGCCTGTGGCAGCCGCAAACATCAGTGTTGCCGCAAGCATCGATCTCATGACAAATCCAGCCAGCCCATTGAACGCAATGCCATTGAAGCACATCTCGTTGGTCGCGAACAATCTCGGGGTGGTTCAGGCCTGCGGGCAGGCCGGATCCTCATCTGAGAGGACGTGAGTGTTACGGAGTCATTCCGGGGCGATGCGAAGCATCGAACCCGGAATCTCGAGATTCCGGGTTCGATGCTTCGCATCGCCCCGGAATGACAGTGTGTGCGACTTCCGCGCTCCTCACGGGGAGCGGCAGCAATCTAGGAAGAGCTGAGAATGCTGAGCCCGGACGAACTCGAACGCTATGCCCGCCATATCGTGCTGCGCGACGTCGGCGGCCCGGGCCAAGCTGCGCTGAAGCGGGGCTCCGTGCTGGTGATCGGCGCCGGCGGGCTCGGCGCGCCCGCCTTGATGTATCTGGCCGCCGCCGGAATCGGTACGCTCGGCGTGGTCGATGACGACGTGGTGTCGCTGTCCAACCTCCAGCGCCAGGTGATCCATACGACGCCGGACATCGGCCGCCACAAGGTCGAGAGCGCGGCCGAGCGCATTTCCGCTCTCAATCCACATGTGCGCTTCGTCGGTCACGCCACCTGGCTCAACGCCGACAACGCGCTCAGCCTGATCGGCGACTACGACCTCGTGCTCGACGGCTCCGACAATTTCTCGACGCGCTATCTGGTCTCGGATGCCTGCTTCTTCGCCAAGAGGCCGCTGATCACCGCGGCGCTCGGCACCTTCGACGGCTCGCTCACCACCATCCGTGCGCATGAAAAGAACGAGGCTGGTGAATTCAATCCGACCTATCGCTGCCTGTTTCCGGAAGCGCCGCCGCCCGGCACGGTGCCGGCCTGCGCCGAGGCCGGTGTCATGGGCGCGCTCGCGGGCGTGCTGGGCTCGATGATGGCGCTGGAGGCGATCCGCGAGATCGTCGGTTTCGGCGACGGCCTCGTCGGCCGCCTGCTGATGATCGATGCGCGCGCGATGCGCTTCGAGACGCTGCGCTACGCGCGCGATCCGGCCAATCCGCTCAACGGCGATGGCCCTGTGTTCGAGGATCTAAGCATCCATCGCGAGTAGGCGCGTGACGGAGCGGCTGCCCACATTGCCGGGCGGAGACAGTCGCGCGCGTCTGCGAGCCCCGGCGCACAGCGCCTCAGAGCATGCTCGGCAGCACGCGATCCGGCGGCTTGTGCGCGTCGAGGAAGGTGCGGATGTTGATGATCACCTTCTCGCCCATCTCGACGCGGCCTTCGATCGTGGCCGAGCCCATGTGCGGCAGCAGCGTCACCTTGCCGGCCTTGGCAAGCCGCACCAGTTTGGGATTCACCGCGGGCTCGTGCTCGTAGACGTCGAGGCCGGCGCCGCCGATCTCGCCGGCTTCGATCAGCTTGATCAGCGTGTCCTCGTCGGTGACCTCGCCGCGCGCGGTGTTGACGATGTAGGCGTCCTTGCGGATCAGCTTCAGCCGCCGCGCGGAGAGCAGGTGATAGGTCGCCGGCGTATGCGGACAGTTCACCGAGAGGATGTCCATCCGCGCCAGCATCTGGTCGAGGCTTTCCCAATAGGTCGCGCCAAGCTCCTCGGCGATCTTCGGCGCGACGGGACGGCGGTTGTGGTAGTGGATCTGCAGGCCGAAGGCGCGGGCGCGGCGCGCCACCGCTTGGCCGATGCGGCCCATGCCGATGATGCCGAGACGCTTGCCGCCGATGCGGTGGCCGAGCATCCAGGTCGGCGACCAGCCGGCCCAGGGTTTTCCTTCCGTCATGATCGATGCGCCTTCGATCAGCCGGCGCGGCACGGCCAGGATCAGCGCCATGGTCATGTCGGCGGTGTCTTCGGTCAAAACCTTCGGCGTGTTGGTGACGGTGATGCCGCGGGCATGCGCGGCCTCGACATCGATATTGTCGACGCCGTTGCCGAAATTGGCGATCAGGCGCAGCTTGCAGTCGGGCTGGTTGACGATGTCGGCGGTGATGTGGTCGGTGACGGTCGGAACCAGCACGTCGGCGGTGCGCGCGGCTTCCGCGATCTGCTCGGGCGACATCGGCGTGTCGTCGAGATTGATCCGCGCGTCGAACAGCTCGCGCATCCGCGTCTCGATCGAATCCGGCAGCTTGCGCGTCACCACGACGAGGGGCTTTTTCTTCACCGACATGTCCTGCTCTCATGAAGCGTCGCAAGCCCGCCTCTGTCGCCAAAGGCTGGCCGTTCAGGCCTCATTAACCCGGTTGTTCGACACTGCCCTTGCCGTGTCGTCCCCGGCGTTTCCTTCAAGCTCTCCCGATATTTCCACCCGGAAAATCGGGCCAAACTGGTTGTTCAAGCGTCCGTCCTCTCTAGCAGAAGGCCGGGCCAAGACAAGAACCACGGGCCAGGCTTGGGGAACACCCGCGTGGGGCGGGTCAGGGACGACCGCGGCAGGGTTTTTTTGAATTTTGGGGTGAGGGTCCGGCTCGGCCGGCTCCTCGACAGGAGACGGGTTGATGGCGTTGGGGCGTTTTTGTTCGGTGATGGCGCTCGTTTGCACCTGGTTGAGCGCCTCGGTCGGCCCCTCGCATTCGGCGAAGGACAATACCCCCCAGAGCGCCAGCGGCCTCCCGGTGCCGCGCTATGTCAGCCTCAAGTCGGATCACGTGAACGTCCGTGCCGGTCCGACCAAGGACAATGACGTGGCCTGGGTCTATACCCGTGCCGGCCTGCCGGTCGAAATCACCGCCGAGTTCGAGAACTGGCGCCGGGTGCGCGATTCCGAAGGCGCCGAGGGCTGGGTCTATCATTCCCTGCTGTCGGGCCGCCGCACCGCGGTCGTCACCATGAAGCACAAGGACGAGCTCGCGCCGATCTACGACCGCGCCGATCCCGACAGCGCGGTTGCGGCCAAACTCCAGGCCGGTGTGGTCACCCAGGTGAAGAAGTGCAGCGCAAACTGGTGCCGCGTCACCGGTAACGGCTTTGACGGCTGGATCCAGCAGGAACGCCTCTGGGGCGTGTACTCGGACGAGCAGGTGAACTGACGTTGGTGTCGTCCCGGCGAAGGCCGGGACCCATAACCACGGGCCTGGGCCGTTTTTGAAGGCGTCAACCAGCGTGCCTCATTGAGGGATCGCGCGGTATGGGTCCCGGCCTACGCCGGGACGACGCGGGAGAAATACCTCAGCGCTTCTTGCGCAGGCGCACGACCATGTCGATGCGCGAGATCTCGTAACCCTCGGGCACCTCCGGCATCTTGGACAGGGCCAGATGCGGATCCTCGATGTCGACCAGCTCATGGCTGTTCTCGAGGTAATAGTGGTGGTGGGTGGTGACGTTGGTGTCGAAATAGGTCTTGGTGCCGTCGACACTGACCTGGCGGAGCAGGCCGGCGTCGGTGAGCTGATTCAGCGTGTTGTAGACGGTCGCCAGCGACACCGGAACCTTGGCCAGCGTGGCTTCCTCGTACAGCATTTCCGCCGTAAGGTGGCGCGCACCCTTGCCGAACAGGAGCCAGCCCAGCGCCATGCGCTGGCGCGTCGGACGGAGCCCGGCGGACTGGAGCATTTCGTTAACGTCGTGCCACGGGCAGCCGGTCAAAGCCGGCTGGCGGCCGGACAGGAGGGCTGCGGCATGGACGTCATCGTCGTGATGGGGCGCGGTATTCTCGCTCATTTCCAGATTTCGGGCACGCGTGAACAGTATGTACCTGCAATATAAGAACAGATAGATGCAGATGCAAGTTTCTCGCAACTAGAGAGGTTCTAATCGGACTGGAACCGAGCGAGCAGCCCGTTATTTTACCTTCATGACAGCGCTTTGCCACCGAAATGGCCTGTGTTAGAGAGCGCGCGGTTCCGCTTAGCCGATTTTGGTGCATCCGGGCATCGAGGCCCGGTCCGCAGTCCATCCGCGGCTTGTGGGAGTTGCGCCTGACGATGGCAATTGGCGTTGCTCTCCGACCGGGACGGGGCCCATTTTCGCCAAAAAACGTCGCTCAATCGGACTTTGAACAGAGGCTCATGCATGCTGAACAGGCGCAACGGTTACGAATACGAAGATCTGCTGGCGTGTGCCCGCGGCGAGATGTTCGGCCCGGGCAATGCCCAGCTGCCGCTGCCGCCGATGCTCATGTTCGACCGCATCACGGAAATCAACGACAATGGCGGCGAGTTCGGCAAGGGGCTGGTGCGTGCCGAGCTCGACGTGAAGCCCGACCTCTGGTTCTTCGGCTGCCATTTCAAGAACGATCCGGTGATGCCCGGCTGCCTCGGCCTCGATGCGCTGTGGCAAATGGTCGGCTTCTATCTGGGCTGGAGCGGCGGCGAAGGTCGCGGTCGCGCGCTTGGCCTGAACGAGCTGAAGTTCAGCGGCCAGGTGCTGCCCGAGGCCCGCAAGGTTGTGTACAACGTCGATATCAAGCGCGTGATGCGGGCAAAGCTCGTGCTCGGTATTGCCGACGGGTGGCTTTCGGTCGACGACCAGATTATCTATCGCGCGAAGGACCTGAAGGTCGGCCTGTTCAAGCAGGGCACGAGCCTGGGCTGAACGCATCACAAAGAAAGACAACGATTTAGGCGAGGCTGTCATGAGGCGGGTTGTGGTCACCGGGATGGGCATCGTCTCGTCCATCGGAAACAACACCCAGGAAGTGCTTGCGAGCCTTCACGAGGCGAAGTCGGGCATTTCGCGGGCTGAGAAATATGCCGAGCTCGGCTTCCGTTCGCAGGTGCAAGGTGAGCCTACGCTCGATCCTTCGACAGTGGTCGATCGCCGCGCCATGCGTTTCCTCGGCCAGGGCGCAGCGTGGAATCACGTCGCGATGGAGCAGGCGATCCAGGATTCTGGTCTGGGGCCTGACGAAGTCTCCAACATCCGCACCGGCATCATCATGGGCTCCGGCGGCCCGTCCGCCCGGACCATCGTCGAATCCGCCGACATCACCCGCACCAAGGGGCCGAAGCGCGTCGGACCGTTTGCCGTGCCGAAGGCGATGTCCTCCACGGCCTCGGCGACGCTCGCGACCTGGTTCAAGATCAAGGGCGTCAACTATTCGATCTCCTCGGCCTGCGCGACGTCGAACCACTGCGTCGGCAATGCCTATGAGACGATCCAGATCGGCAAGCAGGACGTCATCTTCGCCGGCGGCTGCGAGGAGCTCGACTGGTCGCTGTCGGTGCTGTTCGACGCCATGGGCGCGATGTCCTCGAAGTACAACGACACGCCCGCCACGGCGTCGCGTCCCTACGACGTCAACCGCGACGGCTTCGTCATCGCCGGCGGCGCCGGCGTGCTGGTGCTGGAAGAGCTCGAGCATGCCAAGGCGCGCGGCGCGCGCATCTATGGCGAGATCGTCGGTTATGGCGCGACGTCCGATGGCTACGACATGGTCGCGCCTTCCGGCGAGGGTGCCGAGCGCTGCATGCGCATGGCGATGTCGACGGTGAAGACCAAGGTCGACTACATCAATCCGCATGCGACCTCGACGCCGGCCGGCGATCCGCCGGAGATTGACGCGCTCCGTCGGGTGTTCGGAAGTGGCGAGAAGTGCCCGCCGATCTCGGCGACCAAGGCGCTGACCGGCCATTCGCTGGGCGCCACCGGCGTGCAGGAGGCGATCTACTCGCTACTGATGATGAACAACGGCTTCATCTGCGAGAGCGCGCACATCCAGGAGCTCGATCCCGTGTTTGCCGACATGCCGATCGTGCGCAAGCGCATCGACAACGTCAAGATCGGCACCGTGCTGTCGAACTCCTTCGGCTTCGGCGGCACCAACGCCACGCTGGTGTTCAGCCGGCTGGATGTGTGACGTTACTATCGGCGACTGGTGATTGTTTCGTCATGGCCGGGCTTGTCCCGGCCATCCACGTCTTGGCCTGAGGCTCGGAAGAACGTGGATGCCCGGGACGAGCCCGGGCATGACGAAGAGCGGAGAATGGTGGGCAATGGAAGGTTTGATGAAGGGCAAGCGCGGTCTGATCATGGGCATCGCCAATGATCATTCGATCGCGTGGGGCATGGCGAAGACGCTGCATGCCCACGGCGCCGAGCTTGCCTTCACCTTCCAGGGCGATGCCTTGGGCAAGCGCGTCAAGCCGCTGGCGGAGCAGCTTGGTGTGGATCTGGTGCTGCCGTGCGACGTCGAGGACATCGCCAGCGTCGATGCCACCTTCGCCGCGCTCCGCGAAAAGTGGGGCCGGCTCGATTTCGTGATCCATGCGATCGGCTTCGCCGACAAGAACGAGCTGAAGGGCCGCTACGCCGACACCAGCCGCGAGAATTTTTCGCGCACCATGGTGATCTCCTGCTTCTCGTTCACGGAGGTCGCAAAACGCGCCGCCGAGCTGATGACGGAGGGCGGCAGCATGATCACGCTGACCTTCGGCGCCTCGGAGCGCGCGATGCCGAACTACAACGTGATGGGCGTGGCCAAGGCGGCGCTGGAAGCCTCCGTGCGCTACCTCGCCTCCGATTTCGGACCGCGCGGCATCCGCGTCAACGCGATCTCCGCCGGTCCCATCCGCACGCTCGCCGGCTCCGGCATCGGTGAGGCGCGCGCGATGTTTGCCTTCATGCAAAAACATTCGCCGCTCCGCCGCGGCGTCACGCTCGACGAGCTCGGCGGCTCGGCGCTCTATCTTCTGTCGGATCTCTCCGGCGGCGTGACCGGCGAGATCCATTACGTCGATTCCGGCTACAACATCGTCTTGATGCCGAGGCCGGACGATCTGAAGCCGGAATAAAACGTCCGCAGGCCGCTTGAGGCCGCGACGTTTCCTCGTATCCCCCACGATCATGGGGCAGACTCTCCCATAAGATGGTGTTTCCTCTGCCCGGTGGCGCCGCGCGAATGGCGCGTCCCGCGGTTCGGGAGGAACGATCTTGCCGAGAGTGCATGCGATCTGTCGCGCAGGCGCGCTGGCGGCCGCCATGGGCGTCGCGTTGGTCTGCGGCAACTCCCGTGCCCTGGCGCAGTCGGCGATCTGGGATTCGACGCTCTCCAACACGAACTGGTACGTACCGACCGCGCAGCTGCTGGCCTACGCCGCGCCGAAGACCGGCTTCTCCAATCCAATCCCGATCGGCGACCAGACGCTATGGTCGCTTGCGGCCGCGACCAACGGTGCTTTCACCGGAACGAGCGTGGCGCAACTCAAGCTTGGTCCGGCGCTTCTGACGGATACCTCGACCATCCAGGGGTTCGTCACGACCGCGGGCCAGATCACGATGCTGTTCACACCGACCGCGGGCGGCGCAGTGACCGTCGGTCTCGGCCATATGCGAACCATCAACGGCGTGACCACGATGGAAATGCAGATGATCACCGGCGACAGCCTGCTGGTGACGCATTGGGCCTATATGCTTCCTTACGATCCCGCGACCTTCACGCCGCCGGCCTCGCAGGCAGTTCCCGCGAACTCCGTCCCGCAGTGGGCCTGGACATCGGGTACGCCGTGGCGGATCGTCAGCTCCACGCTGTTCGGCACGTCCGCGCCCGGCCGCTTCGTTATCACGAATTACCAGAACGGATATTTCTGGGGCGCCGGCGTCGCGCCCGCGGGAAGCAGTGCCGCGAACTTCACACTGCTGGGGTCGGTGACGCCGGAGGGCAACGTGCTCTTCAACACGCTTTCGCGCGGCACGCTCGCCAGTCTCTATGGCGCAGCCAGCGGCGACGCTTCGGGTGCACGGATGCTCGTCAGCAGCTACGATCTCTCGGGCAATCCGACCGGCGGCGTCGCCTATCTCTCCTTGGTGCGCCCCTACGCCGAGACGCTTCAGGCGCAGAACAGCCGTGCGGGATTAGGTGCGGCCGACATGCTCTATCGCCTGTCCGCGACGTCACTCGGCTGGACCGGCAGCATGGCGACCGGGTTCACCGCGCTCGACAATCTCGGCGGCTCCGGTCTCGTCAACGCCGTCAACCAGACATTGCCTGTACTCACCGGCGCGGCATCGCAGGCGACCTATTCCACCCAGCGCATGTTCCATCAGGCGATGACGGGGCGGCTGGACGATTTGCTCGGGTTGAACGCGGGTGCAACGCCTGAGCGGAATTTTTGGATGAAGCCGCTCGGCGGCGTTGTCCGGCAGAGCAGCCTGGATGGCGTCCCCGGCTATAACGCGTCCGGCGGCGGCATTGCCGTCGGTGCGGACACGACGGTCTCGCCACGCGCAATGCTTGGCGGTGTGTTCGCCTATTCGCATCAGACGATCACCGGCAGCGAGGATCCCGTCCCGAACCGGCTCGCCATCGATTCCTATCAGGCCGGACTCTACGGCGCCTATGCGCTCGGCCATGGCGTTCAGGTCGATGGCCGGCTTGACGGCGCACTGAACGACAATGGCGAAAGCCGCTCGCTCACGTTCATCAACAGTACGGCTGCGGCCGGCTATCGGTCCTATAGCGGGCACGCTGGTGCGGGTGTTCGCAAGCTGATCCCGATCGAGCCTGGATTTGCGATCGCCCCGTCACTGCGGTTGGACTATGGACAGGTCCGTTCGCCCGCCTATCAGGAAGGTGGCGCAGGCGGCTTCAGCCTCAACGTGGATTCGCAAACCTATCGCGAATTGACGCTGACGGCAGGGCTGAAGGGTGCCTACAGGATCGCGCAGCACGTCTATCTTACCGGCGATGTCGGCGTCGGCTACAACGCGCTGAATCAGGGACTTCAGATCAAGTCAGCGTTTGCCGGCGGCGGCGATACGTTCGTCACGAGCGGCCTTGCCCTGTCGCCGTGGATCTACTCGACCGCGCTGGGCCTCGTCGCGGCCGACAACAGTCGTTTCGATCTTGGCCTCCGCTACGGCCTCTCGGCGACATCCTCCGGATTGCTTCAGCAGTCCGGGCTCGCCGTTCTCAAGATCAGACTGTAAGCGAGCTGCTTCACCCGGCCGCGATCTTCTCCGCGCGCTGGAACGCCGGCCGCGCCATGCAGCGCGCCAGATAGGCATCGAAGGCGGGGCGCGACGGCACCATCTTGAACCGGCGCACCGCGAAATTCAGGCCAGAGCCGATCGTGATGTCGGCAGCCGAAAAATCCTCGCCGAGAATCCACGGCCCCTTGGCGAGCGCAGCTTCCAGCACGTCGAACACCTGCGTCGCGCTGCCCCACGCCGCCGTCGAGGTCGGGATCTCGAGCTTGGTGAAGATCTGGATGATGGCGGGCTCAATGCAGCCCGGCGAGAAGAACAGCCATTGCAGATAGCGCGCGCGGCGCGGATCGGTCACGGCGGGCGCAAGCTTCGTCTCGGGATAGCGGTCGGCGATGTAGGCGCAGATCGCCGCGGCCTCGCCGAGCGAAGCGTCTCCGTCGCTGAGCGCCGGCACCTTGCCCATCGGATTGACCTTCAAATAGTCCGGCGCCTTCTGCGCACCGGTCGAAATGTCGGTCAGCACGCGCTCATAGGGCAGGCCGCTCTCTTCCATCAGCCAGAGCGTCGTGAACGAGCGCGAGCGGGGCGACCAATAGAGCTTGATCATGGGGGGAAACCTTCCATCGGCAGGAGGCGAACAGCGCGCAATTCATGGCGCGTTTGCCGTGCATTCGCAACGTACTACGCCTGGGCAAGAGACCTGCTGCGAGAACGACATGTTGGTCAACGTTAATCCTGATCACGGACCTATCGACGATCTTCGACGTGAGGGTGCGATCTGTCAGCGCTCGGGAGACCGAACCTGTCGTCGAAGCAGAGCCGGCAGGGTTTTGTCCAAGCTCTTCGTTAGCATATCCCGCACGCCGTCGCGCAGGACCGGATTTTTGGCCGCGTCCGCCGGCTTCGCCGGAAACATCGCAGCATCCAGTTTGCGATAGGGGCCACCAAGTTCGTCATGGAGAGCACGCTGCAGCGCAGAGTAGTCGTCTTCGCGCGCTGGCGCTTCACTGATGATTTCGAACGTTCGGCCGTCGTAGACGCGAACGAACATCATCGCGAAGAGAAACACGCGCGCATCGAGATGGTGCGAGATGCCGATGCCAAATTCCCGCTGAGTGCCACCATGCCTGAGCACAGTAACATAGCGCTCGCAGCGGGTGCGGCCGGCGAGGTATTGAACAAATCGTAGGACGTTCCCGTCGGAATCGCGAAAGACCGATCGCTGCCGACGACCTTCGTCGAGTTCCTGCCGCGTGTACGGAATTCCCCTGACAGAGCTGCCCGGGGCGGCAGCGCGGACCCGCGAGACGACAAGTTCATCGAGTCCCCAAGCGGCGACGGATGTTTGCGCATACGTATTGAGAAACTTGAGTGCCCCGTATTTTTCGACCCAGAAAAGATCGCCGGCAAATGAGATCACGCCGATCTGGCACGGGCCGCTTTCTACGGGTTTGGCCGGTGCAACAGTTGCGGGTTTCCTGGCGGCAGGCTTGGCCACCTCCGGATTTGGCGCAGGCTGCACTTGCCCACCTGTCGGCGACAACAGCGCATATGAGACCAATGCGGCGGCAAGCAGGTTCATCGTCACACGTCACCGCGCCTCACTGCGCGAAATAGGGCGGCAAGGTCTTGTCCAGCCGCTCCGTCAGGAAATCGCGAATGCTGTCGCGCAGGGTCGTGTTGCTGGCGGAGTCGACCGCCGTGGCCGGAAACAGGGAGTTGTCTACTTTGCGCAGATGTTCGTCTTGCACCAAGTTGTCAGCCATATGCTTCATGACGCCTTCCAACGTCACGCCAGGCCCCTTCTTGATTTCAAAGGTCTGGCCGTCGAGCACGGTCACGCCGACATAGACGTAAAGATACGAATAGCTGATGATACCTACACCACGATTGAGAATGCCCAGTCCCCGGAGCGGCTGATTGGTCCCCGGCAGCATCCCCTCGCCGCGCGTGACGACGACATATCGTTCGCAGCCAGCATTGCCCGCGATCTGACGGACCAGGTTCGACAGCTCTTCGCGGTCATTGCGAAACAGGCTGGGCTTCGGGTGATAATAGGTGTCGAACGCGCCTTTGGCGTAGGCGATTCGCCGGAGCGGCGTGGCGCCCGCCGCCGCACGCACACGTGCGAAAACAAGATCGTCAAGGCCCCAGGAAACCGGCACTTCCGCATATTCGTTGCCGAACACCGTTAGGCCGATCTTCTCGACGACGAACGGGTCCTGCGTCGCCGCGATCACACCGATGCCGCAAGGACCGGCAGTCGTCTGTTCCGCGGGTTTGGCCGGCGCTGCTTTCGGCTTCGCGGCCTTCTTGGCCGCCGGCTTTGCCGGTGTCGCAGTTTGAGCGGGAAGTGCGGTGGTTGCGGGAGGGGTTTGCGCAGCTGCCGGAGCGAGCAAGGTCAGCAGGGCGACGACCGAGACAGCAATTCGAACCATGGA
This sequence comes from Bradyrhizobium sp. WSM2254, assembly GCF_000472645.1. NCBI lineage: Bacteria > Pseudomonadati > Pseudomonadota > Alphaproteobacteria > Hyphomicrobiales > Nitrobacteraceae > Bradyrhizobium > Bradyrhizobium sp. WSM2254. The sequence goes on along the minus strand of NZ_AXAB01000041.1, from coordinate 32,423 downwards.
TTCCAGAAGATCAGAAGCAGGAGAATGTCAGCAGGAGAATGTCGGACACGCCACACTAGGTCGGGATTGTGACAACCGCAAGCTGCGGCCGGTGGTCACTGCCTATCCGGCAGATTGCTGCCGCTTCCACCGGTAATACTTCATCACGAACCCGTTCGACGGTTCAACCTCTTCCTTCTCGAACACAAAACCCTCGCGCTCGTACCAGCGCCAGGCCTTTTCGTTCTCGCGCACACAGCGCAGGTACATCTCGTCGGGCATTTGCGTGCGTGTGAAGGCGAGCAATTGCCGTCCGAGCGATTGGCCCTGGTAGGCGGGCCCGACGAAAAGCATGTCGAGATAGCGTTTTGGCAGATGCAGCGCCAGCATGGCGGCGATCGTGCCGTTGTCGTCGGCGACGAACAGGCTCCAGCCGTTCTCGATCTCGCGCCTGATGCGTGCGCGCAGGTTTGCAAGCAGGAATTCACTCGCCTCGGCGAGGCCGGTCGAGACCCAGCTTTCCATCCAGACGCGGCCGATCTCGTCATATTCGTCGGCGCGGGCGGGGCGGATGACGGGATGCAACATCGAGGCTTCAGGCCCGCTGATTGCGCACGGATGGCCGTGTCCGCACCTTGCCGGCCGACAGGCACACCACCTCGGAAATCTGGAGCAGCTGCCGTGCCAGCGGGCTGGTCTTGCGCCAGACCATGCCGATGGTGCGCGAGGGCTGCGGGTCGCGAAAACGCGTCAGCGAGACCGAGGCCGATCGCGTCTCCACCGGCACCGCCATCTCCGGGATCAAGGTGACGCCGATGCCGGCGCTGACCATCTGGACCAGCGTCGACAGCGAATTCGCATCCAGCATCTCGCGCGGCGGCGCCGACTGCATGTTGCAGAACGACAGCGCCTGGTCGCGGAAGCAGTGTCCCTCCTCGAGCAGCAGCAGCCGCATCTCCCGCATCATCTCGCGCGAGGGGGCGGGCGTTCCCTCATCCGCGCCCGGCCGCACCAGCAGGAATTTTTCCTCGAACAGGGCGACCTCGGTGAGCGAGGACTCGGACACCGGCAGCGCGACGATGGCGGTGTCGAGCCGGCCTTCGACCAGTTCCTGGATCAGCCGCGGCGTCATCGTCTCGCGCACGCGGATGTCGAGTTCCGGATGCATCCGTGTGAGATTCTTGGTGATCTTGGGCAGCAGGTAGGGCGCGATCGTCGGGATCATGCCGATGCGCAGGCGGCCGGCGAAGCGGTCCTGCGACGCCCGCGCGAAATCGCCGAGCTCATCGACCGAGCGGAGGATGTCGCGGACGCGCGGTGCGAGCTCTTCGCCGAACCGCGTCAGCGCGACCTGCCGGGCGGTACGCTCCAGCAGCAGGCCGCCGAGCGCCTCCTCCAGTTCCTTGATCTGCATCGACAGGGCCGGCTGCGAGATCGAGCTCGCCTCCGCCGCGCGCCCGAAATGCCCGTGACGCGCCAGCGCGTCGAAATACCGGAGCTGGCGCATCGTCACGTTGACCATCAGAAAATCCTATCGCAGCGATCACTAAAGTCAACTTCCCCTGATGGAATGCGGGGCTTAGAGTGGTTCTACCTGGTCAAAGGCGCGAGTTCGACGCCACCAGAGGAGGTATTCATGGACGACACTTCGAAGTGCCCGTTTTCGGGTGGAAAACGCGCGCCGGCAAACCGCGACTGGTGGCCGACCCAGCTCAGCATCGAGATGCTGCACAAGAATTCCGGCCTGTCCGACCCGATGGGCAAGGAATTCGACTACGCCAAGGAATTCAAGACGCTCGACCTGAACGCGGTCGTCAAGGACCTGACCGCCTTGATGACGGACTCGCAGGAGTGGTGGCCCGCCGACTTCGGTCATTATGGCGGCCTGATGATCCGCATGGCCTGGCACAGCGCGGGCACCTACCGCATCTCCGACGGGCGCGGTGGCGCCGGGGCCGGTCAGCAGCGCTTCGCGCCGCTCAACAGCTGGCCTGACAACGCCAATCTCGACAAGGCACGCCGGCTGCTCTGGCCGATCAAGCAGAAATACGGCCGCAAGATCTCCTGGGCCGATTTGATGGTGCTCGCCGGCAACGTCGCGCTGGAGTCGATGGGCTTCAAGACCTTCGGCTTCGCCGGCGGTCGCGCCGACGTCTGGGAGCCGGAAGAGCTCTATTGGGGTCCGGAAGGCACCTGGCTGGGCGATGAGCGCTACAGCGGCGAACGCCAGCTCGCCGAGCCGCTCGGCGCGGTGCAGATGGGCCTCATCTACGTCAATCCGGAAGGCCCGAACGGCAAGCCGGATCCGATCGCCGCGGCCAAGGACATCCGCGAGACCTTCTTCCGCATGGCGATGAACGACGAGGAAACCGTCGCGCTGATCGCCGGCGGTCATACCTTCGGCAAGACCCATGGTGCGGGCGATCCGTCGCTGGTCGGACCGGAGCCGGAAGCCGGCGCGCTCGAGGATCAGGGCCTCGGCTGGAAGAGCAAGCACGCTTCGGGCCTGGCGGGCGATTCCATCACCAGCGGTCTCGAGGTGACATGGACGACGACGCCGACGAAGTGGAGCAACAACTTCTTCGAGAACCTGTTCAAGTACGAATGGGAGCTGACGAAGAGCCCGGGCGGTGCGAACCAGTGGACGGCCAAGGGTGCCGAGGCGATCATTCCCGACGCCTTCGACAAGTCCAAGAAGCATCGGCCGACGATGCTGACCACCGACCTCTCGCTGCGCCTCGATCCGGCCTATGAGAAGATCTCGCGGCGTTTCCTCGAGAACCCCGACCAGTTCGCGGACGCATTCGCCCGCGCCTGGTTCAAGCTCACCCACCGCGACATGGGTCCGATCCAGCGCTATCTCGGCCCGCTGGTGCCGAAGGAGACGCTGATCTGGCAGGATCCGATCCCGGCCGTGAATCACGAGCTGGTCAGCGATCAGGACATCGCTGCGCTGAAGACCAAGATCCTGGCCTCGGGCCTCTCGGTGCCGGAGCTGGTCTCGACGGCGTGGGCGTCGGCCTCGACGTTCCGCGGCTCGGACAAGCGCGGCGGCGCCAACGGCGCGCGCATCCGCCTCAGCCCCCAGAAGGACTGGGAGGTGAACCAGCCGGCTCAGCTCTCGAAGGTCCTCGGCAAGCTCGAAGCGATCCAGAAGGAGTTCAACGCCTCGGCCGGTGCGAGGAAGGTCTCGCTCGCCGACCTGATCGTCCTCGGCGGCACCGCCGCGGTCGAGAAAGCCGCGAAGGATGCCGGCGTCGACGTCAAGGTCGCGTTCACGCCGGGCCGCATGGATGCCTCGCAGGAGCAGACCGACGTGGCGTCTTTCGCGCCGCTGGAGCCGCGGGCCGATGGCTTCCGCAACTACACCAGGAAGAAGCATCAGTTCCTGCAGCAGGAAGAAGCGCTCGTCGATCGCGCGCAGCTTCTGAAGCTCACCGGACCTGAGTTGACCGTGCTGGTCGGCGGTCTGCGCGTGCTCGGCGCCAATGCGAACGGTTCGAAGCACGGCGTTCTCACCGCGAAGGTGGGCACGCTGAGCAACGACTTCTTCGTCAACCTGCTCGACATGAGCGCGCAGTGGACGCCGGCGGCCGACGGCACCTACGAGGCTCGCGACCGCAAGACCAACGCGGTGAAGGGGACCGGCACGCGCGCCGATCTCATCTTCGGCGCGCACTCGCAGCTTCGCGCCTACGCCGAGGTCTATGCCACGTCGGACTCCAAGGAGCAGTTCGTCAAGGACTTCGCCAAGGCCTGGACCAAGGTGATGAACCTCGACCGGTTCGACATCGCGGCGTGAGGTGCTTCCCCTCTCCCGCTTGCGGGAGAGGGCGCGCTTTCGCCCGGAGCGAACCCAAACAAAAAGGGCGGCCGCGAGGCCGCCCTTCGTGTTTCTGATGTGCGGAGCGATTTACTCGCCGGCCGCTTCGCGCGGGGCCTTCTCGCCCTCGCCGCCCTTGCCTTCGAGGTCTTCGCCGGTGGTCTGGTCGACGACCTTCATCGAGAGGCGGGTCTTGCCGCGATCGTCGAAGCCGAGCAGCTTGACCTTGACCTTGTCGCCTTCCTTGACGACGTCGGAGGTCTTCTGCACGCGCGCCGAAGCGAGCTGGCTGATGTGAACGAGGCCGTCCTTGGAGCCGAAGAAGTTCACGAAGGCGCCGAACTCCATCACCTTGACGACGGTGCCGTCATAGATCTGGCCGACTTCGGGATCGGACGCGATCGACTTGATCCACTTGATCGCGGCCTTCATCGCCTCGCCGTCGGAGGAGGCGACCTTCACGGTGCCGTCGTCCTCGATGTTGACCTTGGCGCCGGTCTTCTCGACGATCTCGCGGATCACCTTGCCGCCGGTGCCGATCACTTCGCGGATCTTGTCGGTGGCGATCTTGAAGGTCTCGATGCGCGGCGCGTATTCGCCGAGCTCGGCGCGGGCGTTGGTGAGCGCCTTGGCCATCTCGCTGAGGATGTGGATACGACCATCCTTGGCCTGGCCGAGCGCGACCTTCATGATCTCCTCGGTGATGCCCTCGATCTTGATGTCCATCTGGAGCGAGGTGATGCCCGATTCCGTGCCGGCGACCTTGAAGTCCATGTCGCCGAGATGATCCTCGTCACCGAGGATGTCGGAGAGAACCGCAAAGCGCTTGTCTTCGAGGATCAGGCCCATCGCGATGCCCGCGGTCGGCCGCTTCAACGGCACGCCGGCGTCCATCAGTGCGAGCGAGGCGCCGCAGACCGAAGCCATCGACGAGGAGCCGTTGGATTCGGTGATCTCGGAGACCACGCGGATCGTGTACGGGAACTCGTGATGCGGCGGCAGCACCGGATGGATCGCGCGCCAGGCCAGCTTGCCGTGGCCGATCTCGCGGCGCTTGGTGCCGCCGAGGCGACCGGTCTCACCGACCGAGTAGGGAGGGAAGTTGTAGTGCAGCAGGAACGTCTCTTTGTACGTTCCCGACAGCGCGTCGATGTACTGCTCGTCCTCGCCGGTGCCGAGCGTGGTCACGACCAGGCCCTGGGTCTCGCCGCGGGTGAACAGCGCCGAGCCGTGGGCGCGGGGCAGCACGCCGACTTCGGCGATGATGTTGCGCACGGTCTTGGAGTCACGGCCGTCGATGCGCTTGCCGGTGTCGAGGATGTTCCAGCGAACGATCTTGGCCTCGAGCTCCTTGAACACCGCGCCGATGCGCAGCTTGTCGTATTTCGGCTCCTGCCCTTCGGGGAAATAATGGGCGATCACCTTTTCCTTGACCTTGCCGACCGCGGCGTAGCGATCCTGCTTGACCGGAATGGCGTAGGCAGCGCGCAGTTCCTGCTCGACGAGGCCGAGCATTTCCTTCTCGAGCGCGGCATTGTCGATGACGGTGACTTCGCGCGGCTCCTTGGCGGCCTTCTCGGCGAGCTCGATGATCGCGTTGATCACCGGCTGGAAGTGGCGGTGACCGAACATCACCGCGCCGAGCATGATGTCTTCGTTCAGCTCCTTGGCTTCCGATTCCACCATCAGCACGGCGTCGGCGGTGCCGGCGACGACGAGGTCGAGCTGGGTGTCGACCATCTCGTCGAGCGTCGGGTTGAGCACGTATTCGTCATTGACGAAGCCAACGCGCGCCGCGCCGATCGGACCCTTGAAGGGAGCGCCGGACAGGGTCAGCGCAGCCGACGATGCCACCAGCGCGACGATGTCGGGATCGTTCTCCATGTCGTGCGACAGCACGGTGGCGATCACCTGGGTCTCGTTGCGCCAGCCATCGACGAACAGCGGACGGATCGGACGGTCGATCAGACGCGAGACCAGCGTCTCCTTCTCGGTCGGACGGCCCTCGCGCTTGAAATAGCCGCCGGGAATGCGGCCCGCGGCGTAGGTCTTCTCCTGGTAGTCGACGGTCAGCGGCAGGAAGTCGACGCCTTCGCGCGGCGCCTTCGCCGCGACGACGGTGGCGAGCACCACGGTCTCGCCATAGGTGGCGACGACGGCGCCGTCGGCCTGGCGTGCGATCTTGCCGGTTTCGAGCTTGAGAGGGCGTCCACCCCAGTCGATCTCGACTGAATGCTTATTGAACATAGAGGTCTTCTTTCATGGTTTCTCGAAAGAAGGGACGGCTCGAAAAACAAAAACCATGTCAAGATTGCAGGACGCTGATCGGAGCGAATGATCAGCGTCCTGCGATCCTGCCATGGTTTTTGGAATTCGGATGGCGTCCATCCTTTCGGGTCATACGGGCGCCTTGCCCGTTGTGCCCAGCCGCCGGATTGCTGCTGGACTGTCAGTCGGCACGCGCGCGAACACCGAACCGCGGTTTTCGCTCATCGTGCCCCCGGATGCGAAGCAGCCTTGGCCCGCACCGGACGTACGCGTGAGGCTCGATCAAAAACCTTAAAATAAGCGCTTTCGCTCGAAATCACGCGCAAAAACGCGCGCCGGTGGCGCGCGCAAGAACTCTTAACGACGAATGTTGTGCTTCTCGAGCAGCGCCTTGTAGCGCGCCTCGTCCCTCTTCTTGAGGTAGTCGAGGAGCGAACGGCGAGTCGAGACCAGCTTCAAGAGGCCACGACGCGAATGGTTGTCCTTCACGTGGGTCTTGAAATGGTTGGTCAGGTTGTTGATGCGTTCCGACAGGATCGCGACCTGAACCTCCGGCGAGCCGGTGTCGCCAACCTTGTTGGCATTCGTCTTGATGACTTCCGCTTTGCGTTCTGCGGCAATCGACATCGTCAATTTCTCTCGTTGCGACCGGTTGAGGCAGTCAAGCCGGTCAGGTTGAACACACGCTTGGGGATGATTTCGCCGTTGCCGACTTCAGCAAGCGCCAAAAGACGGCCTGCTACCGTGACATAGACTGTGCCGCTACTTGTGGGCGCATCCCGTCCGCGCAACAAAACGGCCTGGCCCCGATGGAGCCTTGCCGCATCAGCCCGAGTGACGGCCAGTGCCGGGATGTCGTCCAGCGCGGTCTCAACGGGCATCAGCGCGTCGGCGAGGCTTCCCTCGCCGGACGCGGCTCTATCGCACAAAGCCTCCAGCTGATCCAGCGGAATCATGTCATTTTCGCCAAACGGGCCGACCAGGGTCCGGCGCAGCGCGCAAATATGACCGAAAGTGCCGAGAATCCGGCCCATATCGCGGGCGAGGGCCCGGACATAGGTGCCCTTGCCGCACTCGGCCTCGAACACGGCCCGGTCGCTATCCGGTTGATCCACAAGGGTTAATTGGTGAATTTCGACCGGGCGGGGAGCCAGCTCCACGATCTCGCCGTCGCGGGCGAGGTCATAGGCGCGCTCGCCCTGGACCTTGATCGCGGAATAACGCGGCGGGATCTGCTCGATCACCCCGGTGAAGCGGGGCAAGAGCGCCAGGATGGCCTCCCGGGTCGGGCGCTGGTCGGAGGTCGCGGTGACCCGGCCCTCGATGTCGTCGGTGTCGCGCTCCTCGCCCCAGCACACGGTGAACCGGTAGCGCTTGCGGCCGTCCATGACGAAGGGAACCGTCTTGGTGGCTTCGCCGAGCGCGATCGGCAGGCCGCCGGACGCGAGCGGATCGAGCGTGCCGGCGTGGCCGGCGCGCTTGGCGTTGAACAGGCGCTTGAGCACGGCGACGGCCTGCGTCGAGGTCATGCCGATCGGCTTGTCGAGCACGACCCACCCATGGACGTCGCGGCGGTCGCGGCGAACCTGGTTGCCCTTCTGCTGCCTGGCGCGGGGATCGTTGTTGACGCGGCGCGGCTCCTGGTGCGGCTGAGAATTGCCGCCCATGTCCGCAAAATTATTTTTCTGCACGTCGCGCTGATCGGCGTCTTCACCGCCGATCGTGCCGTGAGCCGGGTCCATCGTCATTGCTCTTCTTCCCGATCCGAATCCGGATCCTGTTCCAGGTCCTTCTGCACCGCAGGTGTTCGCAAAAGCTTCTCGATCCGTTCCGCTTCGTCGAATCGCTCGTCGACGCGGAAGCGAACATCAGGTGCAAATTTCAGGTTAACGCGCCGCGCGACTTCGCCGCGCAGGAACTTCTTGTTGCGTTCGAGCGCAGCAATGACGAGCTCGGTGTCGTGGCCACCGAGCGGCATCACGTAGATTGTCGCGAGCTTCAGGTCGGGCGACATCCGCACCTCCGGCACGGTGATGATGTGACCTTCGAGGTCCGCATCATGCACGTTGCCTTGCGCCAGAATCTCGGCCATCGCATGGCGGACCTGTTCGCCGACGCGCAACTGGCGTTGCGAGCCTCCGCCTGGCGCGGAACTCTTCTTTTGATGGTGGCGGGGCATGGTCTGGAAATCACCTCGTCATGCCCGTGTTTGGGACACGAGCATTGTCATTTGTCCTGTTGAAACGAAGAGGCGTGGATGGCCGGAAAAATCCGGCCATCTCACTCCCGCTATTTCAGTTCAAAAAGATCCGGGCGCTTCGGTAAGATTTGGACTTACAGGGAGCGCTGGATCGTCTCCACGCGATAACACTCGATCACGTCACCGGCACGCATGTCGTGATAGTTCTCGAAGGCCATGCCGCATTCCTGACCGGACTGGACTTCCTTCACTTCGTCCTTGAAGCGCTTCAGCGTCGACAGCTTGCCTTCGTGCACGACGACGTTGTCGCGGATCAGGCGCACATTGGCGCCGCGTTCCACGGTGCCGTCGGTGACGCGGCAGCCGGCGACCTTGCCGACCTTGGAGATGTTGAAGATCTCCAGGATCGCGGCGTTGCCGAGCATGGTTTCGCGCAAGGTCGGCGCGAGCAGGCCGCTCATCGCCTTCTTCACGTCGTCCACGAGGTCGTAGATGATGTTGTAGTAGCGGATCTCGATGCCGTTGCGCTTGGCGGCCGCAGCGGCTTCCTTGTTGGCACGAACCGAGAAGCCGATGATCGCGGCGTTGAAGCCTTCCGCGAGCGTCACGTCCGACTCCGAAATACCGCCGACGCCGGCATGCAGGATGCGGGCGGCGACTTCGTCGGTGCCGAGCTTCTCCAGCGAGCCGAGGATCGCTTCCAGCGAGCCCTGCACGTCGGCCTTGATGATCAGCGGGAATTCCTTGCGGCCCGCCGTCTTCAGCTGCGACATCATCTGCTCGAGCGAGCCGCGCATGCCGGAGATCGAGGCTGCCGCGTTCTCGCGCTTCTGGTGCGCGCGGTAGCTCGTGACCTGGCGGGCGCGGGCTTCGTTCTCGACGACGGCGAGGCGATCGCCGGCTTCCGGCGGACCGTTGAAGCCGAGCACCTCGACCGGCACCGACGGACCCGCTTCCTGCACCGTCTCGCCCTGGTCCGAGATCAGCGCGCGAACGCGGCCCATCTCGGCGCCGGCAACGATGATGTCGCCGACACGGAGCGTGCCGCGCTGGACCAGCACGGTCGCGACCGGACCACGGCCGCGGTCGAGCTTGGCCTCGATCACGGTGCCTTCGGCCGGGCGCTCCGAATTGGTCTTCAGGTCGAGGATGTCGGCCTGCAGCGCGATCATCTCGAGCAGCTTGTCGAGATTGGTCTTGTTCTTGGCGGACACCTCGACGTCGACGACGTCGCCGCCGAAGGATTCCACCTGCACTTCGTGCTGGAGCAGCTCGGTGCGCACGCGCTCGGGCCTGGCATCGGGCTTGTCGATCTTGTTGATGGCAACGATGATCGGCACCCGCGCCGCCTTGGCGTGGTTGATGGCTTCGACGGTCTGCGGCATCACGCCGTCATCGGCAGCGACCACCAGCACGACGATGTCGGTGACCTTGGCGCCGCGGGCGCGCATCGCGGTGAACGCGGCGTGGCCGGGCGTGTCGATGAAGGTGATCTTCTTGCCGCTTTCGGGCGACACCACCTGATAGGCGCCGATATGCTGGGTGATGCCGCCGGCTTCGCCGGAGACCACGTTGGCGTGACGGAGCGCGTCGAGCAGCGAGGTCTTGCCGTGGTCGACGTGACCCATCACGGTCACCACGGGCGAACGCGTCTCGGTGTCGGTGGAATCGTCGACCTGGTCGAACAGACCCTCTTCGACGTCCGACGCGGCGACGCGCTTGACGGTGTGACCGAGCTCTTCGGCGATCAGCTGCGCGGTGTCGGCGTCGATTACGTCGGTGATCTTGTGCATCGCGCCCTGCTTCATCAGCATGCGGATGACGTCGACCGCGCGCTCGGCCATGCGGTTGGCGAGCTCCTGGATCGTGATCGCTTCCGGAATGACCACCTCGCGGATGAGCTTTTCCTTCGGCTCGTTCGAGGCGTGGCCCTTCAGACGCTGGGTGCGGCGGCGGAACGAGGCGATCGAGCGCTCGCGCACCTCGTCGGCGTTGAGCGCGGTGACGACGGTGAGGCGGCCGCGCTCCTTCTGCGGGCCGGGCTTGTGCGTGGTCTTGGGCGGGGGCGCGGGACGCGCGGCGCCGCCGGGACCGCGACGGATCTGGCGCGGTGCCTCGTCCTCATCCGGTTCGGCCGCAACTGCGGGGCCGCGACCTGCCGGTACACCGGGACGCTGCGCGGTTGTCGTTGCAGGACGCGCCGTCGTTGTTCCCGGGCGGGTCGTCGTGGTTCCGGGCCGGGCCACGGGGGCGCCGGGCCGCGGCGCAGGCGCGGCCGGTGCCGCGGTCGCGGGACGCGCGGCCGATGCCGGCTGCTCGCCTTCGCCAAAGCGCTTCTTGGCCTCGGTCTCGGCCTTCCGCTTGGCTTCGTCCTCGTGGCGATGGCGCTCGTCCTCGGCCTTGCGGCGGGCTTCGGCGGCTTCGCGCTCGGCGCGTTCGGCGGCCTCGCGGACAGCGCGGCGCTGGGCCTCTTCCTCGGCCTGGCGGCGTTCCTCGACTTCGCGCAGCTTGGCGTCGGCCAGCGCGCTGGCACGGGCCGAACGCTCGTCCTCGGTCAAGGTACGCAGCACCACGCCGGAACCGGCGTTGCGCGGCTGGGCGGGCGGAGCGGGGCGCGACGGAGCGGGCGCGGCCGGTGCCGGCTTTGCAACAACCGTGGGAGCCTGCGGCTCGGGGCTGCCGTCGATACGGCGCTTGCCGCGCTTCTCGACCACGACCTGCTTGCTGCGGCCATGGCTGAAGCTCTGGCGCACAGTGCCCGTTTCGACGCGCGGCTTGAGCGTTAGCGTCTTGCTCGGAACGCTCAGCTTCTTGTCGTCAGGGGTCTTGGTATCAACCATTCAGCAGTCCTAATCCTGATCTGTTAGCGTTGTGCGTTGCCGCACAGTCCTATCGGGTCGTCGTTGTCTCTCAGAAATCCTGGCCGGGCTTTTCGGCAGTCTTGTCATCGTCCGCCATCCGGTATCGGACCAGCATCTGGCTACGTGACAGGAATGACCTGCTCGCCGGGCCCGCGAGCAGGGCAGCATGTATCACATTTGACCGGGTCAGTGCCAAATCCAATTCTATCGATTTCAGTACCGCCACGACGGGAATCTGCGGCTTGGAGCCGCGATTTCCGGCATTTTGACGCGCCAGCATGTCCAATTTGCGGATTCCGTCCGCGGCCCCGTCGCTGGCGTGGATCAGGACCTCGACCGTGCCTTCGCGCAGGGCGCTCTCGACCTTGCCGAAGCCGGCCACGATCTGGCCCGCCTTGGCGGCGATCCCAAGGGCTTCCGTCACGCCCCGGACCAGGAGCGCCTCGATGTCGGCGGGAAGCGTCTGAGGGGTGCGCAGCTCGCGCTTGAAGGCCTTGTTAAACTGGTGACGCCGCACGGCTTCCGCAACCACCTCGCGCGAGGCGGTGATCCACATGCCGCGTCCGGGCAGCTTGCGCTTGAGATCGGGAACTATGTCGCCCTGGGGCGATACGACGAAGCGGATCAGCTCGTCGATCGGCCGGACCTCGCGGCTGACCGCGCACATCCGCATGGTCGCGGACCTTTCGGTCCGCGGCCCATGATCGAGTTCGCTGTCAGAGCTGGCAAGCATCCGGGCGACATCCTCCTTCGCCCTTAAGCCGGTTGATCTTCGGTCGCCTCAGCCTCTTCAGCGGGCTTGGCGAGATCGGCCTCGGTGATCCAGCCGGCCTTGACGCGAGCCTGCATGATCATCGCTTCGGCATCGTCACGGGAGATGTCGATACCGTCGAGCGCACCCGGATATTTGGTGGATTCGCCACCTTCCTTGCGCTCGGTCCAGCCGACCAGATCGTCGGTGGCGCAGCCGGCGAGGTCGTCGACGGTCTTGATGTCGTTCTCGCCGAACTTCACCAGCATCTTCGAGGTGACGCCGGGCACGTCCTTGAGAGCGTCCTCGACGCCGAGTTCCACGCGCTTGGCCTCGAGCTCGGCTTCCTGCTGCTCGAGATATTCGCGGGCGCGGTTCTGGAGCTCCTGCGCGGTCTCCTCGTCAAAACCCTCGATGCCGGCGAGCTCCTTGATGTCGACCATCGCGAGTTCCTCGACCGAGGTGAAGCCTTCGGACGCGAGCAGCTGGCCGACCACCTCGTCGACGTTGAGCGATTCCATGAAGACGCGGGTGGAGTTCTCGAAGTCGGCCTGGCGGCGCTCCGATTCCTCCTGCTCGGTCAGGATGTCGATATCCCAGCCGGTGAGCTGCGAGGCCAGACGCACGTTCTGGCCGCGGCGGCCGATCGCCAGCGAGAGCTGGTTGTTGGTATCGGGCACGACGACCTCGATGCGCTCGCGGTCTTCGTCGATGACGACCTTGGAGACTTCGGCCGGCGCCAGCGCGTTGACCACGAAGGTCGCGATGTCGGGCGACCAGGGAATGATGTCGATCTTCTCGCCCTGCAATTCGTTCACCACCGCCTGCACGCGCGAGCCGCGCATGCCGACGCAGGCGCCGACCGGATCGACGGAGGAATCGCGGGAAATCACGCCGATTTTCGCGCGCGAGCCGGGATCGCGGGCAACCGCCTTGATCTCGACGATGCCGTCATAGATCTCGGGCACTTCCTGCGCGAACAGCTTCGCCATGAACTGCGGATGGGTGCGGGAGAGGAAGATCTGCGGGCCGCGGGTCTCGCGGCGGACGTCGAAGATATAGGCGCGGACGCGGTCGCCGTTGCGGAAGACTTCGCGCGGCAGCATCTCGTCGCGGCGGATGATGGCTTCGCCACGGCCGAGATCGACGATCACGCTGCCATATTCGACGCGCTTGACGACGCCGTTGACGATGTCGCCGATGCGGTCCTTGAATTCCTGATATTGCCGGTCGCGCTCGGCCTCGCGCACCTTCTGCACGATCACCTGCTTGGCCGACTGCGCGGCGATGCGGCCATATTCCAGCGGCGGCAGGGTATCGGCGATGGTGTCGCCGACCTGGGCGCCGGGATTGGCGCGCTGGGCATCCACCAGCGAAATCTGGTTGGAGTGGTTTTCGACCTTCTCGACCACCAGCATGTGGCGCGACAGCCGCAGCTCGCCCTTCTTCGGGTCGATCTCGGCGTGAACGTCAGTCTCGCTGCCGTAGCGGGCCCGCGCCGCCTTGGCGATGGCGTCCTCCATCGCCGCGATGACGATGCCGCGGTCGATCGATTTCTCCCGCGCGACGGCATCGGCGATCTGGAGCAATTCAAGTCGATTGGCGCTGACTGCCATGGCTAGTCTCCTTCGTCAGGCTCGATCTCGCCGCGCCGCGCGCGTTCGGCGGCCAGGCGATGCTTCTTCGTGTTGGTCGGTGCCGGCTTCTTCTTAGGCTTGGTGTTCTTGGTCGTTTTTTCGCTGATTTTCGCGTGAGGCGCAGCCGGCGGCTCCAGGCCGAGATTGCGGCGCATCTCGCGCGCCGCGGCCTTGCCACGGCGCATCGATTCCGCGATCAGCTCATCGGTCAGCACCAGACGGGCTTCGCTGATATCCTCCATCGTCAGGAGAACCTCGCGTTCCTCGGCCGCCTTGACGTCGTCGCGATGCAGATGCACGCGGTCGCCTTCGACAGGGCCGATCATGCCGCGGAACCGCTTCCGCCCCTCATGGGCGACCGCCATCTCGACCTTCACCAGGTGCCCGGCATAGCGCTCGAAATCGGAGCGCCGCACCAGGGGGCGGTCGATCCCCGGCGAGGAGATTTCCAGCCGATAGGCGCGATCGATGGGGTCGGCGACGTCGAGCACGGGCGACAGCGCCCGCGAGATCGCCTCGCAATCCTCGATCTGCATCGAGCCGTCAGGGCGCTCGGCCATGATCTGCACAGTGCAGCCGGCCTCACCGGAGATGCGGATCCGCACCAGACGGTAGCCCATGCCCTGGAGCACGGGCCCTGCCACCGCGGACACCCGTGCCGCGACGCCCGGCTCGACCACGAGCCTCGGCTCGGCCAGCAACTCGGCATCCGTGGAACCAGTGGTCGGTTCGGTCATATCCAGGGTCAAGGCGCTCGATGGTTAAGGCTTGGTTACGATTTCAAAGCCCGCTTCGGAACTCTCCCGACAGCTCGCCGGGCCGCATCTTCCGCCAAGCCGCGCTCAGGTAATAAAAAAGAGCGGGTCCTTTCGGGCCCACTCTCACTACGCGGATCGTATGAGAAGATGAATTGGCGCTGATATAGCCCTTTCCACCCTCGCGGACAAGGCCCATCGCAGGGCAGGCGAGGCTTTTTGCGCCTTTCCGGTGGCCCCCCGCGCAACGCTTCCTTCATCAACGGGGCCTAAATTCCCTGATTGTGGGGCGGCTTGGACCAAGGGCGCACCCGCGGCGTGCCCTGTACGAGTTTGCGTTTTCATGACCGTTGCCACGTCGCTCATTCCGGGACTGGACGAAATCGTCAAACGCGGCGATCCCCGCCGTCGTGGCGAAATCGCGCGTGCCATCGCCGAACTGTTCTTCCAGGATCCGGCCAAGCTCCGTCCCGAGCTCATCGATCTCTTCGACGATCTCCTGATCGATCTCGTGCCGCATGCCGAGCTCGCCTCGCGCGTCGATCTCGCCGAGCGCTTCTCGCGCCTGGACAACGCGCCGCGGCACCTGGTGAACCAGCTCGCCCGCGAAAACGAGATCATGGTGGCCGGCCCGGTGCTGCGCCGCTCGCCCGTGCTCGACGAAGCCGCCCTGGTCGAGATCGCGCGGCTGAAGGGCCAGGGGCATCTGCTGGCGATGACGGAGCGCCCCGCTCTGTCGTCGGTCGTCACCGACGTGCTGGTCGAGCGCGGCGATCGCGACGTGGTGCGTCGCGCCGCGGGCAATGCCGGCGCGGTGTTCTCGCCTGGCAGCTATTCCGAGCTGATCAAGCGTGCCGCGCAGGACGGCGTGCTGACGCTCAAGATCGGCCAGCGCAACGATCTTTCGGGCGAGCACCTGAAAGAGCTGCTCGACGGCACGCTCGACGTCATCCGCCGCCGTCTCTCCAGCGTGGTCAATCCCGTGCGCCAGGTCGAGATCAAGCGCGCCATGGCGGCGATCGAGGAGGCCGCGCTGCCGCCCGGGCCGCGGCGCGATTTCTCGTCGGCACAGCGTACGGTGCTCGCCTTGCATCGCGAGGGCCATCTCGGCGAGAGCGCGCTGCTCGGCTTTGCCAAGGCAGGCAAATACGAGGAGGCGATCGCCTCGCTCTCGGCGATGTCCGGCGTCCGCCTCTCGATCCTCGACCGCCTGATCGCGGGCGACCGCTACGATCCGCTTCTGATCCTGGGGCGCGTGCTGAATCTCGGCTGGCCCACGGTGCGCGCGCTCATCCTGCTCTGGTACGGTCCGCATCGCGCGCCGGCCAGTGCCGACATCGAGGCCGCCCGCATGAACTTCACGCGCCTGATGCCGACGACGGCGGAACGCGTCGTGAATTTCTGGCGCAACCGGCAGACGATCTGAGATTCTTTTGCTGGTCATTCCGGGTTCGCGCTCTGCGCGCCCCGGAACGACAATCATTGTCTCCTGAACCGCAAGTAAGCCGCCTTGCGGCCCTCGCGCGCGGCCTTCCGGCCGTAGCGTGTCATCGTGTAGCCGTCCCAGGGCTGCCGGAAATCGTCGGCGCGCTCCGCAAGCCATTTGAAATCCGTCGAACGCGCAAGATGCGACAGCGTCCAGGCGCAGTAGTCGTCGATGTCGCAGACGAAGCGGAATTCGCCGCCGACCGTCAGCACGCGCGCCATTGCAGCGATGGTCCTGTCCTGGACGAAGCGCCGCTTCCAGTGCCGCCGCTTCGGCCAGGGATCCGGATGGATCAGGTCGATCCGCGACAGCGAGGCTGGCGGCAGCCAGGCCAGGAGCTCGGCGGCATCGCCGGCGAACAGGCGGATGTTGGCGATGTTGCAGGCCTCGATCTGCGCCAGGATCTTCGCCATGCCGTTGACATAGGGCTCGCAGCCGATGAAGCCGGTCGTGGCGAAGTTCTGCGCCTCGGCCGCAAGATGCTCGCCGCCGCCGAAGCCGATCTCGAGCCGCACATCGTTCGCCGCGGGATCGAAGATCTCGCGCGCATTCCCCGGCGCCTCGCCCGTGATGTCGAGCGCAAGATGCGGCAACAGATGATCGATCAGCTCGGCCTGGTGCTGCCTGAGCTTGTGGCCCTTGCGGCGCCCGAAGAAGGCGCGCTCGCTGTCATCGCGATCGGGATCTGACTTGCGTTCGCTCATCGCAGCGTCTGATACAGGCGATAGAGCAGCCGTGCGCGCGGTTCGAGCGACGAGACATAGAGCTGCTCGTAGTGGGTGTGCGCGCCCTTGCCGTCGACGCCGAGCCCGTCCAGCGTGCCGGTGTGGGGAGCGGTGAAATTGCCGTCCGAGCCGCCGCCGGTGTGGGTGTCGATCAGCTCGAAGCCGATTTCGCCGGCGAGCGTCTTCGCATGCTCGTAGAGCGAGGCGCCTGCATTGCTCTTCTCGTAAGGCGGACGATTGAGCTCGCCGGTGATCTTGACGGTGACGCCTTCGGTCTTCGATGTCAGCCCGAGGATCTTGCCGACGAACTCCTCCGCGTCCTTGAGGCTCAGCACGCGCAGATCGACTTCGGCATAGGCCTCTTCCGGCGTCACGTTCGGGCGCGTGCCGCCGCGCACCACACCGACATTCACGGAGACGCCGCGCGCCGGGTCGTTCATCCCTTCCAGCGTCAGGATGATATTGGCGAGCTCGCGGACGGCGCTGCGACCGTCTTCCGGCCGCGAGCCGGCATGCGCCGGCACGCCCTTGATGAACACCTGGAAGCGTCCGACGCCCTTGCGTCCGGTGACGATCTTGCCGCCGTCGCGCGCCGGCTCCGTCACCAGCACGTATTTGGCCTTGCGCCCTTCCGTCTCGATCAGCGCGCGCGAGGTGGGGCTGCCGATCTCCTCGTCGGAGGTGAACAAGTGGGTGATGCCGAGTGGCGAACGCTCGGCCGTGGCGCAAAGCGCGCGAAACGCGTGATGGGCGATGTAGGCGCCGCCCTTCATGTCGTAGATGCCGGGACCGAACGCGCTGTCGCCTTCGACCTTGAACGGCAGACGCTCGATGAATCCGAGGGGGTGAACGGTATCGAGGTGGCTCAGCACCAGGATGCCGGGCTGGTCCTGGCCCCAGGCCGAGCGTGCCAGCAGATGATCGCCGCAGCCGTCGACGCCGGCGACGCGCTCGAGCGTGACGGGCAGATCGCGATAATGATCCGCGACCAGCGACACCAGCCTGTTGACCTGATCAGGCGCCTCTGTCGGCGTCTCGATCTCCACCCAGCGTCGGATGCCGTCGAGAATAGTTTTGGTATCGAACCAATTGGAGCTCGCCATGGGCGCATCTATGCCTTTGAATCGAATCATTTGAGAGGACGCACATCAAAGCGCGGCCACAAATGACGACATAGGCCAGATTTGGCGCAGCCTCAAATCGATTGAGCTGGCGCCTCAGCGCTTGTCGGGGCCTTCGCGTGCCGCAATCTGCTCGACGAGATCGACGATGGAGCGGCGCATCTTCGAATCAGTGATTCGCGTGAACGCCTTGGTCAAGGCGAGTCCTTCGGAGGTCGCAAGGAAGTCCGAGACGTAGGAGGGCGAGGCGCCTTCTGCGAAGCCGTTCGGCCCGGCCACGCCGCTCGGTCCGCCCTCGAACAGGAACGACACCGGCACCTGGAGAATCTCGGCAATCTGCTGGATTCGGCTCGCGCCGACCCGGTTCGTGCCCTTCTCGTACTTCTGGATCTGCTGGAAAGTCAGGCCCAAAGCTTCACCGAGCTTTTCCTGGCTCATGCCCAACATGATGCGGCGCATACGCACGCGGCTGCCGACATATTTGTCAACAGGGTTGGGCGCTTTCGACATTTCCTCAGCCTCCAAACACCACCCTCAGCGCAATCGATTGAATGCCTCAGGTGCCAGCATCATAAAAATCAAACCCTGTTATTGGGAAACATTGCGGAGAAATTTAGCAATGCCCACTGTCTTTTGCAGCCGGTGCAGAATGAGGAACCCGCGTGCAGTCTGTCAACCGTGAGACCACGGTTGTCAAAGGATTCCGGCCGCTTCGGCGTTGACGGCGGGATCAGGGGTGCCGTTTGGTCACGCGTCGGCGGACCGCGAGAAGCACGGCCACCGCGACGAGCACGCCCGCCGGCACGTCGCCGACCCGCGCATAGATCGTCGGCGGGATCGCTGCGGGCAGGTTTGCGTCCAAAATGCCTTCGACGCCGAGGCCGAGGCTGGCGATGGTTCGTCCCGCCGGATCGATCACCGCGGAGATGCCGGTATTGGCGGAGCGGACCAGCGGCAATCCGAGTTCGATCGCGCGCATCCGCGCCTGCTCCAGATGCTGATAGGGGCCGGTCGAGATGCCGAACCAGCCGTCATTGGTGAGGTTCACGATCCAGCCCGGACGTTCGTTGCGACCGGCAACCTCGCCGGGAAAAATTGCTTCGTAGCAGATCAACGGCAGCGCGGACGGCGCGCCGGCGACCGGCAGCGCATGCCGCACGGTGCCGGCGATGAAGCCGCCGCGCACACGCGTGAGCTGCTCGAAGCCGAGCTTCTCCATCAGGCCCTGATAGGGAAGAAACTCGCCGAACGGCACCAGATGCAGCTTGTCGTAGACCGCGAGCACGCTGCCGTCGTGATCGATCACGTAGATCGAATTATAGGCACGCGTGATCGGCGTTCCCCGCGGCAGATCGGGCGCGCGGACCGAACCCGTGATCAGCACCGTGCCCTTCGGCAGCAGCTCGGCGATCTCCGCCATCGCGTCGGCTTCGCGGGTCAGGAAGAACGGAAAGGCGGATTCCGGCCAGATCAGGATGGTGGCATCGCGCACGCCAGTCGATTGCGGCCCGGAGGCGCGGTCCGACAGCGCCAGGTATTTCTTCATCACCTCCGCCTTGGCGGCGTAGTTGAATTTCGCGTCCTGCTGGAGGTTCGGCTGCATCAGGCGCAGCTTGGCGCCCGCGACCATCGTGGTCGGATGCAGCGACAGGCGGATCGCGCCGAAGATGCTCATGACAATCAGAAGTGCGACTGCCGCGGCCGGCGCGCGCCAGGCCACGCGGCGATCGGGCGTGCGGTCGATCAGCGTCGCGGGGCTTGCAAAGATCGCGACCGCCAGGAACGTCATGCCCCACAGGCCGATCAGCGACGCCGTCTGCGCCAGCGGCAACGGCTCCGACAGCGCATAGCCGAACGCGTTCCAGGGAAAGCCGGTCAGCGCGTGACCGCGCAGCCATTCGGCGATGGTGAGGCTTGCCGCGAGCGCAAGCACGCGCGTGGCGTTCTTGGTCCAGAGCAGGCGTGCCAGCGCAAAACCGATCGCCGTGAAGATGGACAGATAGGCCGGCAGGCCCAGCACGGCGAACGGCGTCAGCCAGGCGAACACGTCGGCGTCGACGAAGAAGGCGTAGCCGATCCAGTACAGGCCGGGCACGAAATAGCCGAGCCCGAACCAGTAGCCGGTCAGCGCCGCGGCGGGGATGCCGCCGTATCGTCCAGCGCCGGCGCCGTCGATCAGCCAGACCAGCACCGGGAAAGTAATGAACAGCACCGGGAAGGCGTTGAACGGCGCCAGCGCCAGCACCGACAGCGCGCCGGCGGCCATGGCGAGGACGGCGCGCTTCCATCCCCAGGTGAGGATGATGGCTAGCGCAATCTGACGGAGACGCTGGAATGCGCTCACTGTGGGCCGGTCCCGTCGCTTGGCGGCGGGGTCGGCGTGTCACTGGCTGGCGGTTGACCGCTCTCCGGTGTGGCCTCGCGGCGTCGGCTCTCTCGCTGGGTGCGCGGCGCGGGGCGTTCCTTCCGCGTCGAGATGCGCAGCCGCTTGACGCGGCGCGGATCGGCATCGAGCACCTCGACCTCGTAATGGCCGGGGCCCGAGATCACCTCGCCGCGCACCGGCAGGCGTCCGACGAAGCTGACGAGATAGCCGCCCAGCGTCTCGACTTCCTCGCCGGCCTCGCCGGTGACGAAGTCCGCGCCGATCACGGTGCGGACGTCGTCGAGGCTGGCACGGGCGTCGGCGATGAAGGCGTTGTCCGGCAGGCGCACGATCGAGGGCGGCTCGTCGCTGTCGTGCTCGTCGTCGATCTCGCCGACGATCTGCTCGACGATGTCCTCGAGCGAGACCAGCCCGTCGCTGCCGCCATATTCGTCGACCACCAGCGCCAGGTGGATGCGCGTGGCCTGCATCTGCGCGAGCAGGTCGATCGCCCGCATCGACGGCGGCACGTAGAGCAGCTTGCGGATGATGCGCGCATCCTCGAGCGGCAGCGCGAGATCGACGGTGCGAAGGTCGAGGCCGGCCGGCAGCGGCTTCTTGCGCTTGGTCTTGGTGGCGTCCGACACGCGCGCCCGCGCGGTCATGAACGCGAGCAGGTCGCGGATGTGGACGATGCCGACCGGATCGTCGAGCGTCTCGTTGTAGACGACGAGGCGCGAGTGGCCGGCGCTTTCGAAGCGGTCCATCAGCTCGCCAAGCGGGATGTCGCGCTTCACCGCGATGATGTCGGCACGATGCACCATGACGTCGGCGATGCGGCGCTCGTGCAGACCGAGGATGTTGCGCAGCATGGTGCGCTCGACGGCGGAGAAGCCGGTGTCGTCGGGCGTCGAGGCGTCGAGCACGACCTGGAGATCGTCGCGCACCGATCCGGCCTTCCAGCCGAACAGCGTGCGGATCGCGCGCAGCAGCCAGCCCTCGGCGGTCGGACGCAGGACCTCGCCCGATGTCACCACGACCGGCAAATTGGGCGTGTTGCGGGGATTGTCGTGGGTCGGGTCGGAATCCGGCATCTCAGTGCGTCCCCGGGCGGTCGGCATAGGGATCGGGAATGCCGAGATGGGCGAGGATCTGCGTCTCCAGCGCTTCCATCTCCTCCGCGTCGTCGTCGTTCTCGTGATCGTAGCCGATCAGGTGCAGGAAACCGTGCACGGCGAGATGGCTCAGATGGTGGTCGAACGGCTTCTTTTCCTCGTCCGCCTCGCGCCGCATGGTCTCGTAGGCGATCGCGATGTCGCCGAGCATGCGCGGCGCATCGCCCGGCTTCCATTCGCCCTCGGGCTGGAGCGCGGGAAACGACAGCACGTTGGTCGGCTTGTCGATGCCGCGCCAGTTGCTGTTGAGCGTGCGGATGCCGGCATCGTCGGTCAGCATCACCGCCACTTCCGCTTCCGCGACGTCTTCGTCGACACTCTCGGCGGCGGCCGCGACCGCGCGCTGGATCACGGCTTCGGAATCGGGTTCGCGCTGCCAGCAATCGGCGACGACGAGGACCTCGGTCATGGGAAGGTTGGGGTGTGACATTGTCTTTGTTCGGAACGAAAAGGCGCTTGCGTCCGCGCCCATATGGTCCGGTTGTTGTCCCGTCAGGATTTGCCGGTCGCCGGCCGCTGCGGCAACCCTTCATAGGCGGCGACGATCCGCGCCACGAGCTCGTGGCGGATCACGTCCTCGGCCTTGAAATGAACTTGTGCAATGCCTTCGACACCGTCCAGCAGGCGGGTTGCCTCGGCGAGGCCCGAGGTCTGGCCGTTCGGCAGGTCGATCTGCGAGGGGTCGCCGGTCACGATCATGCGGCTGTTCTCGCCGAGACGGGTCAGGAACATCTTCATCTGCATCGACGTGGTGTTCTGCGCCTCGTCCAGGATGATGGCGGCGTTGGTGAGCGTGCGGCCGCGCATGAAGGCGAGCGGCGCGATCTCGATCTCGCCGGTCTGGAGCGCCCGCTCGACGATGCGCGCGTCCATGAGATCGTAGAGTGCGTCGTAGATCGGGCGCAGATAGGGATCGACCTTCTCGCGGAGATCGCCGGGCAGGAAGCCGAGCCGCTCGCCGGCTTCCACCGCCGGGCGCGACAGGATGATCTTGTCGACCTCCTTGCGCTCGAACAGTTGCGCGGCATGCGCGACCGCGAGCCAGGTCTTGCCGGTGCCGGCCGGGCCGATGCCGAACACCAGCTCGTGGCGCTTCAGCGCGCGGATGTAGGAGTCCTGCGCGGCGGTGCGCGCGCGCACCGGGCGTTTGCGCAAGTTGATGCTGTCGAAGGTCGACTTGGCCGACTTGGCGTCGAACTCGAACAGCGAGCCCTGCGCGATCACTGCGCGGATCGCACCTTCGACCTCACCCTGGTCGACATCCTGGCCCTTTACGGCGTGCGCGTAGAGCGTTTCCAGCACGCGGCGCGCCGCATCGCAGCCGTCGCGGGTGCCACCGATGGTGATGTGGTTGCCTTTGGAATCCACGACGACGCCAAGCCGACGCTCGATCTGCGCCAGGTTCTGGCCATAGGGGCCGACCAGTGCGGATGCGGCGCGGTTGTCGTCGAAGTCGATGACGACCTGGGTCTCGGGCGGAACTTGCATGTCGCGGTCAAATTTGCGGCTGGGAGCGATAGAAGACGAATCCGATGCGCTTTTTGGCAAGGGTTCAGGCTCCAGTGGCGATGGATGATAAAGCGGGCTCGCGCGCAACGCGCGGTGTGGCGAGCTCGCCGAGGAAGCTGTAGCGCTCGAGGCTGTCGATCCGCACCGGCAGGATTTGTCCGATGATGTCGGGCGAGGCCATCACATGCGCGGGCTGGAGGAAGGCGGTGCGGCCGACGATCTGGCCCTCCTTGCGCGCCGGACGCTCGAACAGCACATCGACCGTTGAGCCAATCGCGGCCTTGTTGAAGGCCGATTGCTGGCTGTCGATCAGTTCCTGGAGCCGCTCCAATCGCTGGTCCATCTCGGCGGGGGACACCGTCTCCTGCATGTCCGCGGCCGGCGTTCCCGGCCGGGCGGAGTATTTGAACGAATAAGCAGCAGCGTAGCCGATTTGCGTGACAAGCGCGAGGGTGGCGAGAAAATCTTGCTCGCTTTCCCCCGGGAAGCCCACGATAAAATCTGATGAAAAAGCAATGTCTTGGCGCGCGGCCCGGAAACGGTCGATGACACGCCGATAATCATCGGCGGTATGTTTGCGGTTCATGGCCGCCAGAATCCGGTCCGAGCCCGACTGCACCGGCAGGTGCACGAACGGCATCAAGGCCCCGAGATCGCGATGGGCCGCAATCAGACTGTCATCGACGTCGCGGGGATGGCTGGTCGAATAGCGCAGCCGTGCGATGCCGGGAATCGCTGCCAGATGTTCGAGCAGCCGGCCGAGGGGCCAGGTTTTTCCGTCCGGCCCCTCGCCGTGATAGGCATTGACGTTCTGCCCGATCAGCGTGAGCTCGCGCACGCCGTTCTCAGTGAGCCGCTTCACGTCGTCGACGATCTTCGCGACCGGGCGGGAGACTTCCGAACCTCGCGTATAGGGCACGACGCAGAAGGTGCAGAACTTGTCGCAGCCTTCCTGCACCGTGACGAAGGCGGAAATGCCGCGCGCGCGGATCGCGTCGGGCTTCGGCTGGGCGAGGAAGCCGAATTTGTCGGCGGCGGGAAATTCGGTCTCGATCGCGCGGCCTTCGTTGCCGGCGCGCCTCAAGAGCTCCGGCAGATGATGGTAGCTCTGCGGGCCGACCACGACGTCAACCACCGGCGCCCGGCGCACGATCTCCTCACCCTCGGCCTGCGCCACGCAGCCTGCGACCGCGATCTGCATCGCGCGGCCCCCGCGGGCGGCCTCGTCCTTGGCGACGCGCAGCCGGCCGAGCTCGGAATAGACCTTCTCGGAGGCCTTCTCGCGGATATGGCAGGTGTTGAGGATGACGAGGTCGGCGTCCTCTGCGCTGGCCGTCTCCACGAATCCTTCCGGAGCCAGCGTGTCCACCATGCGCTGGGCATCGTAGACGTTCATCTGGCAGCCATATGATTTGATGTGCAGCTTGCGCGGCGGCGTCATGGAACCCGAAATGGAGGTGGAGGACGGCCTTCAGATATAGGCTGGAGGGGGGAAAATCCAGCGAATGGAGCCCGAGGCGGACATTCCGGGGCGCCCGCAAGGCGGACGAACCCGGAATCTCGCTCCAAAAGCACGGGATTCCGGGTTCACGCGCGCCGCGCGTGCCCCGGAATGACGGGCAAGGGGGACGAAATCAGCCCGCCAAAGCGTCCGCCTCGACCCGCCGGACCAGCTCCGGTAGCTGATGCATGTCGGCAAAGGTCAGGTTGGCACCGGCCTGCCGCAGGGTTTCGGCATGGCCGGCCCCGCAATGGCTTCCGCCGCAGAAGCCGAACACGGTCATGCCGGCCGCCCGGGCGCCGGTGATGCCGGCCAGGCTGTCCTCGATCACGACACAGCGTTCGGGTGGAACACCCATTTCGTGCGCTGCGAACAGGAACAGGTCCGGAGCCGGCTTGCCATTCTTCACCTGCGAGGCCGAGAAGATGTTCGGCGCGAGGCGTTCATAGAGCCCCGTGCTTCCGAGACTCACCCGCATGCGCGAATGCGAACCGCTCGAGGCAACGCAGACACGTTGCGTCACGACGTCCAGCACGTCGTGGATGCCGCGGATTGCATCGAGGTCGGCTTCGAATGCGCGAAACAGCTCGTCCTGCAGATCGCCGTGATAGGCCTCGGGCAGCTTGCGGCCGAGTTCGGTTTCGATCTCGAGGTTGGCTTGTTTTGTCGAGCGACCAAGGAAGCGCTCGGACACCTGCTCCGAAGTGATCGGATAGCCGTGGCGCGTCAGCACATCCGCATGCGCGCGACAGGAGATCACCTCGCTGTCCACGAGCACGCCGTCGCAATCGAAAATGATGAGGTCGACGGGCACTAAGGCATGATCCGGAAAAGTGTGGAGCGGTTTTCCGACAAGATCATGCCACTTAAGACGTCGGCTTGTCGTCGTCGAGCGGAACGCAATAGAGCTCGAGCCGGTGATCGACCAGCTTGTAGCCGAGCTTGCGGGCGATTTCCGCCTGGAGCTTCTCGATCTCTTCGGAGGTAAACTCGATCACCTTGCCGTCGCGCAGATTGATGAGGTGATCGTGATGGCTGTCGCGCATCGTCTCGTAGCGCGCGCGTCCCTCGCGAAAGTCATGGCGTTCGATGATGCCGGCATCCTCGAACAGCTTGACGGTGCGATACACGGTCGAGATCGAGATCTTGTCGTCGACGGCGACACAGCGCCGGTACAATTCCTCGACATCGGGATGATCGACCGCCTCCGCGAGAACGCGGGCGATGACGCGGCGCTGCTCGGTCATGCGCATGCCGGTGGCGGCACAGCGCGCCTCGATGCCGGACGACTTGGATGCAGAAGAAGGTTTCAGTGCGGTCATGATCTGTCTGCCTGACGGGGCGCTTTCTGCCATCAATGTTACGACAAGTCACGCCGCATCAGAAGGGCGTTCAATTGTTCCCCGTTCGGCTGCTTATAGTAGCGTTCGCGGCGCCCGACCACCATGAATCCGCACCCCGCGTAGAGCCGCCGTGCCGGCTGGTTGTTTTCCTCGACCTCGAGAAATATCGTGCGCACGCCGCGCCCGGCGAGGTGGCCGAGATGGGTCATCAGCAGCGTGCGGGAGAGGCCGCGGCCGCGATGGGCCTGGTCGACCGCGATCGAGAGGATCTCCGCTTCGTCCGCGCCGATCCGCGACACCGCAAAGCCGATGGTCTTGCGACCGAGGCGCAGCCGATGCACCAGCGTGTTGCGCTCGCTCATCATGCTCTCGAACTCGCCTTCGCCCCAGCCGTGCGCGAAGGAGGCGCCATGAAGCTGCGCGAGCCGCGCGGCATCGCGCGCGGAAGCCGGCTCGACGGCGGCCGTGCCGCCGCGCCACCATTCCGACAGCCAGCTCATCATGAGGTTGCGGCGTGAGCTGCGAGCGGGGGCTGAGCTGCCGGTTTCGCGTCGGGTGCGCGCAGATAGAATGGCCGCGCCGGATTTGTCTCGGGATCGGCGGCAGCGCCAAGCCATGCGACCCAGCCGATATCGGGCGCGGGTTGCGCGTCGACCGCGACCGGCTGCGGTACATCCTTCGGCCAGCGATCGGCGAGGATGCTTGCGGCATTGCCGACCAGATGCGGTGCACCGAATTGCGAGGCCGCGATCGCCTCGTCGATGGGAGCGACGCCCGGCCGCACCAACTGGCTACCGTCGCCGGCGACGATCTGGAAGTAGACGTGATCGTGCCGCGCATCGATCGCGGAGATCACCGGCGCCGATTTGCTCTGGCCGACGACGGTGGCGGCATAGGCCGATAACGTCGTCAGCCCGACGGCCGGCCGCTTGGCCGCGAGTGCAAGGCCGCGTGCCGCCGAAATGCCGACGCGGAGGCCCGTGAAACTTCCCGGCCCGACGGTGACGGCGATGCGGTCGAGCGCAGTGAAGGCGAGATTGGCCGATTGCATGACGCGCGCGATCATCGGCATCAGCGCCTCGGCGTGGCCGCGCTTCATGAGAAGCTGCTCCTGCGCAAGGAGCTCGCCGGCATCGGTATCGAGCACGGCGGCCGCGCACGCTTCCAGCGCGGTATCGATGGCAAGGATCAGCATGAGAACGCGAATGGCGAGTGGCGAATGGAGAGCAGTCTAGCGAACCAAGCGCCTATCCGCCATTCATCACGCACTATTCGTAGCCCCCTGATATTGTCGCACTTCGTAGGGTGGGCAAAGCGAAGCGTGCCCACCATGGCTGTTGCGCCTTGGTTGGTGGGCACGGCGCAAGTGCGCCTTTGCCCACCCTACGGCGCTACTCACCTACCGCTCACATCGGCCGGACTTCGACCACGTCGGGCACGAAGTGCTTGAGCAGGTTCTGGATGCCGTGCTGCAGCGTCGCGGTCGATGACGGGCAGCCGGAGCAGGCACCCTTCATGTTGAGGTAGACGATACCGTCCTTGAAGCCGCGGAAGGTGATGTCGCCGCCGTCATTGGCGACCGCCGGACGCACCCGGGTCTCGATCAGGTCCTTGATCATGTCGACCGTCTCGGCATCGGCCTCGTCGAAGAACTCGTCCTCGTCGTCGAGATCGGCATCGCTTGGCGCGGCGCCGCCGGCGAGCAGCGGCGCGCCGGACATGTAGTGCTCCATGATGGCACCGAGGATCGCGGGCTTGAGCTGCTGCCATTCACCGTTCGCCTTGGTCACGGTGATGAAGTCCGATCCGTAGAACACGCCGGTGACGCCGGGCACCTCGAACAGCTTTTCGGCGAGCGGCGAACGCGCCGCGGCTTCGCGGCTGGCAAATTCCATCGGGCTGCCGTCGACCACGACGCGGCCGGGAATGAACTTCAGCGTGGCGGGATTGGGGGTGGCTTCGGTTTGAATGAACATGGTTTTCTCCAGACGTCGCCGGTTCAAGGCCGGCGCGTAGCCTATCCACTAGCAGATGGCGACGGCGAACGCACGATCAAGGGGCGGGGAGGACGTTTCGTCGCGATATCAGCGGGTTAGAACACTTTAATAGTCCAACGCCGTCATGGCCGGGCTTGACCCGGCCATCCACGCCTTGCTTCGCGACGCCAAGAACGTGGATGCCCGGGACAAGCCCGGGCATGACGGATATCTGGTTGGCCGTGTCCAGACAGGGACGCCTATGACAGCGAATCCACGCTTTGGTCGCTCAGCGCGCCGGAAACGATCGTGACGGGAACGGGGAACGTGCCCAGCTCATATGTGAGCAGCGAGACCAGTGGCCCGGGGCCCTCCGCACCGGGATTGGCAGCGAGCACCAGCATGGCGATGTCGGGGTCCTCGTCGATCACCGCGAGCAGCTGTTCCATCGGCGCACCTTCGCGGATCACCCGTTCCGGCGTGATCGCGGCAATGCCGTTGGCGCGGCCGGCGGCGCGGTCGAGCGCGGCTTCCGCCGCCTCATGCGCCTCGGCGCGCATGATGTCGGCGACACCAAGCCATTCCTGGCTCTGCTGCTCGGGCTCGATGATGCGCAGCATCACCACGCCGCCGCCGGCGCGGATCGCCCAGCGGCTGGCGTAGTAGACCGCGCGGTCCCATTCGGCGGTGTCGTCGACGATAACAAGGCATTTGGGCTTGTGACCCGGCTCGAAGCAAAGTCGCTTGCTGGTCATGCATGTCCCGGAATGTGCACGGACGGCATGCTGCCACACTCCCGCAACGTTTGGGAGAGGGGAAGCGGCCGACGCCAGCGCGCCGGCCGCGTTTTGCGGATACGATGATCAGCGCCGGCGGATGAAGCCGACGATGTCCTTCGAGAGCTTCATGGTCTCGTCGGCGATGGCGCGAGCCCGGTCGGAACCCTGGTTCAGGATCGCGTCGATATGGCCGGGGTCGGCGACGAGGCGCTTCATCTCGCCGGCGATCGGCGCGAGCTTGGTGACGCACAGCTCCGCCAGCGCGTTCTTGAAGCTGGAGAACTGTCCGCCGCCGAAATCGCGGAGCACGTCGGCCTTGGAGCGGTCGGAGAGCGCCGCGAAGATGCCGACGAGATTGTCGGCCTCGGGGCGGGCTTCCAGGCCCTTCTCCTCGGTCGGCAGCGGCTCCGGATCGGTCTTCGCCTTGCGGATCTTCTGCGCGATGGTGTCGGCGTCGTCGGTGAGGTTGATGCGCGAATTGTCCGAGGCATCCGACTTCGACATCTTCTTGGTGCCGTCGCGCAAAGACATCACGCGCGTCGCCGGGCCCGTGATGAAGGGTTCGGGCAGCGGGAAGAACAGGCCGTCATTGGCGCCTTGGGCGCGGATCGAGTCACCGAAGTCGTTGTTGAACTTCTGCGCGATGTCGCGCGAGAGCTCGAGATGCTGCTTCTGGTCCTCGCCGACCGGCACGTGGGTGGCGCGGTACAGCAGGATGTCGGCCGCCATCAGCACGGGATAGTCGAACAGCCCGACGGAGGCGTTCTCGCGATCCTTGCCGGCCTTCTCCTTGAACTGGGTCATGCGGCCGAGCCAGCCCATGCGCGCGACGCAGTTGAAGATCCAGGCGAGCTCGGCATGGCCGGAGACCTGGCTCTGGTTGAACACGATGTGCTTGTTCGGATCAATGCCGCTCGCGATGAACGCTGCGGTCACTTCGCGGGTGTTGCGCGCGAGCTCGGCCGGGCCGCCCCAGACGTCCACGCCTTGCGTGATCGCGTGCATGTCGACGACGCAATAGATGCAGTTGTGGGTTTCCTGCATTTTCACGAAGTTGACGATCGCGCCGAGGTAATTGCCGAGATGCAGATTGCCGGTCGGCTGGACGCCCGAAAAGACCCGTTCAACGAATGGCATGGCAAGCTTTTCCTAGAAGGTACCGGCCGTCGTTTCCAACAGCGGCGCTGCCCCGTCAAGGGCAATTCGATAATCCTGCGCGCCGAGGTCGGGCTAGGCGGGCCGCCTCAAGGCGGCAGCCGCCTCGCGCCAGGAGGCCGCGCCGAGGGTTTGCAGGAGCAGGCCGTAAACGGCGATTCCGGCCGCGATCTGCACGCCCAGCACGATGAATCTGATGAGGCCATGCGCTTCGGCAGGCACCAGGCTTGCGGTCAGCCAGAGCAGGGCGCCCATGGCGGAAGCGGCGAGCACGATCCGCGGCAGCCGCTTGCGGGCGGCGACATCGACCGAGAAGCCGAATTCGCCCGTGCCCTTGCGCAGCAGCGAGAGCGCGCTGCTCCAGGCGCCGGCCGCGATGCTCGCGGCGATCCCGCTTGCACCGAAGAAATGGCCGAGGAGAACCGCAAGCGCGATCGCGACCACAAATCCCTTGGCCGTTGCGAGCAGCGGCGTCATCGTGTCGCTGCGGGCATAGAAGGCCGGCGACAGCGCCTTGATCAGCACATGAGCCGGCAGGCCTAGCGCCAGCCACATCAGCGCGCGCGCGGTGGCCGCGCTGTCATCGGCGCCGAAAGCGCCATGCTCGAACAGCAGCCGCACGATCGGCTCGGCCAGCACGATCAGGCCGAGGGTTGCCGGCAAAGCGAGCCCGGTCGCAAGTTCCAGCGCGCGCGATTCCGCATGCGCCACCGCCTCGCGGTCGCCGCCGGTGACGGCGCGTGTGAGCTCCGGCACCAGCACCGTGCCCATGGCGACGCCGACGATGCCGAGCGGCAGCTCGATCAGGCGGTTGGCGAAATAGAGCCAGGAGACGGCAGAGGGCGTCGCCGAAGCGATGATCGCGCCGGCCACCATCAGCCATTGCGGGCCCGAGCTTGCGATCATGCCGGGGATGGCCTTGGCGAAGAAGCCGCGCATCTCCTTGTCGAAATTGACGCGCAACGGCGTGGCGAGGCGGCCGCTTCGCTGCGACAGCAGCATGGCGAGTTGCAGAAGACCAGCGATGCCGACGGTCGCCGCCAGCATCCACGCGGCGGAGGTGGCATCGGCATGCCAGACGAGCAGCGCCGCAATCGCGGCGATCAGGGCGATGTTGAACAGCAGCGGTGAGAACGCCGTGAGGGCAAAACGTCCTTGCGCGTTGAGCAGCCCCATCAGCACCGTGACGGGGCCGGCGAAGGCGAGATAGGGCAGCATCAGCCGCGCGTTCTGGACGGCGAGATCGAGGGTGCTGCTACCGAGGAATCCCGGCGCGATCACCGTGATGATCAGCGGCATCAACAGCGCGATGACGACCGAGATCGCGATCAGGGCCGCGCTGACCGTGCCGAGCACGCGTCCGGCGAAGGCAGATGCAGCCGCCTCGCCATCGCGGTCACGGACCCGCAGCCAGGCCGGGACCAGTGCCGCGTTCAGTGCCCCTTCGCTGAGCAGCCGCCGCACCACGTTGACGAGCTGGAAGGCCGCCAGAAAGGCATCCGCCACCGCGCCGGTGCCGAGCAGGGCGGCAATCATGGAATCGCGCGCAAAGCCGAGCAGCCGCGAGGCCAGTGTTCCCGTCGATACGGTCAGGAAGGAGCGGATCATTGCGTGTGCATAATACCGTGGCTTGCCCGCAAAGGCCGGGTCGTGATAGGCCGCG
This sequence comes from Bradyrhizobium sp. WSM2254, assembly GCF_000472645.1. Taxonomy (NCBI): domain Bacteria; kingdom Pseudomonadati; phylum Pseudomonadota; class Alphaproteobacteria; order Hyphomicrobiales; family Nitrobacteraceae; genus Bradyrhizobium; species Bradyrhizobium sp. WSM2254. The sequence continues at coordinate 1,351 of NZ_AXAB01000041.1, read as the reverse complement.
AGGCAGATTTCAGGCCGACAGGAAGCGGATTTTCCGGGCAATCGCAATCCGGCAACAGGATCAAGGTGAATGGCTGACGTGAAATATGACGTTCTCGGGATTGGCAACGCGCTGTTCGACGTGCTGGTCAGGACCGACGAGGCTTTTCTCGCCAAGCACGGTATGACCAAGGGCAGCATGTCCCTGATCGACGAGGCGCGGGCCGCCGCCATCTACCAGGACATGGGCCCGGCGACGGAAGTCTCGGGCGGCTCGGCCGCCAACACCATCGTCGGCATCGGCAGCCTCGGTGCGCGTGCCGCTTACGTCGGCAAGGTCAAGGACGACCAGATCGGCAAGCTCTACGTCCACGACATCCGCGCTGCCGGCGTCGCCTTCAACACGCCCGCCGCGAAGGACGGCCCCGCCACCGGCTGCTCCTACATCCTGGTCACGGGCGATGGCGAGCGCACCATGAACACCTATCTCGGGGCGGCGCAGGATCTGTCGCCGGCCGACATCGATCCGGCCGAGATCGCGAGCGCCGGGATCGTCTATCTCGAGGGCTACCTCTGGGACCCCAAGAACGCCAAGGAGGCCTTCGTCAAGGCAGCCAAGATCGCCCATGACGCCAGGCGCAAGGTGGCGCTGACGCTGTCGGATTCCTTCTGCGTCGATCGCTACCGCGACGAGTTCCTGTCCTTGATGCGCAACGGCACCGTCGACCTCGTCTTTGCCAACGAATCCGAGCTGCATTCTCTCTACACGACCTCGGACTTCGACGCGGCGCTGAAGCAGCTGCGCAACGACGTCAATCTCGGCGTGGTCACCCGCAGCGAGAAGGGCTGCATGGTGGTGACACCGACCGAGGCCGTTGCAGCTCCGGCCTCGCCGATCGCGAAGCTGGTGGATACCACCGGCGCCGGCGATCTGTTCGCGGCGGGCTTCCTGTACGGTCTTTCGCGCAACCTCGCGCACAAGCAGTGCGGCGAGCTCGGCGCGCTCGCGGCTGCCGAAGTGATCCAGCACATCGGCGCGCGGCCGCAGGTGTCGCTGAAGGAGCTGGCGCAGCAGCGCGGGCTGACGGTTTAAGGCTCGCCTCTCTCCCCGTCATTGCTGTGCATGTTCACTAATTCGCTGATTGGATCGCTCCGCTGGAGGACGGATCCGATGCGCGACAATAGCTACGACCGGACGATTGAGCGCAACTATCTGCAGAAGTGGCGTTTTCTGATTCCGGAGTATGAGGCGGTGAAGGCTGGGCGATCGCCGCTGTTCAAGCGGGTTGGCGACTTCTACCGGCACCACGGGACCTGCTCGCAGACGTTCCGCAAGTATTACAATCGGTATCTGCGGAGTGGCGAGGAAGTGG
>NZ_AXAB01000040.1:0-89948 GCF_000472645.1 Bradyrhizobium sp. WSM2254 | reverse complement strand
GCTGGTGTCGCCGGCGGCAATCGAGCGCGGCCGTCAGGCCGGCTTCCACGACTATGTCGCCAAGTTCGACCGTCCCGGTCTGATCGCGGCGCTGAAGGAACAGACCGCGGGCGCCGCCGGCGCCTCCGAGCTGAGCCGGGCCGCGGCGTAACCAGAGCATGATCCGGAAAAGTGTGAAGCGGTTTTCCGACGAGATCATGCTCAAAACGAAAGAACCGGATCAGGAGATACGCTTATGGCCAACAAGATGCAGACCACCGAAGGCGCCATGGTCGAATACGTCACCGCGATGATCGGCGGCCAGCTGTTCGGCCTGCCGATCTCCCGCGTCCAGGACGTGTTCATGCCCGAGCGCGTCACCCGCGTGCCGCTGTCCTCGCGCGAGATCGCCGGCGTCCTCAACCTGCGCGGCCGCATCGTCACCGTGGTCGACATGCGCGCCCGTCTCGGCCTGCCCAGGCCCGAGGACGGCAAGGTGCCGATGGCGGTCGGTGTCGACCTGCGCGGCGAATCCTATGGCCTGCTGATCGACCAGATCGGCGAGGTGCTGCGCCTGCCCGAGGACGGCAAGGAAGAGAACCCCGTCAACCTCGACCCCCGCATGGCCAAGCTCGCCGGCGGCGTCCACCGTCTCGACGGCCAGCTCATGGTCGTCCTCGACGTCGATCGCGTCCTCGAGCTCGAAACCAAGGTCCAAATGGCTGCGTGAGCCAACGAAACATCGAAGCCGGAGAACCAAAATGAAAACGTGTTTGGTGGTCGATGATTCCAGCGTCGTGCGCAAGATCGCGCGCCGCATCCTGGAAGGCCTGGACTTCCAGGTCACCGAAGCCGAGGACGGCTCGAAGGCGCTGGAGATCTGCCAGCGGCAACTGCCCGACGCGGTGCTGCTGGACTGGAACATGCCCGTGATGGACGGCTTCGAGTTCATGGGCCACATGCGCCGCCTGCCCGGCGGCGATCAGCCCAAGGTGGTGTTCTGCACCACCGAGAACAACGTGGCTCATATCGCCCAGGCGCTCAGCGGCGGCGCGAACGAGTACATCATGAAGCCCTTCGACAAAGACATTATCGCCGACAAGTTCGCTGAAGTCGGCTTGATCCCGGTCGGACAAGCCATGGTCTGAGTGTGTCTGGCCCGAGTGTTTCGGCCAGAGTGTTTTCAGTACAGCTTTCGAGAGGCCATCTGTGACCCCGACCGAGTATGAGTATCTGCGCAAGTTCCTGAAGGACAATTCCGGTCTCGATCTGTCCGCAGACAAGCAATATCTGATCGAAAGCCGTCTCTTGCCGCTCGCCCGCAAGGCCGGGCTCTCCGGCATCCCCGAGCTCGTGCAGAAACTGCAAGGCGGCTCGCGCGTGCTCATCACCGACGTGGTCGAAGCCATGACCACCAACGAGACCTTCTTCTTCCGCGACAAGGTCCCGTTCGATCATTTCCGCGACACCATCATGCCTGAGGTCATCAAGGCGCGGGCCGGCCGCCGCAGCGTGCGGATCTGGTGCGCCGCCGGCTCGACCGGGCAGGAGCCCTATTCGCTGGCGATGTGCCTGAAGGAGATGGGTGCAGCCCTCACCGGCTGGCGCGTCGAGATCATCGCGACCGATCTGTCGCAGGAGGTGCTGGAGAAGGCCAAGGCCGGCATCTACAGCCAGTTCGAGGTGCAGCGCGGCCTGCCGATCCAGATGCTGGTGAAATACTTCAAGCAGACCGGCGAGACCTGGCAGATCAATCCCGAATTGCGGGCGATGATCCAGCACCGCCAGCTCAACCTGCTGCACGATTTCGCCCAGCTCGGTACGTTCGACGTCATCTTCTGCCGCAACGTGCTGATCTATTTCGACCAGGAGACCAAGATCAACATCTTCAACCGGCTGGCGCGCCAGATCGAGCCCGACGGCTTCCTCGTGCTGGGGGCCGCCGAAACCGTGGTCGGACTGACCGATACGTTCAGGCCGATTCCCGACCGGCGTGGCCTCTACAAGCCGAACGATCCGCGTGCCGCCGCGGCCAAGCCGGCCCTCGCCGGCGCGGCGCCGCGCATGGCGGTGATGGCAGGACGATAGGCATGGCCGAGGATGGAAAAGGCGCGGAGCGCGTCACCTTCAGTCGCGGCTATGATGTCTGCATCATGGCCATCGACGGCACCTGGCGCCGTGACTGCAAGCTCAACGCCATTTCCGATACCGACGCCATCCTCACGGTTGAAGGCTCGATCCAGGGGCTGAACCTGAAAGAGTTCTTCCTGCTGTTGTCGTCCACCGGCCTTGCCTACCGCCGCTGCGAGCTGGTGCGCGTCAACGGCGCCGAAATGGACATCCAGTTCCTGCGCGGCAAGAACCGGAAGAAGCGCGGCGCGGCCGGCGGCCACGACGCGGCGGCCTGACCGGCGCGTGGCGGCCAGCGCTTTCCGCCACGTTGCTTTACATTTGCTGAAACATCCGGACGAATTTGCCGCGGCGGCTTTACGTGGCCGAAGCCCGCGCCGTGTATCCATTGCCCGTCTCAATCTCAGGAATACGGCAATGCCCAGAAGTTCCCTCTCCCCCGTCCCGTCAAACCTGCCCGACGTCGCCGAGCGGCGTGCGCTCCAGCTCCTGGTGGTCGATGACGACGCCACGCAGCGCAGCCTGATCACGGTCGCCGCCAAGCAGGCCGGCCACGAAGTCACCGTGGCGCCGTCCGTGGCGGAAGCGATCGAGAAGCTCCGCGCCGCGCGCTTCGACTGCGTGACGCTCGATCTCGTGCTGGAGGATGGCGACGGCATCGACGTGTTGCGCGAGATGGCGAAGGCCAAGTTCGCCGGTGCCGTGATCGTCATCAGCGGCATGGACGGCAAGCGCCGCAGCGCCGCCCGCAGCTTCGCCCGCTCCGTCGGGATCCAGCTCCAGGGCCTGCCGAAGCCGCTCGATCTGGCGGCCCTGCGCATCAGCCTCGCCAACCTCGGCAAGACCGCGATGGGGCTGCCGGCGATCCACACCTGGGGTGGTGTCGCCAGCGACGCGATCGTGGAACGGCACCGCACCTGACGCGCGGAGCTGCCATGCAATCGGGCGCGGCCGCCGCCGCGCCGATCGCGACCTATACCGGGTCGCCGGAATCCGACAGGTATTGAAGGGCGCGGCCAAGGCCCGCCCGACAGACGTTGAGGGCGGCGCTCGCCGTGGCATAACGCGGCGTGACGTCGTCGAGCACCAAAATGTCGGTGGAACCCGCCTGATCGCCGCTGTCGTCCCGCTCCAGGCCTGCGTCGATCATGGCTGCGTCGATCAGGCGCATGCTGCTCTCGATCTGCGCGATCAGGCAGCGAAGGTCGGCCGCGATCAACTGACGGCTGTCGGCCTCGGGCGTCGTGACGAGAAGTGGCGTGCCAGCCGAATTTAGCATGGATATTCTCCGTCCCCCGCAATTAGGCGCCATGCCGCTACTTGTGCGTTAAGTCCATGTCCCGTACAAATACGGGTGGGCCGAATCCGCGCCGAACGCCATAAGGGTTGGCGCGGACGCGAGTCCTCAATGCCGAATGGACTCTAATGCCAATTGGACATGGCACATGGCCGAACAAACCTCTCGCGGTGAAATCTTCGTAGTCGACGACGACCCGGCCGTTCGCGACACCTTGTCGATGGTGTTGAAGGCGGCGGGCTATGAGGTGATCTGTTTTGCGGACGGCGCAGCGCTGCTCTCCGTCGCGCGAAACCGCACACCGGCTGCGATCCTGCTCGACGTGAACATTCCCGGAAAGTCGGGTCTCGACATTCTGAAGGAGCTGCAGGGTGAGGATTATCCGGCGCCGATCTTCATGATCTCCGGGCAGGGCGACATCGCGATGGCGGTGGGCGCCATCAAGAGCGGCGCGCTCGACTTCATCGAGAAGCCGTTCCGCGGCAGCGAGATCGTCGGCCGCCTCGACGAGGCGATCGGCGCCTATGCGCGCAGGCAGGCGGAGAACGCAGCGCCGAAATTCGGCTCGCTGCATTTCCCCGGACGCGAGCCGTTGACGCGGCGTGAGCGCGAGGTGCTCGAGCAGTTCGCCGCCGGCGCATCCAACAAGGAAGCCGGCCGCACGCTCGGCATCAGCCCGCGCACCATCGAGGACCACCGCGCCAACATCATGAAGAAGCTCGGCGCGCGCAATGCGGCCGACCTGATCCGGATCGTGATGACCGCGGCGCAGCGCGCGTCGTAAGTCTTTCGGTTGAGCTTTCGTAGCCCGGGTGAGCCAACGGGTCGGCGCGAAGCGCCGCCCGATGACAGGCTCCGCGACACCCGGGAACACTGCCGCAGAGTCCCGGATGTCGCTTCGCTCATCCGGGCTACAGTGCGGCGAGTCACCCCAGCAGCGCCTTGCGGATGATCCGCGCGAGATCCGATTTGCGGTAGGGCTTCGCGAGCAGCAGAACGCCCGAATCCAGCCGGCCGTGATGGATGATCGCGTTCTCGGTATAGCCCGACGTGTAGACCACTTTGAGATCGGGGCGCGTCTTCATCAGCTCGTCGGCGAGCTGCCGTCCGTTCATCTTACCGGGCATGATGACGTCGGTGAACACCAGGTCGAAAGGCTCTCCGGCGGCAACGATCGCGAGCGCTTCCGCGGCGTTCGCAGCCTGCAAGGTGACGTAGCCCAGCGCGTGCAGTTGCGCCAGCACGTAGTCGCGCACCAGCCGGTCGTCCTCGACCACCAGGATCGTCTCGTGTCCGCCCTCGATCGTCGCGGGAATCACGCCGTCGCCGACCGCCGTCGCCGTCTTGCCGGGTGGCAGGTACATCTTGATCGTGGTGCCGTGGCCTTCCTCGCTGTAGATCTTGATGTGGCCTGCGGACTGCTTGATGAAGCCGTAGACCATCGAAAGCCCGAGTCCGGTGCCCTTGCCCGGTCCCTTCGAGGTGAAGAAGGGATCGAACACCCTGGCCAGCATGTTGGATGGAATGCCGGTTCCGGTGTCGCTCACGGCGATCAGCACATAGTGTCCGGGCCGGACGTCGTTGACGCTGGCATAGACCTCGTCGAGATAGGCGGCGCCCGTCTCCACGATCAGCTTGCCGCCGCCGGGCATGGCGTCGCGGGCGTTGAGCGCGAGGTTGAGGATCGCCGTGGTGAGCTGGTTGGGATCGACGATCGCAACGCAGCTCTCCTCTTCGAACACGGATTCGATCTGGATCTGCTCGCCCAGCGTCGGCCGCAGCAGCTTTGCGGTGTCGACGATCAGCGAGTTGATGTCGATCTCGCGCGGCTGGAGCGGCTGCTTGCGCGCGAATGCGAGCAGGTGCTGGGTCAGCTCGGCGCCGCGTCCAGCGGCCTCGTCGATCATCCGGGTGATCGCCGCAAGCTCGGGCTCCTTGGCCACTGCGTCGCTGAGGATTTCGATCGTCCCGGTGATCACGGTGAGGATGTTGTTGAAGTCGTGCGCGACGCCGCCGGTGAGCTGGCCGACCGCCTCCATCTTCTCGGCATGGCGGATGCGCTCCTCGGACGCGATCTTGTCGGTGAGGTCGCGGTAGAAGACGTTGAACAGGATGCCCTCCCGGCGCTTCAGCGCCGTGACGCTCAGCTCGGCCTTGAATTCCTTGCCGTCGCGACGGCGAACCATGAGCTCGCGGCGGCGGTTGAGCCTCCGGCCATCCGCGGACTCCAGGAAGTGCGCGAGGCCGACCGTGACCCGCCGGCGCTCACTCTGTGCGACGATCAGATCGACCGCATTCCTGCCCAGCGCCTCGTCGCGGCGCCAGCCGAACAGCTCTTCGGCCCGCGTGCTCCAGTTCAGGATGATGCTGCGGTCGTCGGTCTGGACGAAGGCGTCGAGCGCGGTCTCGACGATGTTGCGGGCCAGCTGCTCGCTTTCGCGCAGGGACTCCGCGGCGAGCCTTGCCTCGGTCATGTCGCGCCCGACCAAGAAGTAGCGCTTGGCCTGATCGGACCAGTTGCCGAGCCAGGACAGCCAGATCTCGCGTCCGTCCCTGTGGAGGCAGCGGGTGTCGGCGAGCTTCGGATGCCCGCCGCGCCTGAGCGCGCGCATTTCCTCGCGGGATTGATCGAGATGGTCCGGGTGGATGAAATCGACGCCGCTGCGGCCGATCATGTCGTCGGGCGGGTGGCCGAGAACGGCCTCGCAGCTCGGGCTGATCTGCACGATGTGGCCCTGCGAGTCCATGATCATGATCAGGTCCTGCGAGGCGTCGAAAAGCTGCCGCCGCTCCTCGAGCTGCTGCTTTAGCGCCCGCTCGGTCCGTCGCGCCTCGGTGAGGCTGCGCGCCGAGCCCGAGGCGCCGATGATCTCGCCGGAGGGGCCCCTGATCGGCGAGAGGCTCACCGAGATTTCGACCGGGCTGCCATCCTTGCGCAGGCGCGCGGTTTCGAAATGCTCGATCCGCTCACCCCTCGCAATCCGCCGAAGATAGTCCTTGCCCTCTTCGCTGCGATCCGGCGGAAGCAGGATCGACGTCGGCTGTCCGATCGCTTCCTCGGCCGAATAGCCGTAGAGGCGTTCGGCTGCCGCGTTCCAGCCGATGATGGTGCCGTCGAGCGTTTGCAGGACGATCGAATCGTCGGAGGATTGGACCGCCGCGCTGAACAGGCTCTCGCGGACGGCGAGCTGATCGCGGACGGCCTCGGTGCGACGCCGCTCCTCGATCTCGTACTCCAGTGCCGACGTCTTTGCCTTCATCTCCTCGACCATATGGGCAAAGGCCCGCGCCAGCACGCCCGTCTCGCCGCTTGCATCGACGGGAATATCCGCTGGCCGTCCGCTGCCGATGGCTTCCACGGCCGCGGTCAGGCGCCCGATCGGGCGAGTCAGGGAGCGTGCCACCAGCACCGCGAGCAAAGCCGCGGCGAGGACGGACAGCAGGCCGACGAGCAAGGACGTTTTTTGAATGGCGGCCGGCACGCGGCCAAAGACGGCCGGGGGAATGGTCACGATGATTGCGACCCATTCCTTGCTCGCAAGCACCGCAGGCGCGATCGCCGCGCCGCTCGGCCGGCCCGAGGCATCGGTCGTGAGCTGCGTGGATACTCCCGGCGAGCCTGCCAGTGCTGAGAAGAATGGGAAATCATTGCGCCAGTTGGTGGGGTGGCCGCGCAACGAGCCGAATTCTCGTGTCTGATCGGGATGAACCAGATAGTCGCCGCGCGCATTCACGACGTAGATCTCGCCCCCCGAGCTCGTCGTCGAGCGAATGCGGTCGAGTGCCGGACGCATGTCGATATTGGCGATGATGATGCCGAACGGCTTGCCGTCCGGCGTGAACAGCGGCGTCGCGGCCCGCAGGGTCGGCGTGTGCAAGGCCGTGGTTCCCCCCTGGCGGGTCGCGAGTTCGATGGGCGACACATAAATCTCGCCCTGCGCCAGTCGTATCGTTTCCTGAAAGTAGGTTCGTTCGCTCTTGCGCTCCAGTTCGCTGTCAGGGACGATCCGTACTGCTCCGTTCGGGCCGGAGCGATCGACGCGGACCAGTTCGCGCTGGTCGTCGTCAAGGCCGATGATTCGAAACTGCCCGTAGCTGGGTTTGGCCTCGATCTCGGCCGCGAGCCGCGCCGCGATGCGCTCGCGCCAGGTCTGCTCTGAAACGCCGTCGAGGGCGTCGATTCCTCCGCCGAGGTGAGCCCGGATCAGACCGTTGATTCCCGCGGCGGAGCGATAGCCGAGCAGATCGCCGCGAACTCCGGCAACGTAGGATTCAAGATTGGTGGCCAGCAGGCGTGACTGGGCTTCGACCCGCTCCAGGACCCGCGGAATGACGGCTTGTGTTGTGTTGCGATAGCCCAGCCAACCGACTGCGGTCACGGTAGCCGCCACCAGCAGGATCATCGCAATGGCCAGCCGCGTTGCAAGTGTCATGGAGATAATCGCAGGGGTTTCCGGATGACCGCGCCTGTCCTGGCCTGGAGCAGAGGAAGCGCCGTCGTCATCGGCGGCCGGTTCTGACATCGGGCTCCTCCGGCTTGCCCGCGTCGAGGCAGCCGTTGACCGCGGCGAGCAGCGCGTCTGCCCGGAACGGCTTCTGAAGGCTTGCCACTGCGCCGAGCTTGGTCGCCATCTTCAGGAAATCCGGCTCCGCATAAGCGTCCGGCGAGATCGATCGGCCGGAAATGACGATGATCGGAATCGCCGGCTGCTGCGCCCGGATGTGGCGCATCGCCTCCAGCCCGTCCATGCCGGGCATGAAGATGTCGAGAAACAGGAGGTCGAACTGACTGGCCTCGAACAGCGCAAGTCCCTTGTGGCCGTCGCCGGCGACGGTGACGTGATGACCGGCCCTCTCCAGAAGCAGCCGGATCGTGATCTGCACGGCCGGGTCGTCATCCACGATCAGGATGTTGGCCACGTCTGAATTCCTCCGGGTCGGCTGGGACGTTCCAGTGACCGCAAATCAAAGCATCAAAGACGAAATTGTTGCGCGGATTCTGTCCGCCCCGCAAGCGGCTTGCGTTTTGGGTGCGATTGACCCGGCCGGCGCGCAAAGGGGGCGATGCCATTGCAGTTTGTACGCACGCTTGCGTGCATATGAGCCCATGGTATCGCCGTAGTTGTACGGGACCCGGATTTCACCATGAGTTAAAGGCGAGTGACCACAATCCCCCTCAGTTTCGGTACCCGCATTTTGCGCATTTCATTGTCCACATTCTGGCCTCTGCCCCACGCCGGCCGATCAACCGACCACCAGCACGAGATCTTTCATGTTTAAATCGATTGCGAACACCGGCATTCGGACCCGGCTGCTCGGCGGCTTTGCGCTGATCTGCGTTCTGCTCGCCGCGACCGTAATTTACACCGTCGCGGCCGTCTCGGATATCTCGTCGCGCATCAAGACGGTCGTGGATCAGCGAGCGCCGGTCGCCGTCGCAAGCACGGAGCTCGTCGGCAATCTCTACTCCACGCTCTCGGTGCTGCGCGGCTATCTGCTGACCGGCGATGCGCAGGGCAAGCGTGACCGGGCGGCGGTCTGGGCCGACCTGGATCGCACCGCCGCTGCGGTCGACCGCATGGCGGAGGGTTTCTCCAGTCCGCAGAACAAGACCACCTGGAGCGAAGCCAAGGCGCTGATCGCAGAATTCCGCCAGGCCCAGGACAAGGCCGAGCTCACCGCCTTCACCCCGTCGGCCTATCCTGCGAGCGAGCTCCTGGCAAAGGAGGCCGCGCCGCTGATCGCGACCATGTTCGCCGAGATCACCGCGATGATCGACGAGGAGGAGGCACTGGAGGCGACGCCGCAGCGCAAGCGCCTGCTCAAGACCTTCGCCGACGTGCGCGGCAATCTGGCCGCGGCGGGATCGCAATTGCGGCTCTACGTCGCCTCGGGAGAGGCGGCCGACCGTGACAAGTTCGAAAAGCCGCTTGCGACCTTCAGGGCCGCGCTCGCATCCGTCGGGACCCAGGCGGATCTGCTCACCGAAAGGCAGGCGACCGCCTACCGGGCCATCGCCAGGGCGAACGAGGCCTTCACGCCGTTGCCGCAGAAGATCTTCGCGATCCGCCAGACGCCGCAATGGAACATGCCGGTCTTTATTCTGTCCACCGAGGCCGCTCCGCGCGCGGCCCGGATCCTCGATCTTCTCGACGGCAGGAAGGACGCCGAGGGCAAGCGCGCGGGCGGCCTCAAGAGTGACCAGCAGTCCAAGCTTGCCGAGGACGCCCGCAGCGTGGCCGACGAGGTCGAGAGACTGCTTCTGCTGCAATGGATCCTGCTCGCCGCGGGGCTGGCGCTTGGAACGGCGATTGCGATCCTGGTCGCGCGCTCCATCACCCGTCCGATCGTCGAGCTGGTCGGCGATTCCGCGCGCCTGTCCGGCGGCGATACCAGTGTCGAATTCAGGACGGCTGAGCGCGGCGACGAGATTGGAATCGTCTCGCAGGCGGTGGCCAAATTCCGCGACAACGTAATCGCCCAGCAGCAGGCGGCGGCGGAGCTCGCGCGCGAAGCGGAGGCCCGCGAGGCGGCCAACCGCAACACGGAGAATGCGGTCGAGGAATTTCGTGCGACCTCGCGCGACCTGCTCGCGCTGGTCGACGAGAATGCGGGGACCATGCGGCAGACCGCGGAGAGCCTCGGCGGGATCGCGCACCATGCGACGAGCCAGGCAGCTTCCGCGGCGAGCGCCTCCGAGCAGACGGCGGTCAACGTCCAGACCGTCGCCGCGGCGGCCGAGCAGCTTGCGAGCTCCATCGTCGAGATCGGCCGGCAGATCGAACTGTCGAACAAGACCGTGCGGTCCGCGGGCGAGGTCACCGCGCGCTCCGAGGCCGAGATCGAAGGTCTCGCGCACGCGGCCCAGAGCATCAGCTCGGTGGTCGACCTGATCCAGGCGATCGCGGCCCAGACCAACCTCCTGGCGCTCAACGCCACCATCGAGGCGGCGCGCGCCGGTGAGGCCGGCCGCGGCTTTGCGGTGGTGGCCTCCGAGGTCAAGGCGCTGGCCGACCAGACCCGTAATGCGACGCAGGACATCACCCAGCACATTGCCGCGATCCAGAATTCGACCGGCAGCGCGGTCGCCTCCGTCAAGGAGGTCGCAACCGCCATGCGCCGGATCGACGAGGTGACCGCGGCGATTGCCAGCGCCGTGGAGGAGCAGGGCGCGGCAACGCGGGAGATCTCGCAGAACGTCCAGATGGCGGCGTCGGGAACGCAAACGCTGGCCACCAGCATCGGGACCGTCTCCCGCGCCATCGCGGAAACCAACCGCTCGGCCGACGACGTGATGGGGGCCGCGAACCATGTTTCGGCGGCGGCCGAACGCCTCGCCGCCGAGGTGCAGGCCTTCTTCGTCAAGCTGCGCAGCGGTCCGATGGACCGCCGCAGGAGCGACGATGCCGATTATCGCGGGCCGGAGCGGCGCACCGCCGCCTGACTAGTCCGTCAGGTATTCGGGGTGGTGGCTCCGGATCTTGTCGAGCTCGCTTAGCGTGCCCGACAGATGCTTGCGCAGATGCTGTTGCGCGGCATCGGCGTCTGCCGCCTCGATCGCGCGGGTGATCAGTCTGTGGTGGCGCACGATGTTCTGGGCCTTGCCGGGCGAGGGCAGGTGCAGCCGGCGCAGGCGGTCGATATGTCCGCTGCGGCTGCGCACCAGCGCCCACAGCTCCTGTTTGCCGGCGGCTGCATAAAGCTGCGCATGAAAATCATTGTCACCGGCGATGAAGCTCTCGAAGTCCCCGGCCTTGGCGAATTGCTGCTGGAGCGCGATCGCGTGGTCGAGGCGGATGACCAGGGCCTGGTCATGTTGCTCCGCGAGCATCCGGACGATTTCGAGCTCGAGCGCCTGGCGCAGGAAATGGGCCTGCTCGGCGCGGCCGACGTCGACCCGGCTGACCACGGTCGCGTGCTGCGGAAACACGTCGACGAGCCCTTCCTCCTCCAGCCGCATCAGCGCGTCCCGGATCGGCGTCGAGCTGACACCGAATTGCGCGGCGAGATCGGTACGCGACAGCGGTGAGCCCGGCGGCAGTTCGAGCGCGAGAATGGCGTTGCGCAGCCGCTCGAACACCTGCGGCGCGGCCTGGCGGCCGCGATCGAGCCGGGCGGCCGTGCGGGGCGCGGGATGGGCTGATTCCATGACTGCGACTCCGGCGGACTTGCCTTTGATGCACTAATGCATTAGTGCATCAGCAAGGTCTTCCGTCAATGGCGGCCAGAGGAAACGAACAACAATGATGACGCAATTCCAGCGCGGCTGTGCCGCCATGGCCCTGATCGCCGCAACCGTCCTGCCGGTATCCGCGGCGCGTGCCCAGCAGAAATCCGAGATCTCGCTGTCGCGCCAGCCCGGCATTTTCTACATGCCGAGCCACATCATGGAGAAGCAGAAGCTGATCGAGAAGCATGCTGCTTCGCTCGGGGTACCCGGCGTCACCACCAAATGGGTGACCTTCTCCGGCGGTGGCGCGCAGACCGATGCGCTGCTCGCCGGTGGCGTCGACATTCTCAACACCGGCACAGGCAATCTCCTGCTGCTGTGGGACCGTACCCGCGGCGGCGTGAAGGGCATCGTCGCGACCTCGGCGCAGCCGATGACGCTGATCAGTCGCGACGCCAACATCAAGTCGATCAAGGATTTCGGCCCCGGTGACAAGATCGCGGTGCCGACTGTCAAGGTCTCGACGCAGGCAATCGTGCTTCAGATCGCGGCGGCCGAGGCCTTCGGTGCCGATCAATGGTCCAAGCTCGACGCCAACACCGTGCAGCTCGGCCATCCCGACGCCTATGCGGCGCTCGCCAATCCCAAGCACGAGGTGCACACTCACTTCTCGATCCCGCCGTTCACGTTCCTGGAGCTGAAGAACGTGCCGGGCGCGCATGTCGTGCTGTCGTCGCCCGACGTGATGGGCGGCCCGCTCAGCCAGGCGCAATTCTTCACCACGACCAAATTCGCCGACGCCAATCCCAAGATCATCCAGGCGGTGCGCGACGCCACCAAGGAAGCGCAGGACCTGATCCGCAGCGACACCAAACAGGCCGTCGAGATCTACAAGGAGATCACCGGCGACAAGACCTCGGTGGAAGAGCTGCTCGATCTCCTGAAGGAACCCGGCATGATGGAGTGGAATCTCGAGCCGCAGGGCACGATGAAGTTCGCCGCCCACCTCTACAAGACCGGCACGCTGAAGAACCAGCCCAAGGCCTGGACCGACTATTATCTCCCCGTCGCGCACGACCTGAAGGGCAACTGATGGCGCTGCTCGATGTCAGCGGCGTGACGCTGCGCTACAAGACCTCCAGCGCCGTCGTCACCGCCACCGAGAGGGTGAGCTTCACCGTCGACAGGTCCGACCGCTTCGTGCTGCTCGGGCCGTCCGGCTGCGGCAAGTCGACCCTGCTCAAGGCCGTCGGCGGCTACATGAGCCCGAGCGAAGGCCGCATGAGCATCGACGGCCGCGAGATCCACGGTCCCGGCGCCGACCGCATGATGATCTTCCAGGAGTTCGACCAGCTGCTGCCGTGGAAGACCGTGCTCGCCAACGTGATGTTCCCGCTGCTCACCGCGCGAAAGCTGCCGCGCAAGGACGCCGAGGCACGCGCGCGGGCATATATCGAGAAAGTCGGCCTCACCCGCGTCGTCGATGCCTATCCGCACACGTTGTCCGGCGGCATGAAGCAGCGCGTCGCGATCGCGCGCGGCATGGCGATGGAGCCGGACATCCTGCTGATGGACGAGCCGTTCGCCGCGCTGGACGCGCTGACGCGCCGGACCTGCCAGGACGAGCTGCTCCAGCTCTGGAGCGAGACCAGGTTCACCGTGCTGTTCGTGACCCATTCGATCGCGGAAGCGATCCGCATCGGCAACCGTATCCTCTTGCTGTCGCCGCATCCCGGCCGCGTCAAGGCCGAGGTGGTCGATGTCGACAAGGTCTCGGGCGCGGACGGCAGCGCCGGCCGGCTGGAGAAGGAGATCCACGATCTCCTGTTCGCCGCCGAAGCTACGGCGCATTGAGGGAGCCTCCAACATGGGCGAAGCGAGAATATTGCTGCGTGACACGTCGGTCGTCACGGCCGGCGGCGCAGGCGAGGTCGAGCGCAAGCTGAGCGTGCCTGAAATGTTGTGGAACGACGGCTTCGTCCGCAAGACCGTCATCATCCTGTTCCTGGCGGCGGTCTGGGAAGCCTATGGCGTCGCCCTCGACAATCCCCTGCTGTTTCCGACGCTGCACGACACGATCGTCACGATGTTCGAGCGCGTGAAGGACGGCACCATCCCGCTGCGCGCCTGGGCGTCGCTGAAAGTGCTGTTCATGGGCTATTCGGCCGGCATCGTGCTCGCCGCGATCTTCACCGTGCTTGCAATCTCAACCCGCATCGGCACCGATTTCCTGGAAACGGTCACGGCGATGTTCAATCCGCTGCCGGCGATCGCGCTTCTGCCGCTGGCGCTGATCTGGTTCGGCCTCGGCAATGGCAGCCTCGTTTTCGTGCTGATTCACTCGGTGCTGTGGCCGGTGGCGCTCAACACCCATTCCGGCTTCAAGAGCGTCTCCAACACGCTGCGCATGGTCGGCCGCAATTACGGCCTGCGCGGGCTGCCCTATGTCGCAAAGATCCTGATCCCCGCCGCCTTCGGCTCGATCCTCACCGGCCTCAAGATCGGCTGGGCTTTCGCCTGGCGCACGCTGATCGCGGCCGAACTGGTGTTCGGCGTGTCCTCGGGCCAGGGCGGGCTCGGCTGGTTCATCTTCGAGAACCGCAACCTCCTCGACATACCCGCCGTCTTCGCAGGCCTCTTGACGGTGATTATCATCGGGCTCTTTGTCGAGAACCTGATCTTCCGCGCCATCGAGCGGAACACGGTCCAGAAATGGGGCACCCAATCATGACCAAGAAGAAGAAAACACCCGACCAGCTCCGCAGCGCGCGCTGGTTCGCGCCCGACGACCTGCGCTCGTTCGGCCACCGCTCCCGCACCATGCAGATGGGCTACGCCCCCGAGGAGTGGAAGGACCGCCCGATCATCGCGATCCTCAACACCTGGTCGGACGCGCAGCCCTGCCACATGCACTTCAAGTCGCGCGTCGACGACGTCAAGCGCGGCATCCTGATGGCCGGCGGCCTGCCGCTGGAGCTGCCGGCGCTGTCATTGTCGGAATCGCTGCTGAAGCCGACCACGATGCTCTATCGCAATCTGCTGGCGATGGATGCCGAGGAGCTGCTGCGCAGCCATCCCGTCGACGGCGTGGTACTGATGGGCGGCTGCGACAAGACCACGCCGGCGCTGCTGTTAGGGGCGACCTCGATGAACATTCCGGCGATCTATCTGCCGGCAGGTCCCATGCTGCGCGGCAACTGGAAGGGCAAGACGCTCGGCTCCGGCTCGGACGGCTGGAAATACTGGGACGAGCGGCGCGCCGGGCAAATCTCCGACAAGGACTGGCTCGACATCGAAGCCGGCATCGCCCGCAGCTACGGCACCTGCATGACCATGGGCACCGCCTCGACCATGACCGCGATCGCCGAAGCCATCGGCATGACGCTGCCGGGCGCCTCCTCGATTCCGGCAGCCGATGCCAACCACATCCGCATGGCCAGCGAATGCGGCCGCCGCATCGTCGAGATGGTGTGGGAGGATCTGACGCCCAAGACGATCCAGACCCGAAAGGCCTTCGAGAACGCGATCGCGGTCGCGATGGCGATGGGCTGCTCGACCAACGCGATCATCCATCTGATCGCGCAGGCCCGCCGTGCCGGCCAGGACATCGGGCTCGACGATTTCGAGATCGCGAGCCGCAAGGTGCCTGTCATCGCCAACGTACGGCCGAGCGGCGACGCCTATCTGATGGAGGACTTCTTCTATGCCGGCGGCCTGCCGGCGCTGATGGGCCAGATCAAGCCGCATCTGCATCTCGACTGCATCACCGTCACCGGAAAGTCTCTGGGCGAGAACATCGCCCATGCCGAGGTGCACAATGACGACGTGATCCGCTCGGTCGACAATCCCATCTACAAGGAGGGCGCGCTCGCCGTGCTCAAGGGCAATCTCGCGCCCGACGGCTGCGTCATCAAGCCCTCCGCCTGCGCGCCGCGCTTCCTCAAGCACACCGGACCTGCGCTGGTGTTCGACGACTATCCGTCGATGAAGAAGGCGGTCGACGATCCCAATCTGGACGTCACCGAGGACCACATCCTGATCCTGCGCAATGCAGGCCCGCAAGGAGGGCCGGGCATGCCGGAATGGGGCATGCTGCCGATCCCGACCAAGCTCGTGAAGCAGGGCGTGCGCGACATGGTGCGCATCTCGGACGCGCGCATGAGCGGCACCAGCTACGGCGCCTGCATCCTGCACGTTTCACCGGAGTCCTACATCGGGGGCCCGCTGGCCCTGGTGCAGAACGGCGACCGCATCACGCTCGATGTCGCCGCCCGAACCATCAATCTCGACGTATCGGAGGCCGAGCTCGCAAAGCGCCGCGCCGCCTGGAAGGCGCCCGAGCGCCGCTTCGAGCGCGGCTATGGCTGGATGTTCACCAAGCACATCAAGCAGGCCAATGACGGCTGCGACTTCGACTTCCTCGAGACCGATTTCGGCGCGCCGATCGGCGAGCCGTCGATTTATTAGTTTCTGTCGTTCCGGGATGGTCCGAAGGACCAGACCCGGAACCTCGAGATTCCGGGTTAGATGCTGACGCATCGCCCCGGAATGACGACCATGAGAGAGTACGAGATGTCCAAACTCAGCGAAGCCACCCGCAACAAGCTCAAATCCGTCTCAACCGCCACCGTCGCGACCGCCTTGTTCAAGCGCGGCCTGCGCATCCAGATGATCCAGGATGTGCATCCTCTCGGGGCCGATCAGCCGACCATGGTCGGCGAGGCCTTCACGCTGCGCTACATGCCGGCGCGCGAGGATCTCAACACCATCGACGTGTTCAAGGACCGCTCGCATCCGCAGCGCAAGGCGGTCGAGGATTGCCCTCCGGGCGCCGTGCTCGTGATGGACAGCCGCAAGGACGCGCGCGCGGCCTCGGCCGGTGCGATCCTGGTGACGCGGCTGATGAAGCGCGGCGTCGCCGGCGTCGTCACCGACGGCGGCTTTCGCGATTCCGCCGAGATCGCCAAGCTCGGCATCCCCGCCTACCATCATCGTCCCTCGGCGCCGACGAACCTCACGCTGCATCAGGCGATCGAGATCAACGTGCCGATCGGCTGCGGCGACGCGCCGGTGTTCCCGGGCGACGTCATCCTCGGCGATGCCGACGGCGTCATCGTCATCCCCGCGCATCTGGCCGACGACATCGCCAACGAGACGTTCGAGATGACGGCGTTCGAGGACTTCGTCACCGAGGAAGTCGGCAAGGGCCGCGGCATCTTCGGCCTCTATCCCGCCACCGATCCGCAGACGCTCACCGATTTTGCGGCGTGGCGGAAGAAGAACGGACGGTAGTTGAACAGTCGGTGGCGCCACAACACCAGCGTCGTCCCGGCGAAGGCCGGGACCCATAACCACAGGGAGAAGTTTGGCGAAGACTCGCAGTTAATAAATCTTCGCTCGGTACAGCTACCTGCGCTTCACGGATAAATCACGCGGTATGGTCCCGGCGTTCGCCGGGACGACGGCGGTGGGTGTGGTTACATCCCGGCCTCCGCCATCCCCGCCGCCCACAGCGCAAACGCATAGACGATCGCGACTTCGTCGAGACGGTCGAAGCGCCCCGAGGCGCCGCCGTGGCCGGCGCCCATGTTGGTGCGCAGCAGCACCGGGCCGCCGCCGCGCATGGTGGCGCGCAGGCGCGCGATCCATTTGGCGGGCTCCCAATAGGTGACGCGCGGATCGGTCAATCCGCCCATGGCCAGGATCGCCGGATAGTCCTTCGCCGCGACATTGTCGTAGGGCGAGTAGGACAGGATGGTGCGAAAATCCTTTTCGCTCTCGATCGGGTTGCCCCATTCCGGCCATTCCGGCGGCGTCAGCGGCAGCGTGTCGTCGAGCATGGTGTTGAGCACGTCCACGAACGGCACTTCGGCGACGATGCCGGCGAACAGCTCGCCGGCGCGGTTCGCCACCGCGCCCATCAGCATGCCGCCGGCCGAGCCGCCATGGCCGACGATGCACTTTGCGCTTGTGTACCTGGCGTCGATCAGCGCCCGCGCGCTGGCGGCGAAATCGTCGAACGAATTCGTCTTCTTCTCGCGCTTGCCGTCGAGATACCAGCCCCAACCCTTGTCGGCGCCGCCGCGGATATGGGCGATGGCGTAGACGAAACCGCGATCGACCAGCGACAGGCGGTTGGCGCTGAACGAGGCCGGCATCGCCATGCCATAGGAGCCGTAGCCGTAGAGCAGGAGCGGTGCCGATCCGTCGAGCTTCAGCCCGCGGCGATAGAGGATCGAGACCGGGACCTCGGCGCCGTCCTGCGCCTTCGCCATGATGCGTGTGGTGACGTAGTCGGCCGCATTGTGGCCGGACGGGATCTCCTGGCGCTTGCGCAAGGTCCGCGTGCGCTTGGCCATGTCATAATCATAGACCTCCGACGGCGTCGTCATCGACGAATAGGCGAACCGCAAATTCGTCGTCTCGAACTCGTAGGAACCCATCGTATCGAGCGAATAGGCGGCTTCGTCGAAGGCGATGGCGTGCTCCTCGTCCGTCGCGAGATCGCGGATCACGATCGCCGGCAGCGCATTGGCGCGCTCTAGCCGCACCAGATGGCCGGCATAGAGATCGAGGTCGATGATGTAGATGCCCGGACGATACGGAATCAGGTCGCGCCAGTTCTTGCGCTCGGGCTGGCTAAGCGGCGCGGTGACGATCTTGAAGTCGATGGCGTCATCGGCATTGGTGAGGATGAAGAGCTGATCGCCGCGGTCGGCGAGCGAATATTGCACGCCTTCCTCGCGCGCCGCGACGAGGCGCGGCGGCGTATCAGGGCTTTCGAGGTCGATCAGCCGTTGCTCCGAGGTCTCGTGATCGCCGCCCGCGATCACGCAGAAGCGGCCGCTGGTGCTCTCGTGCAGATGGGTGAACCAGCCGGAATCCTGCTCCTCATAGACGAGGGTGTCGTCGGCCTGTTTCGTCCCCAGCCGGTGCTGCCACACCTGCATCGGGCGGTGATTGTCGTCGAGCTTCACATAGAAGAAGCTTTTCGCGTCCTTGCTCCAGACGATACCGCCGTCGGTCTCCTCGACGAGGTCGTCAAAGTCCTTCCCCGTCGCCCAGTCGCGCACGCGGATCGAAAAATATTCCGAGCCCTTGGTGTCCGCGCTCCAGGCTTGCAGCTTGTGATCGTAAGAATGCCGGCTGCCGCCGAACTTGAAATATTTGTGATCTTTTGCCAGCGCGTCGCCGTCGAGCACGATATGCTCGTTGCCGCCCTCGCGTGGCATGCGGCCGAACAGCTCGTGCTGCCCGCCCTCGCGAAACCTGCGGAAATAGGCGAACTGGCCATCCGGCGACGGCACGCTGGAATCGTCCTCCTTGATGCGCCCGCGCATCTCGCGCACCAGCGTCTTCTGGAGGGCGGCGGTATGGCCGAGCAGGCTCTCGGTGTAGACGTTCTCTTCATCCAGATATTTGCGGATATCAGGGTCGAGCACCTTGGGGTCGCGCAACACCTCCTGCCATTTTTCGTCCTTCAGCCAGGCATAGTCGTCGGTCACGGTGATCCCGTGCCGGGTGAAGCTGTGCGGCCGGCGCGGGGCGACGGGGGGCTGGGAAGGTGTCTTGGCTTGTGTCACTCGATCCTCATTGCGTCTCACCGGAACCCATCTCGTCATGCGCGGGCTTGACCCGCGCATCCATCAAAGACGAATTCTTGAGCGATGGATTGCCGGGGCAAGCCCGGCAATGACGGCCGTAGACGGCGGCGGGTCGCGCATCATATGGCGACGAGCGCATGAATTGCCAGCGCGACTGCGCCAAGGACTGCGCCAAGTCGCCGGGTTGTTGATCGGCCCCTTGTATGCTTTAGGGGCCAAGTCCTTTAGTAGCAAAGTCCTTTAGTGGCCAGGTCCTTTAGTGGCCATGTCCCCGCCGCCGGTCCAGCCTGATGCTGTTCAATTCCTACCCGTTCATCCTGCTGTTCCTGCCGGCCGTGCTGGCCGGGTACTTCTGGCTCGGGCGGCGCGGCAATCTGACCCCGGTGATCTGGCTGGCGGCCGCCTCGCTCGCCTTCTACGCCATCGGCAGCTGGCAGTTTGTCGCGCTGTTGCTGGCGTCGATCGCCTTCAACTACGGCATCGGCTACCTCCTGATCGCGGCGGAGCTCGCACCAATGCAGCGCCGGGCGGCGCTTGCCGTCGGTGTCGCCGGTGACCTTCTCGTGCTCGGCATTTTCAAATATGCGGGCTTTGCCGCCGACAATCTCAATGCGCTGCTCGGCACGCATGTCGCGGTCCACATCCTGCTGCCGGTCGGCATCTCCTTCTACACCTTCACCCAGATCGCGTTCCTGGTCGATGCCTTTCGCGGCCAGGTCGCGGCCTACGCGCTGCCGCACTACGCCCTGTTCGTGACCTATTTTCCGCATCTGATCGCGGGGCCGATCCTCCATCACAAGGACATGATCCCGCAATTCGAGCAGGAGGAGTCCAAGCATCCGCACGCGCATCTGATCCTGTGCGGAATCATCATCTTCGCCATCGGCCTGTTCAAGAAGACCTGCCTCGCCGACGGCATCCAGCCCCTGGTCGCGCTCGCCTTCGACGCGCGCTCGCCGAGCTTCGACCAGGCCTGGCTCGGTGCGCTCGCCTACACGTTCCAGCTCTATTTCGACTTCTCCGGCTATTCCGACATGGCGATCGGGATATCCCTGATGTTCGGCATCTTCCTGCCCGTCAACTTCAACTCGCCGTACAAGGCCACCAGCATCGTCGAGTTCTGGCGCCGCTGGCACATGACGCTGTCGCAATTCTTGCGCGACTATCTCTACATCCCGCTCGGCGGCAACCGCCGCGGCCGCGCGCTGCGCTACGTCAATTTGATGGTCACGATGCTGCTCGGCGGGCTCTGGCACGGCGCGGCCTGGACATTCGTGGTGTGGGGCGCGCTGCACGGCGCCTATCTCTGCATCAATCACGCCTTCAACGCGCTGGTGCCGGCCATCCCGTCGCCTCTCGCGCGCCCGGTCCGCATCCTTGGGGCCGTGCTGACCTTCCTGGCCGTCGTCGTCGCCTGGGTGTTCTTTCGCGCCGAGCGGGTCGATTGGGCGTTGCGGATCACCAGTGCCATGGCTGATCCCTTGAACATCGTCCTCGGCCGCGAGGAGATCGCGGCGCTGGTGCAGGTCACGATCTATGCGGCACTGGTGTGGCTGGCGCCGAACACGCAAGCAATCATGGGCTACGATCACGGCAATCGCAGGGTCGGCGAGAGTTTGCGGGCAGGCCGCATGCGGCCGCTGGTCCTCTATGTTGCGTCGCTCGTGCTCGCGTTCGGGATCCTGGGCATCCAGAGCCACAGCGAATTCATCTATTTCAGGTTCTGATGCGGGGATCGTTCACCAGCGTGAGGCGTCTTCTCCTTGCGAGCGTCGCGTGCGTGCTGGGCGCAGCGGCGCTGACTTTTGCCGTCGACCCCCTGCAGCTGTTCCGCCCCTCGCGCCTCATCGCGCCCTTCTATTCCGACGACACGCGCATGCAGAATGCCGGGCTGATCCGCAGCCAGTCGTTCGACACCGCCTTCATCGGCACCTCGCTCGCGATCCATTTCCGCCAGAGCGACATCGACCGCGCGCTCGGCGTCCATTCGCTCAAGCTGGCGATGACCGGGTCCAACTCGCGTCAGCAGGGCTTCGTGCTGGAGCAGGCGATCGATCGCGGCGCCCGGCGCGTGATCTGGGCGATGGACGATTTCAGCTTTGTCGATGCGGCCGGCATCGAGGCTGATCCCTATCTGTCCGTCGATCTCTACCGGAGGACGGCCAAGGGGATCGCGGCCTATCTGTTCAACGCCGCCATGGCGAAGGAATCCCTGTTCGCGCTGCTGCGGTCGATTCCGCCGCTGCGGGAGCCGTTGACCCGTGCGGCGCCGTTTCTCCCCGTCAAGTTCGCGCTGTTCGACGTCGACGAAATCTACGCGCTGCCACGGGATTTCGACGTCGCGCGCGCCTACAACGCGGAGAGGACGCGCGCTGCCTTCGCCTACATCACCGATCCCGTGCGCAGCAGCTTTCTCGGCGAGGGCTACGGCTATGACGCCATGGTCCGGCATTTCGAGCGCGACGCCGTCGGCCTGATCACGCGCCATCCGGACGTGACCTTCGACATTTACTTCCCGCCTTATTCGATCCTGCAATTCGTCGCGATGCGCGATGCCTCACCGGCGACGCTGAAGATCGTCATCGATCTCACGGCCCTCATCGCGCCGCGCCTGACGCAGCTTCCCAACGTGCGCCTCCACGATTTCCGCGCGATCAAGGCGGTGACCCACGACCTCAACAATTACGGCGACGTCATCCACCATTCGCCGGTCATCGATGCAATGGTGCTGAAGTGGCTGGCGAGCGGGGAGCATCGGGTCGATCCGAAAGCACCGCTGGCGGCGCTGGAGGAGCTGAAGGCGCAGGTCGAGGCATATCGGGTGCCGCAGCCATAGCCAAACACTCCGCTGTCGTCCCGGCGAAGGCCGGGACCCATAACCACAGGGAGAAGTTTGGCGAAGATCATCAGCCAAGAGGCGCTCCCGCGGTACGGGTAGCGTGCGTCATCGATAGATCACGCGGTATGGGTCCCGGCTTTCGCCGGGACGACAGCGGAGGGTTAGGCGCAAGCTTGCGCCTACGCCGCCACCTCTTCGCCGAGATACGAAACCGCCGCTTCCAGCCCGCCCTTGCCGTGCGGGATCTTCAGCGCGTTGAGGCCGATCTCGATCACCCCGAGCGTGCCGAGCAGCATCGGTGCGTTGACATGGCCCATATGGGCGATGCGGAAGGCTTGTCCCGAGAGATCGCCGATGCCGGTGCCGAGCACGACGCCGCACTTCTCCTTGCAATAGCGTTGCAGCACTGCGGGATCGTGGCCGTTGTTCATGGTCACCGTGGTCACGGTGTTGGAGCGCTCGCTGGCCTCGGCGACGTTGAAGCCGAGCACCTGGCCTTCCGACCAGGCGGAGACCGCACGCCGCGCGGCTTCGCCGAGCAGGCTGTGGCGGCGGAAGGCGTTTTCAAGCCCTTCCTCGTGCAGCAGGTCGATCGCCTTGCGTAGCGCGAACAACAGATGCACCGGCGCGGTGCCGGCATATTTGCGGTAGTTCTCGGCGCCCTCGCGCTCGCTCCAGCTCCAATAGGGCGTCGACATGTTCGCCTTCTTGTGCACTTCGAGCGCGCGCGCATTGGCGGCGACGAAGCCGAGGCCGGGCGGCGTCATCAGGCCCTTCTGCGAGCCGGACATCGCGACGTCGATGCCCCATTTGTCCATCTCGAACGGCATGCAGCCGAGCGAGGCCACGGTGTCGACCATGTACAGCGCGGGATGGCCGCTCGCCTTGATCGCCTTGCCGATCGCCTCGATGTCGTTCTGCACGCCCGAGGCGGTGTCGACCTGGACGACGACGACGGCCTTGATGGTGTGCTCCTTGTCGCGGCGCAGGCGCTCCTCGACCTCGTGCGGCCGCACCGCGCGGCGCCAGTCGCCCTTGAGCACCTCGACCTCGGCACCCATCAGCGCGGCTGCATTGCCCCAGCCGATTGCGAAACGTCCGCTCTCCAGCACCAGCACCTTGTCGCCACGCGACAGCACGTTGCTCAGCGCCGCTTCCCAGGCGCCGTGCCCGTTGGCGATGTAGATGTAGGACTTGCCCTTGGTCGCAAACAGCTTCGAGATGTCACCGAGCAGGCTCTCCGTCAGGTCGAGCATCTCTTGGGAGTAGATGTCGATCGCCGGACGATGCATCGCCCGCAGCACCTCGTCGGGCATGTTGGTGGGCCCGGGGATGGCCAGAAACTCCCGGCCCGCGCGAACGGTCATTGCTGTTGGTCCTTGTTGCTTGAGAACAGGCTGGTGGGTCGCTGAATCATACTTTTACGCGCTGCTGCGATGCAAGAAAAGCACGCAAAATGCAGGGCTGGGTTATCTTTTGGTCTCCCGACAACCGGCGGCTTCCGCCTCCTCGACCGAGCAGAACCAGCGGGTGCCCTTGCTGATCTTCATCTTGATCTGGGTGTACCAGCGGCTGGTCGGCTGGTGATAGATGCACTCGCCGGCGGTGTTGACGTTGCCCTTGATGGTGCAGTCGGGCGAGGGCGCGACCGGCCCCGAGGCCGAGGCAAGCAGCACCGAGTGCGCCCCGTCGGGCGGCTTGGTGGCGCCCAATATCGTCGTCTTCTTGTTGCGCACGCGCCAGTCCCAGGGCGCGATGAAGGCGCCCTGCCACATGCCGGCCTTGGCCTCACGCGCGGCGGCCTCGTCGGCGTCGTAATCGTGCGAAACGCGGGTGTAGGACAGCGCCCAGCCGCTGCGCACCAGCCATTTCTGGATGTCCTCGCCGCCGACCTCGCAGCGCGCCACGGTGCGGCCGCGGCGGTCGATCGCGCGGGTGTGGCAGACCCAGTTCTTGCCCTCGGTGTATTTGGCGAGCTCGTCGCGCGCCGCGATCCCGCAGGTCCAGCGCTCGGTATTGGTGTTGAGGCAGAGCTGGTCGGACGACGGCGCGTCGATGCCGCCGAGCCGGATCCTCGTGTTGCCGATCACGACGGAATCGCCGTCGCGGACCTTCGCCGTGCCGGTGATGTCGGCGGCCTGCGCCAGCGACGGCAGGGCGAGCAAAGACAGCGCAATCAGGAATTTTCGCAACATGCCGGTCCGCGTGTTCAGGAAAATCGCGATAGACCCCGCAATTGTGGTCGGCTTTTGGCCATCCGGCCAGCATATGCCTAACGGATGGGCTTTCAACTTCCTGTCATTGAATGACGGACGTAGGGTGGGTTAGCCCCGCGCTGCGCGAAGCGCAGTCGCTCGGCGTAACCCACCTCTTTGGTCTCTATAGCGACAGAAGTGGTGGGTTACGCTTCGCTAACCCACCCTACGAAGCCTACCCCCGCCCAGCCATCGCCCGCTTCGCCACCGCCAGCCCCATCAGCACGAACGCCGACGTCACCTCAGGGCCACCGACCAGGATCCGCGTCGGCGTCTTCATCTTGTTCCATTCATAGGCGCGGAACGGGCCGCGGCGGCCGCCTTCGCCGAGGCTCGCGACGATGACGTTCAGCGCCGGCGCGAAGGCGCGCGGGTCGGCGCCGAGATGACCGAGCGCGATCAGCGCCAGCGCCGCGTCGAACACGTTCATCTCCGCGGCCATCAGCTCGCCCTTGACGTAGGAGAGCACGCGGTGGCGGATGAAATCGAAGTCGCCGTCCGGATCGATCGCCGCCTGCGCCGCCAGCGGCAGCGCCAGGAAGGCGGCATAGCAGCGGCCGAAATAGGCGCTGTAGAGTTCCGGCAGGTAATAGATGTGCGAGCGCGGATTGGCGAAGGCGCCGCTTGATGCCAGCCGCTTCTGGAAGCCGATGATGCGATGCACGGTCGCCAGCCGCGCCGGCGTCTCCAGGATCTTCCAGCGCGCCAGGTTGCGGAAGCTGACCTCGAGAATGTCGAGATTGAGCGTCGGATCGAGATCGTTGCCGTAGGGACGCTCGCCCTTGAGATTGTCGATCCAGGTCGCGACCCCGCCCTCGTAGTCGATGTTGTCGTTGAGCGGCACGGTCACGCGCGGCTCGTTGACGCCGGCGAGCACCTGGTAACCGCTGTAGAAATCCAGCAGCGGCTGGTCGATGATCGGATCGGTGCAGCCGGCCTGCGTCGCCGCGGAGATCGAGCAGGCCGTGGTGTCGCAATCCGGCACGTAGACGCCGAAGCCGAGATCCTGCTTGATCTGGGCGAAGAAGCGCGAAAAGCGCGGATGCGGCGCAGGCGCGAGCGCGGTGATGACGTTGAAGCGCGCGCCGTCGGTGCCCTCGACCTCCTCGCGGCTGATGTTGACGCAGAAATCGACCATGTCGGCGATCGCGCGCTCTGCTGCCGTCTTGTCGGCCGGCGAAGCGAGCCCGGTCTCGATGAAGCTCAGCAGCGCCTCGATGAAGAAGGCATCGTAATAGGCCGAGCGGTGGCGGATCTGCATCGGCTCCCACATCGGCTCGGCAATGCCGGTCCAGGGCGGATTGATCACGGCGGCTGCCTTCGATCGCGCGATGAAGACACGGGCGAGGTTGAACAGCAGCGAGGAGTTCTTGTAGCCGCGCGCGTTCAACCCCGTGAGCGCCATGGTCAGCTCGCGTCCGCGGAAATCAGGGTCGCCGATCAGGTTGAAGGCGGCATAGGTCGGCAGGAAACCGTTCTTGCGGTA
This sequence comes from Bradyrhizobium sp. WSM2254, assembly GCF_000472645.1. NCBI lineage: Bacteria > Pseudomonadati > Pseudomonadota > Alphaproteobacteria > Hyphomicrobiales > Nitrobacteraceae > Bradyrhizobium > Bradyrhizobium sp. WSM2254. The sequence continues at coordinate 64,188 of NZ_AXAB01000040.1, read as the reverse complement.
CGAGCCGAGCAGGTGCTGCGCACAGTCGCGGATCACGCCGTCGATCTGTGAAGCTTGCGGCATGGCGGCGACGAACAGCGCCGGCGGCGGCCTGGGATGGTCGAGCGTGATGCTGTCGACGAGATCGGCCACGGGCTGGCCGATCGCCGCCCAGTCCGGCTCGGCTTCGTCGCGCGCCCGCGCCAGCGCCGTGCGAAGCCGGGTCAGCTTCGCCTCGTCGCGCAACTCGGGCAGCCCGGCGCGGCGGAGCAGTATCCGCAATGCGGGATTGCCGAGCGCGGTCTTGTAGAATTTGGCCAGATGCGGATCGCCGCTGGTTGCACCCGCCAGCACGGGATCGCAGACGTCGTAAAGCGAGGGGCCGTCCTTCCGCGCCGTCAGCGCCCGGCAGGCGGCGCCGGCAAAATAATGAAAGCTCATGAAATACCTGGTCGCGGGGCCCCTGGTCGGGGGCCGGCCGGTGCGGTTCCCATCCGCGCACCACCCCCTGCAAGTCTTTGAAAAAGCTACCCGGATTCGCAGGAAATACAAATGTGATAGCGGTCACGGAAAAAACCGGCATGAGGGCTGCATGATCAGGCCCCGGAAGGGCTACGGGAACGCAAAACCAGGAGAAATTTAGGTCATGGAATTAACTAACATCTTCAGCGACTTAGCTCAAATTTTGGGCAATCTATTGCCGGACACACTATATCCCGTTAAAGGTTTGTTTGGTGCGGCGCCGCAAATTGCGCGCAATTCGGGGGCACTCCCCCGGCCAATCCCTCAAACCTAAAGACGCTATCGCGCTACTCAACCTGTGTGCGCGCGCGTGGCTGATCTTTGGCACTGACAGGAATGAAGCGAGATGAATGTAAGGCAGCTCGACATTTCCCGACGCACGATTGCGGTGGCCGCAGCCCTCATCGGCACGGTCTCGCTCGTGATCGGCGCCCATGCTGCCCTCAACATGCGCGCGCTCGATGCCGCCAAGGCTGTTACGACCGACCAGGTCACCGGCTCGATCGGCCAGACCTCCCGGCTCGCGCTCGTCATCGGCAATGGACATTATCCCGACGCCAGCGCGCCGCTGACGCAGTCGATCAACGACGCCCGCGCGCTGTCCTCGACCCTGCGCAAGAACGGCTTTGACGTCGACATGGTGGAAGACGCGACCAAGGACGACATGGTCCGCGCCGTCAACCGCCTGAAGTCCCGGATCAAGCGCGACACCGTCGTCATGCTGTTCTTCGGCGGCTTCGGCGTGCAGGCCGGCCGCCAGAGCTACATGCTGCCGGTCGACGCCGTGATCTGGAAGGAAAGCGACGTCCGCCGCCAGGGCGTCTCCATCGACGGCGTGCTCGACATGATGAAGGAGCAGGGCGCCAAGGCCAAGCTCGTCGTCGTCGACGCCTCCCGCCGTAACCCCTATGAGCGCCGCTTCCGCTCCTACAGCCACGGCCTCGCGCCGATCGGCACGCCCGACAATGCGCTGATCCTCTCCTCCGCTTCGCCCGGCAAGGTCGTCGACGACGGCAAGGGCGAGCACAGCGTGCTGGTCAGCGAGCTTCTCGGCAACCTCACGACGCAGGGCAGCGCCGAAAGCGCCTTCAACAAGACCCGGGTCGCCATCTCCCGCGCCTCCGAAGGCGACCAGGTCCCGACCGTCTCCTCCTCGCTGCTCGAAGACGTCCATTTCGGCGAAGCCGGCGGCTAGGTTTTCGCGGCCATCGTAGGGTGGGCAAAGGCGCAATGCGCCGTGCCCACCATCTTTCCCAAATCGCAGACAGAATTGGTGGGCACGCTTCCGCCTTCGCTCTTCGAGCTACGGCGGACAAGTCGCTTTGCCCACCCCACGATATGCGTGTGTAACGCACATCTGCCCCCACATCGTCATTGCGAGCCAACGGGTCCGCGCGAAGCCGGCCCGATGACAGGCTCCGCGAAGCGATCCAGTATCTTTCCGCGGAATGATTCTGGATTGCTTCGTCGCACCAGCGCAAAATTGCTTCGCAATTTTGTCGCGGGCTCCTCGCAATGACGGTTGAGGCGAGACCTACTTCGCCGCTTCCGCGGCCATCACCGGGCGCACCGGATCGCCTTCGCGCAGGAGTGCGCCGGCGCGGGCGACGACGACATCGCCTTCGTTGAGGCCGTCGCGGACCTCGATATTGCCGCCCGACATCAGACCGATCTCGACGCGCTTGGTCTCGACGCGGTTGCGGCGGATCACCTGCACCACGGTGCCGGCGGACGAATATTGCACGGAGGTCAGCGGCACCGCGACGTTGCAGCTCTGCCCGGTCTTGATCAGCGCGCGCCCGCTCGCATTCAGCAACAGCCGTTTCTGCGAGGAGATGCCGATATAGACCATGCCCTGCTGGATGTTCGGCTCGATGGTTGGTCCGATGCGGCGCACCTTGCCGTCGATGTCGCCGGCGCCGGCGATCCGCACGGTCGCCTGCTGACCGACTGCGAGCTTGCGCACGTCGGTCGTCGCCACGAGGCCGACCAGATCGTATTCGCTGCGCGCCACGATCGTGAATAGCGCCTCGCCCTTGGCCGAGGCGAGGTTGCCGATCTGCGCGGTCGAGGTGGCGATCACGCCCGCCACTGGCGCGGTGACCTGAAGTGTGCCGCCCTCGGGCAGCGCGAGGCGCGCCAGCACCTGGCCGGCGGTGGTGGTCTCGCCGGCCTCCGCCAGCACTTCCGTCACCTTCAGGCCGGGACGTTCGGGCCGCACGGACGTTTCCTCGCGCGCGATGATCGTGCCGGTGGCCTCGACGATGTCGGAGAAGCAGGATTTTGCGACTTTCAGCACCGTGACGGCCGGCCCCTTGGGCGCGTCGTCATCGGCGGCTCCGGCCGGATATTGGCCGAAGACGAGCACTCCGGCGATGGCTGCGGGAAACAGGCTTCGAACAACGGCACGGGGCAAAGGGCGCATCGGAAATTCCACGGGGGCTATGCCTCCAATCGATAGCAGATGGCAGCGGCCCGGACTACGGCAGCGTTGTCCCAAAGCGGGATGCCGCGCCGCCCGGGCTGCCGCGGCAAGTCTTTGATTAGTCGCGGGATTGGGGAACAGGTTCGCTCGCCGCCGGGCCGGGCGCCGTGGCCGCACAGCTTGCGGTTCGAGATCGGATGCAGCGGTTCGTCTGCGAGCGGCCGGTCAGCTTCGGCGATCTCCGAGCAGCTTGCCGGAGGAACGGTCGATCAGATGCAGCCGCGTACAGGCCGGGCAGGGCACGGAAACGTGCGTGCGGTCGGCCGGCTCGTCGCCAAGCCGATGCTGCACGTTCATGCCGGTCTGGGGGCACTTGAAGACAATATGACGGTCCATCCCCGTCATATGATGCCAGTGCCCGGACTTTGGAATTACGGATGATTACTTAGGTCGGCCGCGGTCCCCTCACGGCAGGCTCAGGAACTCCACCCAGTTCGGCTTCTTGCCGGTGGGGTAGGATTTCAGCTTGCTGAGCGCGCCGCTGCTCTGGTCGATCGCATAAACCGTCATGCCGTCGGACAGCTCGCCGACCGCGGCGAGGTAGCGGCTGGACGGATCGATATTGAAGCCGCGCGGCTGCTTCTCGGTCGGCACGCTTCCGACCGTGGTCAGCTTGCCGCTGGTCGGATCGATCTTGTAGGCGGTGAGCGTATTGGTCGTGCGTTCGGAGGCGTAGAGGAAGCGCCCGTCCGGGGTGATGTGGATGTCGGCGGCCCAGGGTTTCCCATTAAATCCCTCCGGCAGTGCGGTGGTGCGCTGGATCTCGTTCCATGCGCCGCTCTTGGCCTCGTAGGTGAAAGCAGCGACATCGCCGTTCAGCTCGTGGATGAGATAGACGAACTTGCCGCCCGGGTGGAACACGAAGTGCCGCGGCCCTGATTTTTCCGGCACCTTGTAGGCTGGCGGATCGCTCGGCGTCAGCGTACCCGCCGTGGCGTCGAACGCGAAGCTCAGCACTTGGTCGGAGCCGAGATTGGTCGCGAACACGAAGCGGTTGTCGGGCGAGGGCAGGAAGGCGTGCGCGTTCAGCCCGGTCGGGATCACCTGTTTCGGCTCGCCCACGACGCCGTTCGCGGAAAGCCGATTCAGCGCGACCTTGTTGCCGCCGTAGGAGGCGCTGAACAGGACCTTGCCGCCGCGGTCGGTTGCGATGTACGCCATGCTGTCGGCGAGCGGACCGTTGCCGATAGGGCTGAGCTGGCCCGTCTTGGGGTCGATCGCAAAACTCACCGCCTGGAATGGCTGCGAGCGGATTCCGGCAATCAGCACGCGGTGGTCGGGTGTGATCGCGAGCGGCGTCGAGGAGCCCGGCTTCTCGACGCCCGTGAAGGCGGCGGTCTGCACCGGTGTCATCTCGCCGCTTTCGGACAGCTTGAACACGCTGATGTCGTTGCTGTCGGCATTGCCGACATAGGCGAAGGTCTCGGCCATGCCGGCGCGAACTCCTGAAATGAGGGCAAGGAAGGCGAGCGTGGTGGCGATCGCAGCGCGGGGCGTTATGGATGCGATGCAGCCTGTCGGTCTCGGCATGGGCGTTCTCCTCGGGGCCGGTGCGGCCTTGTCGTTTTGTCGCAGAGGATAGCGGCAGGCGTCTCGCCGCACCAAATTCCAAATGAGATCGATCGATGCCGAAATTGTATCGGTTGCGTTGCACCGAAGGCGGCTACCGCACCGCGGCCGTCAGGTTGCGGAAGTGCAGATTCGGGCCGGCCGGATGGTCGGGCGGTCCGAGCACGGTCCACACGACGACCGCGAGCAATGCCGAGGTCAGGATGGTCCAGGCGACGAGTCGTTTGCGCATCAGGCCAAATCCGTCCGTCGAAAGTTGGGGGCGCGCGGCCATCGTGCACTGCAAACGGCGACGACCCTATGAACTCGTTCACAGCCCAAGGGGATGAAAGGGCCCGCGGGATGAGGATGTCGTGGCAAAGCGCCACACCGGTTAAACCGATCGCAAGGTCTCTCCGACAAACTTGAACGGCGCTGCGTTTCATCTGCTCAATCTCAGGCCGCAGGCCCGGCCACCTGATCGCTAGGAACGGCAGCCCCCCTCCCGCCGTTACCCCTGATCTCGCGGGCGGAGGACGCCAAAACGGAGGCTGGCACGTGTTTTGGATTTATTGGGACACCGCCTGGTCACTGATCATCAGCGGCATCATGTTCACCACCATCGTCACGCATCCCGACGCCGAGTTCGTCGAGATCCGGGCGGCACGGCAGGCGAAATGAGCTTTCACTCCGCCTGAGCCCCTCATCTCCGTAGTTCAACGGAGCCTGTCGCACGCGCCGTGGGCGCTCACGGGTTTGGTGAACCAAATCTTAGGGCTGGACCGGTATTTTTCTGCATCTTTTTCGGAGATGCGGCGCTCACCATGGCATTGTTCGGCAATCCCTCCATCCGCTCGGTTCTCGGCGCCATCATCGGCGTCCTTGGCCTGTTTCTGATCGGGCAGCTCGCAACCGGACTTTTTGCGGCGATCGAGCGCAACGGCGCCGCGCAGAAGGTCGAACGTTTCGCCAGCACCGACCAGCAGCTGTTTGCGACCCTGCTCGGCTTCCGCCTCGAACGCGGCACCTTCCTGTCGGCACTTGTCGCGGACGCGCCGGCCAATGCCAATGCCGATAACCGCATCGCCACCAACCGGCAGTTGTCGGAAGCCGCCTACAAAAGCGTGCTCGAGCGTCTCGATGGCGTGGCGGATTCCCGCCTTGCCGGTGCCATGAGCAAGCTCGTCGCGGTCCATGACGCGCTCATGCCGCTGCGACCCAAGGCGGAAACGGCCATCCACCAGGCGAAGGCGGAGCGTGACGCAAAGGTCGGCGACGAATTCCGCAAAGCGGCGCAGGATTATCTCGATGCCATTCTGGCGCTGACGGCCGAGCTCGAGAACGCGCTCAAGCTCACGGATCCCGTGGTCGATCATCTCCTGGGCGTAAAGCAGTCGGCCTGGGCCGCGCGCAATTTCGGCGGCCTCGTCGCCATCCGTCTGGAAGCCGCGGCCGCGAGCGGCAAGCCCTGGAGCGCCGCCGACATGGTCGGTGCGGCCGAGGATACCGGCCGCGCCAAGCAGGCCTGGAGCCAGGTGCTGGATGTCGCCGGCCGCCCCGACGCTCCCGCAAGGCTCACTGACGTGATCGCGCGCTCGAAGCAGGGCGATGCCGCCGCCATGACCGAGCGCCAGCAGGGCTTCATCAAGGCGCTCAGCAACAACCAGACCATCGACATCAAGATCGAGGACCTGTCGAAGCTCAACACCGCCATTCTCGGCTACAGCGTCGAGGCCGGCCAGGTCGCGCTCGCGGAAATGGTCGCCCGCGCCGAGCAGCAGATGACATCGGCGAAATGGAGCCTGGCGCTCAATGGCGGGATGATGCTGGTCGCGCTCGCCATCACGGTGTTCGGCTTCATCCTCGTCAATCGCCGCGTCAGCGCGCCGATCCGCAAGCTGACGCAGGCGATGCGCTCCCTTGCCGAGCGCGACTATGCGATCGAGCTCGCCGGCATCGAGCGCGGCGACGAGATCGGGGAAATGTCGCGCGCGGTGTCCGTGTTCCGGGAGAACATGATCACCGGCGATCGCCTCGCCGAGGAACAGGCCGCCGAGCAGGCAAAGAAGGAACGGCGGCAGCTCGCCGTCGAACGACTGATCGAACAGTTCGAGAAGACCGTGACGGAATCGCTGCACACGCTGGCCTCGGCCTCCGGCGAGCTGAACGCCACCGCGCAGTCGATGTCGTCAACCGCCGAGCAGGGCTCGTCCAAGGCGGCCTCGGTCGCGAGCCTCTCGGGCGATGCCTCCTCCAATGTGCAGACGGTTGCCGCCGCCACCGAGCAGCTCTCGGCCTCGATCAGCGAGATCAGCCGTCAGGTCGCCGAATCCTCCAGCATTGCCGGTGCCGCTTCGGCCGAAGCCGACCGCACCAACGCCGAGGTGCAGGCGCTGGCCGATGCCGCGCAGCGCATCGGCGACGTCGTCGCGCTGATCACCGGCATTGCCGAGCAGACCAATCTGCTCGCGCTCAATGCCACTATCGAGGCCGCACGCGCCGGCGACGCCGGCCGCGGCTTTGCGGTGGTCGCATCCGAAGTGAAGAACCTCGCTACGCAGACCGCGAAGGCGACCGAGGAGATCACCGGCCAGGTCGCCGCGATCCAGGGCGCGACCCAGTCCTCGGTGACCGCGATCCGATCGATCGGCTCCACCATCCAGCGGGTCAACGAGATTGCGGCGGCGATCGCGGCGGCCGTCGAGCAGCAGGGCGCCGCGACCCGCGAGATCGCGCGCAACGTGCAGCAGGCCTCGCAAGGCACCAACGAGGTCTCGCGCCACATCTCCGGGGTCTCGCAAGCCGCCGGCCAGACCGGCGCCGCCGCCGGCGAGGTGCTGGATTCCGCCAAGATGCTGGCGCGCCTGTCGGACGATCTCAAGCGCGACGTCGACGGCTTCGTCGGCGATCTCAGGGCGGCGTAGTCCGGAGATCCGTAGGGTGGGCAAAGCGCAGCGTGCCCACCATTCACGTTCGATGCGGATGGATGGTGGGCACCGCGCGCGAAGAGCGCGCCTTGGCCCACCCTGCGAAATCACTGCATCGTCGCAGCGATCTTCTCCGCCGACATCAGGACCGGAAAGTTGGTGTTGGCGCATGGCACCACCGGGAAGATCGAGGCGTCGACGACGCGCAGGCCCTGGATGCCCTTGACGCGGCCCTGGTTGTCGACCACCGCCATCGGATCGTCAGCCCGGCCCATGCGGCATGAGCATGAGGCGTGCCACACGCCGATGGTCGCCTTGCGCACGAAGGCTTCCAGCGCCTCGTCGTCGTTCATCACGTCATCGAAGCTGAAGCCTTCGACCACGAAATTGTCGATCATGTAGTGGCGCAGCGCCGCCGGCCCGTCCATCAGGGCTGCGGCGATCGTGGTCAGAATCCTGTTGGTGTTGTTGACCACGCCGATCTTGCGGACGCGGTCGGTATAGGAGGCCGGGAACGGCTTGTCCGTCACCACCTTGACCGCGTCGCTCATCTGCACTGCCGCCATTTTGCGGAAGCCGCTCATCAGGCGATCGAGGTCGCGCCGGTCGGACAGCAGGTTGAACTCGACGATCGGCTCTGCCGCGGGGTCGCGCGAGGCAAGCTTGATCTGTCCGGTCTCGGAATAGGTCTTGTTGACGAACGTCAGCAGCGAGCCGATCTGCGCGCCGACCGCATGCCAGGCCGACTTGTTGAGCAGGACGACGAACATGTCGCCCTTCGGCACCCCTGACAGCCCGGACGAATAGCGCAGGCCGAGCTGCATGTGGCGCCTGGTATGCTCGTTCATGCGCGCGCCGCGGCGGACAAAGGACGACAGCGAAATCGAGGGATGATCCATCAGGCGCTGGCCGACGCCTTCAAGTCCCATCAGGACCGGAATCCCCAAATCCTTGAGGTGACCGACCGGGCCGATGCCGGCGCGCAGGAGATGCGCCGGCGAATGGATGGCGCCGCTGGACAGAATGATCTCGCGTCCGCGGAATTCCTGCTCACGGCCGTTGATCTTGGCCTTCACGCCGACGCATTGCGTGCCGTCGAACAGCAGCTCCCGAACTTGCGTGTCGGTGGAGATCGTGAGGTTGGGGCGCTTGCGGGTGTCGCGGTCGAGATAGCCCATCGCGGCGGAGACGCGTTGCTCGGCCTGGTTGGCGTGCGTCACCGCGAAATAGCCGTCGACGAACTCGCCGTTCTGGTCGGCTACGAATTGATGGCCTGCCTGCTGGAAGGCATCGGCGAAGGCCTGCGAATGCCGCGTCCAATGCTCCCGCGGAATCCGGCGCACCGGGATCCGGCCGTCCTTGCCGTGGAACGGGCCGTCGAAATCGAGGTCGCGTTCGACCTTCTTGAAGAACGGCAGCACGTCGTTCCACGTCCACCCTTCGCACCCCGCGCATCCCACTCATCGTAGTCGGTCGGTGCGCCGCGGTTGGCCATCTGGCCGTTGATGGACGAGCCGCCGCCGAGCACGCGCGCCTGCTCGTATTTGCGTAAGGGAGGACGGCCTTCGGTCGGATTGTTGTGGCTGACGATCTGGGTCGTGACCTTGAGCTCGGTCCAGTGGAAGCGCGGATCGAAATAGGCCGTGCCCGGATAGCTGTCCCTGATCTCGGCCGGCTCGTTGCCGGGTGGTGTGTCCTGTCCGGCTTCGCAGAGCAGGACCTTGTTGGCACTCTTCGCGGAGAGCCGGTGGGCCAGCACGGACCCCGCCGAGCCGCCGCCCACGATAATGTAGTCGTACACGATTGGCGCTTCCTCTTGTTCTTGTGCCGAAGAGGTTAGCGCGGATTTATTTCGAGGTCACGCCACGGCTCTTGTTGGTGGCGCCATGAGGTCAGGAGGGTGGAGCGATGCCGCGGGGCGAGCCGGACGGCGGGTTTGCGCCGTCTCGGTCGATGAACCCTATTGCAGCACTTTCGGCATCACGATGACGACGTCGACCTGCTTGTCCAGCACCTGCGATGCGACCGCGGCGATGTAGGACGAGTAGCTGTCCTCGATGTCGGACGCCATCTCCTCGTTTCCGGCGAAGGCGTAGAGCATCGTACCCTCGATCTTGTCGAAGCGGATGCCCGCGAAGACCCGATCGAACGTCTCGGCGCCGACGATGCCTGCCATGAGCGCCTGGATAGCCTGGTCCTGGACGAGTGTGAGCGTCATCATGCCGATGAGATATGGACCATCTTCCCGGATGCAAGATGCGCAGGAACGATGCCGGCTTGTTCTCATTGCCCGGTCGGCCTCACGGCGCCGTCGTGCCGCCGTTTCAGCCCGCGGGCCTGGCCGTCTGCGGCAGCGGCGGCTTGCGCTCCGGAAGCTTCTTTTTCGGGGGCGCCGGCAGCAGGCCTTCCCTGATCGCCTGCTTGCGCGCGAGCTTGCGGGCGCGGCGAATGGCCTCGGCTTTTTCGCGCGTCTTTCGCTCCGACGGCTTCTCGTAGGAACGCCGCTGCTTCATTTCCCGAAACACGCCCTCGCGCTGCATCTTCTTCTTCAGGACACGAAGCGCCTGGTCGACATTGTTGTCGCGAACGAGTACCTGCAATTGTGTCTCCTTGTCGGGCTGCGAAATGCGGCAGTCCTGCACGCAGCCTATTGCGCAGGAGCTTCGTTGCGATCGTGAGGATGACGGTGACGGCGATCTTCGCGCCGGCTTCGAACACGCGAGCTGCTTGTCGCCGCGATAGAGTTCGGGGGCGACGTGAACACTCCCGGGCCGCCATGTCAATCGATAAGGCTTCCCTGCGCGTCAATTCGCCATCTGAAGCCGTTCCGGGCTGGCAACGGCGGGGCTGATACGGGGCGGGGGGCGGGTATGCCCTAAGCCGCCGCCGCCTGTTCCGACAGCAATTGCTTCAGCTTTGCGGCCGGGACGGCCGGGCTGAACAGCCAGCCCTGCATCTGGCTGCATCCGAGCTGCCGCAGCACCTCGCGCTGCGCCTCGGTCTCGACGCCTTCGGCCGTCGTCGCCATCCGGCGCGCGGCGGCCATGTGCACCACGGCCTGCACGATCGGCGAAGAGTCCTCGGGCTCGCCGATATCGCTGATGAAGCTGCGGTCGATCTTGATCTTGTCGAAGGGGAAGCGGTGCAGATAGCTCAGCGACGAATAGCCGGTGCCGAAATCGTCGAGCGCGATGCGCACGCCGAGCTCGCGGAGCTGCTGGAGAATCGTCAGCGCCTCCTCGTCGTCGCGAATGAGCACGGTTTCGGTGACTTCGAGCTCGAGCCGCCCGGGCGCCAGGCCTGACTCGGCAAGCGCGGCGGCGACCTTGAGCGCCAGCGTCTTGGAACGGAACTGCACCGGCGAGACATTGACGGCGATGTGGATATCGCCGGGCCAGGAGGCCGCCTCCGTGCAGGCCTGCTTGAGCACCCATTCGCCGATCTCGCCGATCAATCCGGTGTCTTCCGCGACCGGAATGAAGTCAGCGGGCGAGACCATGCCGCGCTCCGGATGGTGCCAGCGCAGCAGCGCCTCGCAGCCGGTGACGACGTTGGCCGCAAGATCGACCAGCGGCTGATAGTGCACCTCGAACTCGCCGCGCGTCAGCGCCTGCCGCAGATCGAGCTCCAGCTGCCGGCGCAGCCGCGCCTTGGCGTCGTATTCGGGCGTGAAGACGCGGAAGGTGCGGCGGCCCTCGGATTTGGCGGCATACATCGCCAGATCGGCGCGCTTGAGCAGATCATCGAGATTGTCGCCGTGGTCGGGCGCGATCGCGATGCCGATGCTGGCATCGGTCGGAACCTCCTGGCCCTTGCAGTTCACGGGCGTACGCAATGCGTTGAGGATCGTTTCCGCCAGCGCCGTCAGCTCGGCCTGGTCGCTGGTCCCGGCCTTGACGATGGCGAATTCGTCGCCGCCCAGCCGCGCGACGAGGTCGTTGCCGCTGACGCAGGCGCGCAGGCGGTTCGCGACCTGGCGCAGCAGTTCGTCGCCGACCTCGTGTCCGAGCGAATCGTTGACGCCCTTGAACTCGTCGACGTCGATATAGAGGATCGCGAACGGTTTGCCCTGGCTGAGCTCCGCCACGCGGCGTTCCAGATGGCCGCGCATCAGCACGCGGTTGGGCAGGTCGGTCAGCGCGTCGTAATGCGCCATATGCGCGATGCGTTCGTCGGCGCGGATGCGCTCGGTGACGTCGTCATGGGTCGCGAGCCAGCCGCCGGCGGCACCGGGCTGGTTCTTGACCTCGATCAGGCGGCCGTCCGCGGTCTCGACGATGGTGCTCTGGGTTCGCCCGGCATTGCTTAGAATGTCGTCGCAGTAGGACGCGACGTCACCATGGAACGATCCGGTGTCATGGCGATGCTGGATCACGTCGCGGAAATAGGCGCCGGGCTTCACCACGTCAGCCGACAGTCCGTACATCTCGATGTAGCGCCGGTTGCAGACGATCAGCCGCTCGTCCTGGTCGAACATCAGAAGGCCCTGCGTCATCGTGTTCATCGCGGTGTCGAGCTGCTGCTTCTCCGCAGCGAGCCTGCGCGTCATCTGGCGGAAGATCAGGAACAGCGTGAGCACGAGCAGGCCGATCGACAGCACGGCGATGGTGACGAAGAATTTTGTCTGCGTGTGCCAGGTCGCCAGCGTCGCATCCAGCGATTTGGTTGCGACCACGACCAGAGGCACGCCGGTCAGGAGGCGCGCGGCGACGATGCGGTCCTTGCCGTCGATCGGGCTGGCGAGCTGCGTCGTGACGAAGGTGCGCTCGAACACCGCCATCTGCTCGCGCGTGCCGTTGCGAAAATTCTGTCCGATCATCGCGTCGACATGCGGAACGCGCGCGAGCAGCTGGCCGTTCTGGTGGTGCATCGCGATCGAGGATTCCTCGCCGAGCCCGGTCGAGGCGAAGAAGGATTCAAGCTGCTCCGGCGAGATGGCCCGCGACACCAGGCCGAGGAATTCGCCGTGGGGACCGGAGACGCGCCGCGCGAACACGATCGCAGATCCATTGCCGAACCGGCCGGGCACGACTTCGATCTCTTCCTGCGAGGCCGGATCGTTCTTGAGGCGATTGAAATAGCCGCGGTCGGCGACCGAAATATCGGCCACCGGCCAGCGCCGCGACGAGTTGATCAGCACGCCCTTGGAATCGAACAAATTTGCGCCGGCGACGTCGGACCAGCCGCTCGCCTTTGCGCGCAGCACCTCGTGCATGGCCAGCGTACCCATCTCGCTGCGGAAGATATCGGCGGATGCGATGCCATGGCTCTCGAGCTCGGCGATGACGCTCTTCTGGAGCACCGCAAAGTCCTCGAACTCACGGTCGAAATGCCGGGCGAGCATGCGCACGGAGTTTTCCAGGCTGTCGCGGCCGCTCTCGATCGCATTTTGCCGGAAACGATCGACGGTAAGCGCGGTGCCGATGGCCATCGCGACCATCAGCACGAAGCCGCCGGCGATCAGCCACGTCAGCGGCGCTCCCTGCCAACGGCGGAGCAACGCGCGCATGCGCGTGGTCCATCGGATTGATGTGCCCATCCAGCCCTCCCGTGGGATGCAAGATGCAGCAAAACCGACAAGAGCCCGTTACCAGTAAGGGTTAGGGAAACATGAATCGGAACGGAATCAGAGGGTTGGGTTCCCTCGATCGCCGCGAGCTCCGTAGGCTGGGTTTACGCTGACGCGATTCCGGTGGATCACCGGCGGATTTCCCACTTCAAGGCTTCCGCATTGGCCTTGGCGAACATCGTCGGCACGTCGAACTTTCCGGTCTCGAGATCATAGCGGCATCGCCAGCCGCCCAGCCCCTTCATGGCGACGTTCTTGGGATGATTGTCATATTCGCCCGACAGCGAGATCACGAGGTAGCGGTTGTTGGGCCAGTCCATGCCGAGCGAGCGATAGGCCTCTTCCGTACCCTCCATGAGATTGGCCGAGATGTGGAAGTCGAGCTTGGCGAACCTCTTCGTCTCCGGCCGGCCGTAGAAATAGGCCCAGGCGAGATTGCTGAGCGGCTTCTTCGTTGCGCTCGCGAAGGCGCCCTTCTCGACATGGTAGAGATAGAGGTCCTGCTCGCCCGAGCCGGTCTTCTGCATCCGCACCAGCCATTGCGAGTCGCTGGTGAAGCGGAAGCCGGCCCCGTAGCCCTGCTCGGGCTTCAGCTCCGTCATCTGCTCGCCGCGGCGAACCCAGGCCTGCCATTTGACGTCCCAATCCCCGCCGTCCTTCATGTACTGCTCGATCTTGGTGGCGCCATCGGGCGAGGTGAAGGCGAGGCCGGCATTGTTGGTGAGGATGTAGTCCGGCGGCGGGCCGGATGCGGCGAGCGCGGGCGAGGCGACGAGTGTCAGGGCAAGTGCCAGCCATCGGGCCGGGCGTGAAAATGCGTTCACGGAAAAAATCCTCAAAAAATATGCCGCGATGCGGCCTCGATCATTTGACGCCGACGGGGCCGCGCCGGTTCATGTGCGCTAATCCCTTCGAACGTCTTGCTGCCGCAGCCAAATCGGCGCAATTTGCCGGCCTCGGTTGATTTGCGACCCAAGGGTTCATTGTCTGATGATCACCGCTTCCAAGGCCTTCATTGCGTTCTGCCTGCTCGCGGTGGGCGGCACCGTGCTGGTGATCGGTCCCACTGAGCTGCGCCGCCTGCTGCCGGGCGGGGCGAACACCGAGATCGCCGTCGCGGCCAAGCCTGAGGTCAAGCCTGACGTGAAGCCTGAGGCCAAGGTCGAGGCCAAGGCGGAACCTAAAGCCGACACCAAGGCAGGGACGAAGCCCGAAGAACCGAAGCTCGCCGCCGGCGCGCCGCCGGCGTCCCCTGCGCCGAAGCCGGCTGGTCCATTGGACGAGACGCAAAAGCAGGTGACGGCGCTGGCCGATCTCGCGCCGGTCAAGCCGCCGGCGGCCGCGACCGACGCCGGTCCTCGCTTCGATGTCGCCCGCGTTGACGACCATGGCGAGGCGGCGGTGATCGCGGGCCGGGCCACGCCGGGCGCAAAGGTCGAGCTGCTGCGCGACGGCCAGCCGCTTCATTCGGTGGTGGCCGATGCGTCGGGCCAGTTCGTTATGACGCCGCCGCAGCTCCCCGCCGGCAGCTACGAGCTGACACTGCGCGCTAAGGCGCCGGATGGCACCGTCACGCAGTCCGGCCGCACCATGCCGGTGACGATCGCGGAGGCGGCGCCGCCGCCGGCGCGTGTTGCACCGCCCACGACCAGGCAGGAAACGAAGCGGGCCGAGACGCCGGACGAGAAATCGGATGTCGTGGCATCCTTGCCGTCGGCATCGGACAGGTCCGCGGCGCGGCCCAGGGTGATGGGGGCACCGAAATCAAAGGGCATGGCGCGAGCGACGACGGTCGCGTCGGCCTCGCCGGGCGACGCCCTCAGCGGCACACCGGCAGAGGCGGGCGGCAGCCGGGTGATCTCCCGCGGCGACAGCCTGTGGGCGCTCAGTCGGCTCGCTTACGGCGACGGCGCCCGCTACGCGGTGATCTTCAAGGCCAACCGCGACAAGATCCACAACCCGAACCTGATCTATCCCGGCCAGACTTTTGTGCTGCCGCAAAAGGCGCAGTGAGCGCGGCACTTCGCCGACGCGATTGCACCTCCTGCAGCCATGATTGCGATCCTTCCTCTCCCCGTCCTTACGAGGGGGTAAGGGGCTGTCTCCGCGACATGGACAGTCAGGATTCTCATCGCCGCGACGCTTTGACCCTCACACTAGCGGAACCTTTGGTTCCCTCGTGCGTCATGTGATTTGAGGTGGTTCGCGCTTGGCGCTGGAGGAGGGCCAAGGTGGTCAGGTCAGCGGTCATGTCGGGATCACGGATGCGCCTCGCGCTGGCGGGCGCCAGCCTTGTCATTCTGGCCGTGCTGCTGCCGAACAAAGCCGAAGCGCAGTTCGGATTGCGCGGCGGGCCGCTCGGTGTCGCGCGGTTCGCCGTCGGCCACGTTATCGGCATGTCGCGCCTGCGCCATGCCCGCATGGCGGTGCGGGGCGGCCGATACCGCTCCGCCGCATTGCGCTCCCAGGATCCCCGTGGTGCCGAGAGCCGGCAACCGCCCAATCCCGCCATCCTGCGTGCGGCGCTCACGGCGCAAGCGGCGCTGTCGGGCTGGCACGGCGGCCGCAGCCCGCAGGGCTGGTGGCGCCACCCCGATGGCAGCTATGGCTGGGCCGGTCCGGTGTTCTGGCCGTTCGCACATGACGATCTCGCCAATGCGGTCGTCTTCGGCGATACGACCAGTCTCTCGCTCTACGGCTATGGCGACATCTATGCCGCGATCTTCTCGCCCTATGCTGCCACCGAGCTCGCCGCCTACACCGCGTCGCAAGGCAGGCGCGCGCGAAAGGTCCCCTCGATCGAGGACATTTGCGACGCCAGCGATACCGGCGGCCTGCCCGTTGATCGCATCGCCGCGGTGGTAGCACCGAGCGAGTTGCAGCGCGCAGCGCTCGACGATCTTGCCGCCGCCTGGAATGGAGCGCGCGACACCATCCGCGCCGCCTGTCCGGCACAGGCGCTGGCGACCGCATCGGAGCGTCTCGGCCTGATGCGCGAGCGCATCGGGGCCATGATCAAGGCGACGGATGCGATCGAAGCGCCGCTCGCGAAGTTCGCAGGTCTCCTCAACGACGACCAGAAAGCCAGGCTCAATGCCCTCGCCAATGATCGTCGCGCGGCGCTGGCGTCTCGCCAGCCCAAGGACGCGCAGGCCGCCGCCGCTTGCCGACCGGACTACGATCCCCGCTACGACGAAAAGGCGCAGCGCCAGTATGAGCAGCTCGTGCAGCAGCAATGGCCTGTCGCCGATATGGCCACCACGCTTCGTCTGGACGACACCGCCCGCGCCCGCCTCGACGTGCTCCAGGACACCACGCTGCGCACCATGGAGACGCTGAGCGCCTGCCCTGCGGAGGCCGCCGCGACACCGCTGGCCCGCCTCGCGGCCGTGAAGGCACGGCTGGCGGCGATGCTGCAAGCGGTGAACGCCGTCACTGATGCGCTCGACGATTTCGAGGCTGACTTGAGCGACGAGCAGAAGGCCGGCTTCGAGGCGATCGGACCAAAGCGCGGGGCGTGATCACCCGCACGCCCAGTCGAACTTCATATCCTTGAAGTCGAGCTGCGCGTTGCCGGTGCCGAAATTGTAGCCACCGAAATATTCCTCGAACTCGATGTAGAACGGGCTCATCTCCGGCACCGCCTGGCAGGGCCGCATGGTGCCGCCGAGATGGTTGTGGGCGTGGTCCTTGCTCCAATCGTGCAGGCGGTAATTCTCGGTGCTCGGGGCGCCGCCGACAAAGTAGTAGTAGGACTGATAATCGCTCGGCGGGTTGCGCGGGAAGTGCGGGTCCTGCGGGGCCTTGCCGGCGTTGGGATCGGTCGCGCGCGGCGTCAAGGCGATCGCGAGGTTCTCCGCCAGATCGGCCCGCGGAGGGCCGGCGAACATCTTCTGCGCGAAGGGCGGGGCGGACTCGAAGAAAGCGCTGGCGCCGCCGACATCGAGCCAGCGCGGCCGCTCCGCCGTCGCAAGCGCAAGCGGTGCCGGCGGCGTCGCGAACGCGCCCTCGTATTCGGCTGCGGTCAACAGCAGCGCGGCATATTCGTAATCGAGGATGTCGGTCATGCGCGAGAGCCGCGGATGCGCCGGCCGCGCCAGCACGGCATCGCGGATATCGGGATCGTCAACCGCGCCGCCGTCATTGTGATCGGGCGGCGTCGCAAAGAACGACACCGCGACGATGTCCGCGCCATGCACGCGATAGTCCTCCGGCAGCAGAAGCGTGAAGCCGTGCATCAGCGGAAAACCGGTGACGGGATCGAGCGGCCATTGCTCGCTGCTGATGCCCGGCGGCAGTCCATAGACCCAGCCGTGGTCGCGCGCGCGATCGGCGGGACCGTCCAGCATCTGCAAATCATAAGCACGCGAAGGCAAGGCAAACGTCACGATCGTCTCCATCCGAAGCCTGCCTCGCCGTCGAGGCGATGGTTAGTCGCGGGGAGGGGTGATGCGGTTCGTGGGAGGGGTCCGCAAAATAGGATGCAGATATCATTCGCAACCGGCGCCTCAAATTCCGCTGTCGTCCCGGCGAAGGCCGGGACCCATAACCCCAGGGAGGAGTTTGGCGAAGATTACACGTTCTGTACTAACACCATCGCGATCGATAGATTCCGCGGTATGGGTCCCGGCCTTCGCCGGGACGACCCGGGGAAGATTTTGCCTTCCTCACGGATTGAGAAAGAACTCACCCCCGCCTTCGCGCCGCCGCGGCGTCCACCACGTTCTCCACTTCCTCGCGCCAGCTCAGTATCTCCATCGCCAGCACGGGGTGGTTGAAGCCCTTGAGCTGGAGATCGTCGAGCGCGCGCGCCTCGACCCAGGGCTCGACGATGCCGTAGACGCGGCGGCTCACCACGATCTGGCCAGCCTTGGCCTCGCCGCAGAGGCGGGAGGCGAGGTTGGTGACGCTGCCGATCGCGGCATATTCCAGCCGCTGCTCGAAGCCGACCTGGCCGAGCGTGGCATAGCCGAGCGCGATGCCGATGCCGAAGCCGAGGCTGTGGCCGCGGTTGCGCCAGCGCTCGGTCAGCGGGCCGATCGTTTCGCGCATTTCCACCGCCATCTTCACCGCGCGTTTCGTGTGGTCGTCGAACTGGATCGGCGCGTTGAACAGGATCATCACGCCGTCGCCGGAATATTTGTCGAGCGTGCCCTCGTATTTGAAGATCAGTTTGCCGAGCGCCGCGTGATATTCGCGCAGCACGTTCATCGCCTCTTCCGGTTCGGTCGCTTCCGTGAACGCCGTGAAGCCGCGCAGGTCGCAGAACACGACCGTTACCTCGCGGCGCTGGCTGGTGAGCAGCCCCTCGGGGCTGTCGGAGGAGGCGATCAACTGCGCGACCTGCGGTGCCAGGAACCGCTCGAGCTTGCGGATGCGCTCGATCTCGCCGAGCTGGGTCTTGACGCGCTCCTCCAGCGACTTGTTCCAGTCCTTGAGCTGCTCGGTCTGCACGCGCAGCTTGTCCGCCTGGGCGCGCACGGTCTCGTGCGCCGCCTCCAGCGCGTGGCTCTTGTGATCGACCTCGGTGAACAGGCGCGCATTGCGCATCGCCAGCACCGCCTGGTTGGCGAAGGTGCGCATCAGGCCGATGATGCTGCCGGCGAACTCGCCGCCGGCGCGGCGCAGCACCACCAGCGAGCCGAGCGTACCCTGCTGGTCCACCAGCGGCACCACCAGCACCGAGCGGAAGCCGGCTTCGATCGCGACGTCGCGCAGCGGCTGCTCGGCCGCGTGGTCGAGGTCGGCAAGCGCGATCGGCTCACAGCTCGCCGCGGCATCGCTCAGGATGTTCTCGCCTTCGTCGATCGTGACGTGGGCGCCGTCGGCCGATTTGTCGATGCCGTTGGATTCGACCAGGTTGAAGCGGCGCGTCTCGGCATCGAAGCCGTAGATCAGCACCGCGTCGGCATGGGTGATCTCGATCGCGTTCGCGGCGATCGTCGGCAGCACCGCGTTGAGATCGAGCGATGAGGCGACCGCGCGGCCGACCTCTTCCAGCACCTTGAGCTCGTTGATCGACTGCGCGAGATCGCGGGTGCGCTCCTCGACCTTGGTCTCCAGGTTCGAATAGGTCTCCTGAATCTGAACGGCCATGCGGTTGAACTGGCCGGCGAGGTCTTCCAGCTCGTCGGAGGTGTGCACGTCGATGCGATGGCTGAAATCGCCTTCGCCGAGCTTGTGCGCACCGTCGCGCAGCGCCGTGATCGGAATGATCATGCGGCGGGCGAGCAGGGTGCCGGCGAGGATCGCGACCATCAGGCCCATGCCGATCAAGAGCGCGATGCGCACCAGCTGGTCGCGGATCGGCGTCAGGGCCTGCGTGGTCGGCTGCTCGAACATCACGCTCCAGCCGAGTTTCGGCACGGTGCTCGCGGCTGACAGCACCGAATGGCCGTTGAAGTCGGTGCCGGAGGTGTCGGGCTCGCGGCCGGGCGAAATCGCGGCAGCCACCTGCGGCAGCTTCGACAGGTCCTTGCCGACATCGGGGCCCTTCGCGGACGTTGCCAGCACGCGGCCGCGCGGATCGACCACATAGGCAAAGGCCGCCTTGCCGACCTGGGCGTCGGACAGCAATTCGGAGAGGAAGCTGAGATCGATCTCGGCCACCGTGACGCCGGCGTTGAAGCCGGAATGCGCCACCGAGATCGACATGAACGGGGTCCGGTCGGAGAACCAGGCCGGCGCGTAGCTGACGCCGCGCGCGACGGTGTCGGTGAAGCGCATGTCGCGGGAGAGATCGGCGTTGCCGCCGGTCGTGGTCGACTGGCGCGAGACGCGCAGCACCTCGCGGCCGTCGCCGTTGAGCTGGAACAGCTGGTTGACGACCGCGACCTGGTGCAGGAGCTGGGCGTAGTCGGCGCGGCGCTTCTCGAGGGTGTCCTGGCTCGCGCGGGTCACCCAGCTGATCTGGCGCTCGAGCTCGGAGATCGACTGTTCCATGCGCCGGGCAACGGCCTGGGCCTTGTCCTCCAGCCCGTCGGCCAGCTGCGTCTTGGTGGCGCGATAGGAGATCCAGGTCTCCATCGCGCCGTTGACCGCGAGGACGAACACGACGAGGCCGACGAGGGAGACGACGTATTTGGCGAACAAGCCCTCGCGCAGAAACCGTGTCTTGTCGTTCGCTCCCGCCATCCGGATCCTCTCGCGCCGCCATCGACGCCGGCGCTACGGCCCGTCCGGGCCCCGCCGCCCTTCTATCACAATTTGGGCCAAGGGACGTCCCGGGACCGGTCGACCGGCCAGCGTGGTTACCCGCTGCGGACGCCCGGGCGGGCCGAAAGGGTGGTGAATTGCCGCAGCCTCCTCCGTTCGGAGGAAGCAGGCAATGGCGAAGCCGAGGTAAGGGATCGGCGTGAAGTCCAGCCCGTTGGTCCGCCAATCATCGATTAAAGAGCTGCCGCAGCACGTCATTCATCGGCTGGCTGTCCTGCTGCGCCACCGGCGGCGCGTCCGGGGCCGGGGGCGCCGGCGAGGCCTGCGGTGCCGGTGTGGATGGCGTTGCGGGCAGGCCGCGGCTGCGGCCGGTGCCAGTAGCAGTCCCAGTGCCAGCGCCAGTGCCGGTTGCAGCTCCGCTGGAAAGCCCCTGCTGGATCAGATTGCCGATCGCCTCGCCAAGCGGGCCGCCGAGCAGATTGTTCTGCCCCGGCTGCTGGGTTTGCGGATTGGCGTTGCCGGCTGCATTGCTGCCACCCGGCGCGGTTGTGCCGCCGAGACCGAGGCTGCCGAGGATATTGCCGAGCCCGGCGCCATCAGGCCCGAACAGGCCCTTGCCCATCTCGCGCAGCTTGGCATAGGCGGCGTCCGGATTGTCGAGCACGCCGGCCATGTCAGGGTAGATCCGCGGTTGCGACCAGCTGCCCTGGATCATCACGGGGATGCCGAAGCCGACCGGCTCGGAGGCGCGGCCCTGGCCTTCGGTGGTCATCACCAGCTTCGGCTCGACGCGAAAGCCCATCATCTTGGTGTCGAGCGCGATCGTGCCGGCGCCGGTCACGCGCACCAGCGGCCCGATCAGATTGAGATCGGTCGTCACGGCCTGTCCCTTGTCGATGCGGAAGGAGGCCGAGAGCTGCGACAAATCCGTGCTCTGGTCCTGGCTGGGGTTCTGGTTCTCTTGCCAGCCGGACAGCGTGCCCGATGTCAGCGAGCGGATCATCTGCGCGACGTTGATGCCGCGGATGGCGCCGTCCTGGAAATTGACGAAGGCCGTGCCCTGCATGTTCGCCATCAAGGCGCGCTGGCTGGTGCCGGCGCTGCGCAATGCGAGCTTGGCTTGCAGTTTGCCGTCGATGCGGTCGAATTCGGCAAGGCCCTGGAGCAGCGGCAGCGCGCGCACGCCGACGAGGTCGGAATGCATGGCAAAGCTCGGCGCGCCACTGGTGGCATCCAGGATCACCTCGCCGGAGACCTGGCCGCTATAGGCGCCGAGATTGGCGGTGCCGGCCTTCAGCACGCCGCCGGCGAGCTTTGCATCGAGCGCCAGCGGCGCAAGATGCGCATCGCCGATCACGGCATCGTTCGCGGAGATCCTGATTTGTGCATCGACATAGTTGAGGCCGGACACGTCGATCGGCGCATTGCTCCAGGGCTGCCCGGATGCGCCGTCCGGCGATTTCGCCAGCGGAATCGCGAGCCGCTGGAAGTCGAGATCGACCTTGACCAGGGGCTTGCTCGCGATGTCGACCGAGGCCCAGCCGTTGAACGCGCCGTCGCCGAGCGTGCCGTTCACGCCGTTGATCATCACGACATCGCCGCTCAGCCGCATCTCGGCGTGACCCGCGAGCCGGGACTTCAGCACATCTGGCATGTCGATGGCGAAATCCACCGGGATCGTCGGCCGGTCGGCTGGCGGCGCGGGCGTCGTCGCCTTGATGTCGAACCTGGTCGGGTGCTCGCCGACGCGCGCGGTGCCGGTGATGTTGACCTTGCGGTCGCGATCAACGATCGCGTCGGCGTTGATGGCGCTGATGCGGCCCTCGACGCGATCGCGCACGCGCGCGAATGCGACCTCGCCGTCGGTGATCTTGACGCGGTCGATGGTCGCGCCATCCGTGTCGAGCGTGAGCGGCTTCGACGCGGCGCCGGGGTTGGGCAGGCGCTCACGCAGCAGCGGCTGGTAGAGCACGGGACGGGTGACGACGAGCTCGCTGATCTTCGGGCGGCCCGACCAGACGCTCGCGAGCGACATGTCGGCCTGCACGCTGTCGACCGTGAGGCGCGTGATGCCGCTGCGGTCCTTCGGATCCTGAAGCGTGAGATCGTTCAAGGTGACGTTCAGCGTCGGCCACAGGCTGATCCTGGTGGTGCCGTCGATCGACAGGCGATAGCCTGTCGCGCTCTCGACCCGCGACGCAATCGTCGAGGTCAGGAAGCCCGATGGGATCCCGACCACGAGGAGAACCGCGATCACGATGATGATAGCGGCGACCGCGGCGCCGGCGAATTTCACTGCTCTCATGTCGACTTTCCAACGACGGACGCACGGTGCCGAACCCGGCCGCTCACCCGTCCTATGCGCGTGAGTTTATCCCGGGACGGGAAGCCGCTCCAAGCGGTCAAAAATAGTCAGGGGGTGCTGCAAAGTTATGTGACTTATGACACACTTCTCCGGCGCGGTTTTACGCGATTCTGGAGGTTGATGGTTCCAGCCGATTTGCCGGCGAAATTGGCACGTAAATTCACAAGGAAGTTGAAATGAGCAAGCAGGCCGAATTTGCGGTCATCCTGAAGATGAACCCGATGTTCGCCGATCTCGGCGCAGACGAGCTCCAGCGGCTGTCCAATCTCTGCCACACCCAGCATCTGGCGAACGGCGAGGTGCTGTTCCAGAAGGGCGATGCCGGGGACGCGCTGTTCGGCATGCGCCGCGGCCAGGTCCGCATCGAGACCGGCGCCTCCGACGGCAGCCGGCTGACGCTGAATTTCATGGGGCCGGGCGACCTGTTCGGCGAGGTCGCGGTGCTGGACGGCCAGAACCGCACCGCGGACGCGACCGCGGGCGAAGCCAGCGAATTGTTCGTGCTGCGGCGGGAAGACTTTCTCGCCTTCCTCGAGCGCGAGCCGAAGGTCGCGATCAAGATCATCGCGCTGCTGTGCCAGCGCATCCGCTGGCAGAGCGAGCGCATGGAAGAGTCCATGTTGCAGCCGCTGCCGGTGCGGCTGGCGCGGCGGCTCTGCGCACTCGCCGCCGATTTCGGCTCGGAGGTGCACATCTCGCAGGAGCAGCTCGGCGTCTTCGTCGGCGCCGCCCGCGAGAGCGTCAACCGCCAGCTTCAGGCCTGGCGCAAGGACGCGATCCTGGATCTTCAGCGCGGCCGTATTTTGCTGAGGAACATGACCAAGCTGACGGCGATCGCGCGGAACGAGTAGGGGCTCTCGCGAACCCTACTCCGCCGCAGGGTGCACGATGTTCTTCGGTGCCGGCTGTGCCGGCGAAGCTTCGTGATGACCGGGGACCTCCGTATCCTCGCTGTGCACGATCAGCCGGCTGCCGAAGCGCCAGATCAGGGCGCCGAGATCGTCCATCACCATGAACATCGCGGGCACGAACACCAGCGACAGGATGGTCGAGAAGATCAGGCCGCCGATCACCGCGAGCGCCATCGGCGAGCGGAATTCGCCGCCGGCGCCGACTGCGAGCGCGCTTGGCATCATGCCGGCGGCCATCGCGATCGTGGTCATCACGATCGGGCGGGCGCGCTTCATGCCGGCGTCGATCATCGCTTCGTCGCGTCGCTTGCCGTCGCGGATCGCCTCGATCGCGAATTCCACCAGCATGATCGCGTTCTTGGTGACGATGCCCATCAGCATCAGGATGCCGATCCACACAGGCGTGGTGAGCTGCTTGCCGGTGACGAGCAGGGCCGCGATGGCGCCGCCTATCGACAGCGGCAGCGAGAACAGGATGGTGATCGGCTGGAGGAAGGTGCCGAACAGCAGCACCAGCACGGCATAGACCATCATCAGGCCCGCGGTGATCGCGGTGGCGAAGCCGTCGGACAGCTCGTTCAGGCTTTCGGCGTCGCCGGAAGGCGAGACCTTCACGCCCTTCGGCAGGCTCTTCATCACCGGCAGCTCGTTGATCTTCTTGGTGGCATCGCCGAGCGCCGCGGAGCCGACGAGGTCGGCGGCAACGGTGGCCTGGCGGTCCCGGTCGTAGCGGTTGATGCTGGTCGGACCCTGGTCGAGCTTGACGTCGGCGATGACCGAGAGCGGCACGCCGCCCTTTTCGCCGCGCTCACCGAGCGGCACGCGCAACTGCTCGAGCGTCTTCAGATTGCCGCGCGCGGCGTCCTCGAGCTGCACCCGGATCGGCACCAGGCGGTCGCCGACGTCGAACTTGGCGAGCGCAGGGCCGACGTCGCCGATGGTGGCGACGCGGATGGTCTGCGACAGGCTTTCGGTGGAGACGCCGAGGCGCGCGGCGAGATCGGCGCGCGGCTCGATGCGCAGCTCGGGCCGCTCCAGCGTGGTTTCCGAGATCACGTTGGCGATGGTCGGGATCCGCTTCATCTGCGTCGCGAGCTCGCTGGCGACGTTGTTGACGATGTTGGCGTCGACGCCGGTCACGACCAGCGAGATCGCGCGCAGGCCGTTTTCGTCGAGGAACCAGAAGCGGATGTCGGGAATGTTCTCCAGCTCCTGGCTGATCGAGAATTCCAGCTCGCGCTGGGTGATGTCGCGATCGCCCTTGGGCGTGTAGTTGATGATCAGGGCGGCGCGCCGGACTTCCTGGGTGCCGGGTGGTACGCGCCCGCCGTCGACGAAGATGCTCTTCACCTCGGGCCGCTTGCGCAGCCGCGCGACGATGTCCTCGGTGACCTTTTCGGTGTAGGCGAGCTGGGTGCCCGGCGGCAGCTCGAGGGCAAGCAGCGAGCGCGCGCTGTCCTGCGCCGGCAGGAAGCCCTGCGGCAGCAGCGTGATGCTCCAGATCGAGGCGGCGAAGATGCCGAAGCCGATCAGCACCGTGATGAAATAGTGCTTCACCGACCACGCCACGATCCGGTGATAGGACCGGAGCACGCGGCCGGGCGGCGGCTCCTCGTGATGGCCGTGTTTGAGGAAGTAGGCGGCCAGCACCGGCGTGACGAAGCGCGCCGCGAGCAGCGAGAAGAACACCTGCACCGAGACGGTGATGCCGAACTGCTTGAAGAACTGTCCGGCGATGCCCGACATGAAGCTCGCGGGGGCGAAGATCGCGATGATGGTGAGCGAGATCGCGATCACGGCGAGGCCGATCTCGTCGGCGGCTTCCAGCGCGGCACGATAGGGCGATTTGCCCATGTTCATGTGCCGCACGATGTTCTCGATCTCGACGATGGCATCGTCGACGAGAATACCTGTCGACAGCGTGATGGCGAGGAAACTGACGAGGTTGAGCGAGAAGCCGAGGAGGTCCATCGCCCAGAATGCCGGGAAGATCGACAGCGGCAGCGAGATCGCGGCGATGATGGTGGCGCGCAGATCGCGCAGGAACAGCAGCACGATGACGACGGCGAGGATGGCGCCCTCGAACAGGGTCGAGATCGCCGCTTCGTAATTGCCGTTGGTGTATTCGACTGAGGTGTCGATCAGCTTGAGGTCGACGTCGGGATAGGCGGCCTTGAGCGCGTCGATGCGCTTCTGCACGGCGTCGGCGACCTTCACGTCGCTGGCGCCCTTGGAGCGCTTGATGCCGAGCGCGACCACCGGCTCGCCGTTGAAGCGGGCGAAGGTGCGGCGATCGGCGATGGTGTCGGTGACGGTGCCGAGATCGTCGAGCCGCACCTCGCCGCCGCCGAACAGCGGGACCATGGTGCCGGCGAGGTCGCTCAGCGTCTTGGCGCCGGCCAGGGTGCGGATCGCCTGGTCGTTCTTGCCGATCTCGGCGCGGCCGCCGGCGACGTCGACATTGGTGCCGCGCAGGCTCTGGCTGACATTGACGGCGGTCAGGCCCATCGCCTGCAGGCGGTCGGGATCGAGCGAGACCAGGATCTCGCGCTCGACACCGCCGATGCGCTCGACCTGGGCGACGCCGCGCACGCCCTGGAGCGCACGCTTGACCACGTCGTCGACGAAATAGGAGAGCTGCTCCGGCGTCTTGCCGGGCGAGATCGCGGCATAGGTGACGATCGGCAGGCCGATCACGTCGACGCGCTGGATCAGCGGCTCGGTGACATTCTGCGGCAGGTTGGAGCGCACGCGGGTCACCGCGTCCTTGACGTCGTTGAGCGCGCGGTCGGTGTTGGTCTCCAGTGCGAACTGGATGGTGGTCAGCGACAGGCCGTCGGTGATCGAGGAGGTGATGTGCCTGACGCCCTCGACGCCGGAGACCGCGTCTTCAATGGTCTTGGTGACCTGGGATTCGAGCTCGGCGGGCGCAGCACCGAACTGCGACACCGCGACCGAGATCACGGGAATGTCGGCCGAGGGCAGCCGCGTCACCGCGAGCTTGGCGAAGGAGGTCCAGCCGAGGATCAGGAGGATGATCGAAAAGACGACCGACGGCAGCGGATTCCGGATCGACCATGCCGAGATATTGAGAGCCATCAGCGTACCCGCGTGCGATCGAGTTCATCGGCGAACATGGTCTTGATCTGGTCGCCGTCATGCAGAGAAGAGCCGGCGTCGGCCACGACGATTTCGCCGACGTCGAGCCCTTCCAGGATTTCCGTCGCGGTGTCGGACGACAGCCCGACCCGCACCTTGCGCGTCTCGATCGTGTTGCCCTTGACGACCTGCACGGTGAGATGGTCGATCGCGGTCTTGGGCACCGCGACGCCGCAGCTTCGCTTGGCGTCGATCGAGGCGCGCGCGAACACGCCGACCTTCAGCGAGGGATTGTTGGTGACGCTGATGCGGACGCGGCCGAGCTGGGTGGTGCGGTCGATTTCGGGCGCAACCAGCCGCACCCGGCCGATCAAATCGGGCGCGTCGTCGCGGCTGATGCGCACGGTCGCGCCGGCGCTGAGCTTGGGCATGTGCACGGCCGGAACCTGGGCGTCGAGCTCGATCTCGTTGTTGACGGCGATGCGGAACATCGGGCCGGCCTGCGGCGAGGCGGGCGCGCCGACGATGGTGCGAACTTCCGTGACGAGGCCCGGCGCCGGCGCTTTCAGCGAGATCGGCCCTTGCGGGCCGGGCCGCTGCGGCTGGCCCGGGATCTGCGGCGGTGCCGTCAGGCGCGCCAGCTCCTGGTTGTCGGTGACCATGGTCCCTTCGGTGACGAAGAGATCGGTGACCCTGGAACCTTCCTGGTCGGCGACGACGACAGCCTCGCGGCGCGGCACGAAGAACCCGGTCACACGGACGAGGTCGGAGAAGCAGGCATTGGTCGACTTCGTCACGATGACGAGCGCCTCGCCCGGCGTTTCCTTGGCCTCGGGGCGACGCCGATGCTCGAACAGATAATAGCCGATGCCGAGCGCGACGATGAACGCCACAGTTCCGGCAGGCTTGAGATAGTCGGAGACGTTCATCGCCGGATTGTCCTGGCCTGGCTCACGGCCATCCGCACGAGGCCTGCTGAGAGCGTTTCCCTGAAACAAAGCGGCGTCCCGCAAGGCTGCGGGACGCGCTTTGGAAGCGAGACTTTACACCACATCACGAACGGTCATTTCAAAGAATTGCGTCGTGCTTACTTCGATGCGGTGGTCTTGTTTTCCATGTTGACGACCTGCACGCGGCGGTTGACCTCGGCCATCGGCTGGCTCGGGTCCTTCAGCTTGCTCTTGCCGTAGCCGACGGTGACGAGGTCGGTCGCGGAGATGCTGTACTTCTCGACCAGGTAGCGCTTGATCGCATCCGCGCGGCGCTCCGACAGGTCCTGGTTGTAGGCTTCGCCACCGGCGGCGTCGGTGTGGCCGGCGACCACGAAGGTCGATCCCTTGAGGTCGGGGCTGGTCAGCGCGCGACCGAGCGCCTGCACCGAAGCCAGCGACTTGGTGCTGATATTGGCGGAGTTGTAGTCGAAGGTGATCTCGAGATCGATGTTCGGCTTGTCCTTGGCGACCGATGCGATTTCCTCGCGCTCGGTCGACGACAGCGAGCGCGTCGAGCGGCCGCGCACGGACTGGATCAGCTTGGTCTCCGACGCGCTCGGCGCAGGGTCGGCCTGCGGCGCGATCGAGAGGCCGCGGGTCAGCGGCTTCTTCTGCGGCGGCGCCAGTGCGCGGACGATCTCGTCCTCGGTGACGTTCTTGCTGTTGCCGTCGTCGGCGGCGAATGCGGGCGAGGCCGGCAGCGACAGCGCGGCGCCAATGGCCATGATGGACAGGATTGCGGTAAGTCCCTTTGCAGCCAATCTCATTTGCCAGTCCCTCCTGCGCAGCTGACCTGCGTGGTTCCAAAATTCCTGCAATAGGCCCCCCGGGGAAAGGCCGCCTGCGGCATCCGTCCCTTTAGTCTGTTTTGGGCGGCCGAGGGTTCGAGGCGTCCGCCGCCTCAATTCAAAAAAATACTAGCGGACTCCGTAGCTTGCGAATTCCTGAACGATGTTCGGATCCATCGCCTTGGCATTGGCGATATCCAGCGCCCCTTCCTGGGCGGAGCCGTTACGCTGCTTGGCGAGGCCCCGTCCGTACAGCGAGGAGGTGAGGCGCGGATTGATCCTCAGGGCCGCATCGAAATCGGCGATGGCGTTCTTCACCGCCCCCGATTTCAGATTGACCAGCCCCCGGCTGTCCAGCGCATCGACGAAATTCGGTCGCAGCCGCAGCGCTTCGTTGCAATCCTTCAGCGCGGCCTGGAGATCGCCGACCACGGTGCGGGTCCAGCAGCGGTTGTTCAGCGCCTCGACGTCCTTCGAGTTGATCCGGAGCGTGTCGTCGAAATCCTTGATGGCGAGGTTGTAGGCGCCCTTGCTGGCATAGACCTGGCCGCGCCGGTACAGCGCGTTCACGTCATCAGGATTGGCCGCGATCTTGGCCGTCAGGCCCTTGATGGTGGGGTCCTCCGCCAGCGCGGCCGCGCTAGGCCCGGCGTCCGCATTCGGCGCAGGAGCGGGATCGGCCGGTTTCACCGGCGGTGGCGGCGGGGGCAGGGCGGCCTCGACCTGCGGCTTCGGTGATGGGGCCGGTACGGGCGCGGGAGCCGGTGCGGCTGCCGTGTCGGCCGGCTTCGGCGGCGGAGGCGGTGATGGCGGCGCAGGTGGTGCCGGCGGCGGGTTATTGGCGACGACGGGCGGCGGAGCGGGGGGCGCGGCCGGCGGCGTTGTCGGACGCGATCCGCCGGCTCCCGGAATGAACGAGAAATCTTCGGCCAATGAAGAGGATATCCACGGCACCTGCTCACCGCGCGAGGCGCGGGTGACGCCCATCTTGGTGCGGTTCAGCGTCTCCTCGGCCATCAGGTCGGGGACGCGGATTTCCTTCAGCAGTTCCTGGACGAACAGGCTGTGCTCGCCGCCGGCATCGGAGACCACCGAGGCCAGCGCCGCCGAATACATCACCAGCGTGCCGTTCGGCGCGATGACCGGGGTCAGGCCGGCCGAGAAGCTGCGGAACCGGCGCTCGAACGGGTTGCGCCTGGAGGCATCGACCAGCGCGATCTTGACGCCGGCGCCACGGGTGTTGAGCTCGCCGAGGACGGCTTCCAGGCTGAAACCGTCGCGGCGCACGTCGGATTCGGTCCAGATTTGCGCGTCGACCGGCAGCATGTAGCTCTGGCGCGCCGACTGGATGCCGAAACCGCTGAAGAATATCAGCGCCACCGAGCCCGGCTTGATCTTGCCGTAGAGCTTGTCGAAGGCGCGGCGCATGCCGTCACCGGTCAGGTTCTCGCCGATTTCGACCGAAAAGCCGTCGCGCTTGAGCTCGTCGGCGATGTCACGGGCATCGTTGAGCGGCTCCTTCAGCGGGGCGTCTGCATCCGGATATTTGGCGTTGCCGATGACCAGCGCATGTCGGTCGCCGGCCGCAAGCGACGGAGCGGTCGGCACGAGCGAAACGAGCAAGGGAAGAAGGAAAAGGAAGCGAATTTTCATAATCAGCGCGGTCCAGCCAAAAAGGCGCCGTTCCAGCTTGCGCCGCGGCGACCTTAACTTACGCAATGTGCATTATCAAACCGCGGAGAGGGGGCGTCAACCGCTTGGAGATTCGGCATTATCGCGACGATTGACCGCAACGCGTGGGTGCGCTGCGCGGGGAATGAACCGGCCATCATGGTTGGGCTCGACGCGATCTGGTTGGGCATTGCAGCGGCCATGTCAGGACCCCCATGATTATTGGGGAGCCATGTTAGGGAAGTCATGTTTACGGGAGTCTTGGCGCCGAAAATGTGATTGGTCTCACACTGGAGCGGGCCTCCACGCATCACGCGAGGCGTTTGACCTTTCCGGCGGACAATGGCTTGGTGCGCTCGTACCTCCCCGACGGTCCACTCACAAAAAAGCAAAACCAAAAGCAGAGCCATGGGAAACGCCTACGAAATCTACGCACTGCGCTATGCAACGATGTCGCCGCGCACCCTCAACATGAACTTCCTGGCGCCGGATCCGCATGACAGTGCGGCGCAGGACCTCGACTATTTCGTCTGGCTGATCCGCGGCGGCGGGCGCGACATCCTGGTCGACACCGGCTTCAATGCCGAGGAGGCGAGTGCGCGGGCGCGCAAGCTGACGCTCAATCCGGTCGACGCGCTGGAGCGCTTCGGTGTCGCGGCGTCGAGTATTCGCGACATCATCGTGACGCATCTGCATTACGACCACGCCGGCAATCTCGACCGCTTCCCGAACGCGCGCTTCCATCTCCAGGAGCGCGAGATGGCCTACGCGACCGGCCGCTGCATGTGTAACGGACTGCTGCGACATCCGTTCTCGGTCGAACACGTCACGCAGATGGTGCGCCATGTCTATGGCGAGCGCGTTGCGTTCTATTCAGGTGACGGCGAGGTCGCGCCCGGCGTCACCGTGCACCGGGTCGGCGGCCATTCCGACGGCTTGCAGGTGGTCAAGGTCGAGACCGCGCGCGGGCCGGTGGTGCTGGCCTCCGACGCCGCGCATTACTACGCCAATCTCCAGCGCCGCAGCCCGTTCCCGATCGTCTACAATGTCGGTGACATGGCGGTTGGCTGGGAGACGATCGAGCGTCTCGCCGGCCATCCCGACAGATTCATTCCCGGCCACGATCCGATCGTGACGGAGATCTATCCGCGTGCCAGCGACAAGGTCGACGTCTGGGCGCTGCACCTGCCGCCGTCAAAGTCGTTTGCGAAATAGGAGCAGTCATTCCGGGGCGCGCGTAGCGCGAACCCGGAATCCATTTATCGACGTAACCGGTGGCGCGATGGATTCCGGGTTCGCGCTGCGCGCGCCCCGAAATGACAACAGCGGCTAATACGCCTGCTTCGCGTCGGCCTCTTCGCTGGTCTGGATCAGGTCGAGGCTCTGCTCGATCTTGCCGAGCAGCGCCGAGAGCTGCTTGCGCTCCTGCGCCGAGAGGCAGGCGAGGATCTCGTCCTCCCGCCGCAGCAATTGCGGGAACAGTTCTTCGTAGAGTGCGCGGCCTTTCTTCGTCAGTTGCAGGCGGAATTCGCGGCGGTCGGCTTCGTTCTCGACCCGCTCGATCAGCCCCTCGTGCAACAGCATGGTCACCGCGCGGCTGATGGTGGATTTGTGCGTGCGAGTGCATTGCGAGATGTATTGCGCGCTACAGGCATCGTTGCGGAAGCCGAGCGTCGCGATCACGCGCCAGGCGGGAATATCGAGGCCGTGACGCTCCTGATACTCGACCGCGAGCGCGGAACTCACCTCCGCCGCAAGCCGGTTGAGGCGGAATGGCACGAACTTGAACAGGTCGAGCCGTGTTTTTGGCCGCGGCGACGCCTCGCCCGCCTCTTGTCTCTTCAGCGCCGCATCGCTGGATGTCCTCGCCAAGGCTTGCGCTCCGAATTCCAGTTGACGGCCGGCCGGCTCCGGTCCAAAATAGTTGCACGTGAGACTATCTAGCAGATCAGTCGTCTTCTGACCAGAGCCGAGGTTGATGTATGGCGCCGGCCAATACGCATCAGGCCAAAACCCAGTTCGGCTATCGCCGTCATCCCGATCAGGACCGCCCCGGGCCAAGCCCCGCGGAGCATCCGGTCGTGATCGTCGGCGCGGGCCCGGTCGGGCTGTCGCTGGCGATTGATCTCGCCCAGCGCGGCCAGCGCGTCGTCCTGCTGGATGATGCCGACCGCATCGGCGAAGGTTCGCGCGCGATCTGCTTCTCGAAACGCTCGCTGGAATATTGGGACCGGCTCGGCGTCGGCGACCGCATGGTCGAGAAGGGCGTGGTGTGGAGCGTCGGCCGCATTTTCCACGGCGAATCCCAGCTCTACCAGTTCAACCTGCTGCCGGAAGACGGTCACAAGCGGCCGGCCTTCATCAATCTGCAGCAATATTATGCCGAGGCCTATCTGGTCGATCGCATCAGCGATTTGCCTGAGGTCGACCTGCGCTGGCGCAACAAGGTGACGGCGCTCGAGCAGCGCAACGATTCCGTCGCGCTGACGATCGAGACGCCGGAGGGCGCCTACCGCCTCTACGCGCAATATGTCGTCGCCTGCGACGGCGCGCGGTCGTCGCTCCGGCAGATGGTTGGCGCCGAGTTCGCCGGCCAGGTATTCGAGGACCAGTTCCTGATCGCCGACGTCAAGATGACGGCGGAATTCCCGACCGAGCGCTGGTTCTGGTTCGATCCGCCGTTTCATGCCGGCCGCTCGGCGCTGCTGCACCGGCAGCCTGACGACGTCTGGCGCATCGACCTTCAGCTCAATCGCTACGCCGATCCCGTTGTCGAGAAGAAGCCGGAAAACGTGCGGCCGCGGATTGCGCGCATGCTGGGCCACGACAAGTTCGAGTTCGAGTGGATCTCGCTCTATAAATTCCAGTGCCGGCGGATGGACCGCTTCATCCATGGCCGCGTGATCTTTGCCGGCGACTCCGCACATCAGGTCTCGCCCTTCGGTGCGCGTGGCGCGAACTCGGGTCTGGAGGACGCGGAGAATCTGTCCTGGAAGCTCGATCGTGTGCTGCGCGGCAAATCGCCCGCCAGCCTGCTCGACAGCTACCATGTCGAGCGCAGCCTGGCGGCCGACGAGAACATCCGCGAATCCACCCGCTCGACCGATTTCATGGCGCCGAACTCGCATCAGGAGGCGCGGCTGCGCAAGGCGGTGCTGTCGCTGGCCAAGGAAACGGAGTTCGGCAAGCGCATGGTCAATGGCGGCCGGCTCTCGGTGCCGTGCAGATATGATACGTCGCTGTCGTCGCCCGATGCTGATGCGTGGCGCGGCGGACCGTCGCCCGGTTGTTCCATGTTCGATGCGCCCGTCTCGTCGCGTGCGGGCGAGCAGGCCTATCTGACGGACGCCTTCCGCAAGGGTGGAACGGACTTCACCTTGCTGTCGTTCAGCAATGGCGCGCAGGTCGGCGCGCCCGAAGGCGTGAAGGATATCCGCATCGGCGGCGAGGGCGGACTTGCCGATCCCGCGGGCCTCGTCGCAAAGCGCTACGACGCCGAGGCGGGTGCTGCCTATCTGCTCAGGCCCGATGGCTACGTTGCCGCGCGCTTCCGTCATCCGACGCATGAGGCGATTTCGGCTGCGTTATCGCGGGCCCAAGGGTTGAATTGAAAGGCGTGAATTGAGGTTTGGTATGCCGCTTTCCACCAGTTCCAACTTCGCGCGGCCTGACGATGCCTTTCGCGCCATCGTCGAAGCGCATCGCGGCTTCACCGACGAGCAGAGTGCCGATTTCGACGCGGCGCTGGTGCTGATCCTCGCCAACCATATCGGTGACATCGACGTGCTGCGGGAGGCGATCGGGCTCGCGAAGCGCCGCATGATCGACGGCCAGCAGCAGCAACAACAGCAACAGCAACAACAATAACCCAAAGACCTGAGGATGAATTTGATGGCGAAGAACTTCGCATCCACCGGCGATCTCGCCGAGAAGAAGATCACCTTCTCGGAGATCGGCACCGATCTCTATGCCTTCACCGCGGAGGGCGATCCGAACACGGCCGTGATCGTCGGTGACGACGGCTGCCTGGTGTTCGACGCGCAGGCAACGCCGGCGATGGCGGGCAAGGTCATCGAGCGGGTCCGCGCCGTCACCGACAAGCCGATCAAATATGTCGTGCTGTCGCACTATCACGCCGTGCGCGTGCTGGGGGCCTCCGCCTACAAGGCGCAAGGCATCGTTGCCTCGCAGGAGACCTATCGCCTCATCGAGGAACGCGGCAAGCAGGACTGGGATTCCGAATATGGCCGCTTCCCGCGCCTGTTCCAGGATGCGCAGAGCATTCCCGGCCTGACCTGGCCGACGCTGACCTTCGAGGGCGAGATGTCGATCTATCTCGGCAAGCGCGAGGTTCGCCTGATGCAGTTAGGGGCCGGCCATACCTCGGGCGACATCGTCGCCTGGGTGCCGGATGCGGAGGTGATGTTCTCCGGCGACCTCATCGAATATCACTCGGCCTGCTATTGCGGCGACGCGCATTTGCGCGAATGGCCGTTGACGCTGAACGAGATCCGCAACTTCAATCCCAAGGCGATCGCGCCGGGCCGCGGTGACGCGCTGAAGGGGACCGCCACCGTGCGCGAAGCCATCGCGATGACGCGCGACTTCGTCACCTCGCTCTATGGCGCAGCCGAAATCTCGGTCGCCAGGGGGCGCAGCTTAAAGGAATCCATGGCCGCGACGCGCGAGGTGATGGATCCGAAATTCCACAGCTTCGCCATCTACGAGCACTGCCTGCCGTTCAACGTGTCGCGCGCCTATGACGAAGCGTCGGGGATCGACGATCCCGTGATCTGGACCGACAAGCGCGACCAGGAGATGTGGGCCGCCCTGCAAGGAGGAGGATAGTCATGAACATCAATACCTCGCCCGATCAGATCATCCGCAGCTCGGCCCAGGTCACGCCGGGCTACATGTCCGGCTTTGGCAACAGTTTTGAGACCGAGGCGCTGCCGGGCGCGCTGCCGATCGGGCGCAACTCACCGCAGCGCTGCGCCTACGGGCTCTATGCCGAGCAGCTCTCGGGCTCGCCCTTCACCGCGCCGCGCGGCACCAATGAGCGCTCCTGGCTCTATCGCATCCGCCCCTCGGTGAAGCACTCCGGCCGTTTCGAGAAGGCCGACGCCGGCCTGTGGCGCTCGGCGCCCTGCCACGAGAACGATTTGCCGATCGCGCAGCTGCGCTGGGACCCGGCGCCGATCCCGAAGGAGGACATGACCTTCCTTCAGGGCGTGCAGACCATGACGACCGCCGGTGACGTCAACACGCAGGCCGGCATGGCCGCGCATGTCTACCTCATCACCAAGTCGATGGTGGACCAGCATTTCTACAATGCCGACGGCGAGCTGATGTTCGTGCTTCAGCAGGGCAACCTGCGCCTCGTCACCGAGTTCGGCCGCATCGACGCCGAGCCCGGCGAGATCGTGGTGATCCCGCGCGGTGTCAAATTCCGCGTCGAGATTCCGAACGGGCCGGCGCGCGGCTATCTCTGCGAGAATTACGGCGGCGCCTTCACGCTGCCGGAGCGCGGCCCGATCGGCGCCAATTGCCTCGCCAATGCGCGCGACTTCCTCACCCCGGTCGCGCATTACGAGGACAAGGACACGCCGACCGAGCTCTACGTGAAATGGGGCGGCGCGCTGTTCAAGACGCAGCTCGCCCATTCGCCGATCGACGTGGTCGCCTGGCACGGCAATTACGCGCCGTACAAATACGATCTGCGCACCTTCTCTCCCGTCGGCGCGATCGGCTTCGACCATCCCGATCCCTCGATCTTCACGGTGCTCACCTCGCCGTCGGAGACCGCGGGCACCGCGAACATCGATTTCGTGATCTTCCCGGAGCGCTGGATGGTCGCCGACAACACCTTCCGGCCGCCCTGGTACCACATGAACATCATGAGCGAGTTCATGGGCCTGATCTACGGCGTCTACGATGCCAAGCCGCAAGGCTTCGTCCCCGGCGGCATGAGCCTGCACAATTGCATGCTGCCGCACGGCCCCGACCGCG
Source organism: Bradyrhizobium sp. WSM2254 (assembly GCF_000472645.1). Lineage (NCBI taxonomy): Bacteria > Pseudomonadati > Pseudomonadota > Alphaproteobacteria > Hyphomicrobiales > Nitrobacteraceae > Bradyrhizobium > Bradyrhizobium sp. WSM2254. The sequence goes on along the minus strand of NZ_AXAB01000040.1, from coordinate 28,168 downwards.
ACGCGTTCGAGCATGCCAGCAATGGCGAATTGAAGCCGGTGAAGCTGACCGGCACCATGGCCTTCATGTTCGAGACCCGCTACCCACAGCGCGTCACCGCACATGCCGCGAATTCGTCGACGCTTCAGGACGATTACGCGGATTGCTGGAAGGGCCTGGAGAAGCGGTTCGATCCGAATAAGGCGTAGTGACTTCGTCATTCCGGGATGCGCCGAAGGCGCAGGCCCGGAATCCATACTCACGATCGTGGTTATGGATTCCGGGCTCGCGCTCCGCGCGCCCCGGAATGACGGCGGAGAAACCGTCTCAAAACATCCGGCAGGAAACCAATGCCCCACCCCAACGACCCCAGCCTCCGCTCCTTCATCGACGTCGATCCCGCCTCCGACTTCCCGATCCAGAACCTGCCCTATGGCGTGTTCTCGACCGACGCCAACCCGACGCCGCGGGTCGGCGTCGCGATCGGCCATTACGTGCTCGATCTCTGGGAGATCGAGCAGGACTCGCGTCTCGATGTCGGCGCGCTCGGCGTGTTCTCGGGCGCGTCGCTCAATCCGTTCATGGCGCTGGGGCCGAAGGTCTGGGCGAAGACGCGGGCGCGGATCAGCGAGCTCTTGCGCGCGGATCATCCGGAGCTGCGCGACAATGAGGAGCTGCGCAAGCAGGCCTTGGTGCCGATGCGCGATGCCAGACTGCACATGCCGTTCGCGGTCTCCGGCTACACCGATTTCTATTCGTCCAGGGAGCACGCCACCAATGTCGGCGTGATGTTCCGCGGCAAGGAAAATGCGCTCCAGCCGAACTGGCTGCATATGCCGATCGCCTATAACGGCCGCGCGTCCACCGTCGTGGTCTCCGGCACCAGCGTGAAGCGCCCGCGCGGGCAGTTGAAGCCGCCGAATGTCGACGTGCCGAGCTTCGGGCCATGCAAGCGGCTCGATTTCGAGCTGGAGATGGGTGTCGTGGTCGGCCAGCCGTCGCCGATGGGCGGCATGCTCACCGAACAGCAGGCCGAAGAGATGATCTTCGGCTTCGTGCTGCTCAACGACTGGAGCGCGCGCGACATCCAGCAATGGGAATACGTGCCGCTCGGTCCGTTCCTGGCAAAAGCGTTTGCGACCTCGATCAGCCCGTGGGTGGTGACGCGCGAGGCGCTGGAGCCGTTCCGGCTGAAGGGGCCGGAGCAGGAGCCGGTGCCGCTCGATTATCTCAGGCAGGCCAAGCCGCAGAATTACAGCATCGAGCTCGATGTCTCGTTGCGGCCCGGCGGCGCGAACGCGCCAACGGGCATCAGCCGCACCAATTTCAAATACATGTACTGGTCGTCGGTGCAGCAGCTCATGCATCACGCCTCCTCAGGCTGCGCCATGAATGTCGGCGATCTCCTCGGCAGCGGCACCATCTCCGGCCCGGAGAAGAACCAGCGCGGCAGCCTGCTCGAGATCAGCTGGAACGGCACCGAGCCGGTCGAATTGCCCGGCGGCATCAAGCGCTCGTTCCTGGAGGACGGCGACAGCCTCGTCATGCGCGGCTGGTGCCAGGGCAACGGCTACCGGGTCGGGTTCGGGGAGGTCGAGGGGACGATCCTGGCGGCGGAGTGAACTGTCGCGCACTCCGGTGTCGTAGGGTGGGTTAGTCTTGTAGGGTGGGCAAAGCGAAGCGTGCCCACCATCGCTCGGCGTTTTGGTGGGCACGGCGCAAGAGCGCCTTTGCCCACCCTACGAGACCTATCGCCTCTCCGGCGGCACGTCGCGTATCCGCGCGCAATGCGCCGCGACATCCTCCGCGCTGTACTTCAAATGCACCCGCTTGTCCGACGGCACGTGCTTCGTCACACATACGCCCGGCCGCCATTCCTGCGTCGGCCTGATCGGGCGCGGGGCAAAGCCGCCGCCGCAGTTCGGGCAGACGTTGGAGAGCTTGGTCTCGACGCAGTCCGCACAGAACGTGCATTCATAGGAGCAGATCCGCGCATCCGTTGCATCGGGCGGCAGGTCGCGGTCGCAATATTCGCAGTTCGGTCGAAGCTGGAGGGCCATGGTCGAATCTCCGGATCGGCTGGATCATCGCAGACGGTGCCTTACGCGCGAATGCCGTAGTTCCCTCGATTTCAGCCAGGCTTCAGCTCCCTGAGCGGCAGCCGCGTGCTTTCCTTCAACCGGTCGAGCACGATCGAGGAGCGCACATGCGCCACGCTCTGGTGCGGCATCAACACGTCGTTGACGAGGTTGGAGAGGCCCTTCAAATCGCGCAGCACGGCTTTCAGCACGTAATCGGCATCGCCCGTCAGCGAGTAGGCCTCCTGGATCTCGTCGATGCGGTTGACCAGCGCGCGGAACCGCTTGGAATTGTCCGGCGAGTGGGTCGCGAGCCCCACCTGAATGAAGGCGATCACCCCGAAGCCGAGTGCCTCGCTGGAAAGATCGGCGTGATAGCCCGATATCACCTTCTCCTCCTCCAGCCGCATCCGCCGGCGCGAGCATTGCGAGGCCGAGAGACCGGCGAGATCGGCGAGCTCCTGGTTGGTGAGGCGGCCGTCGTCCTGGAGCGCGCCGAGGATCTTGAGGTCGAAGGCGTCCACCGAAATCATGCGCGTTTTATCCATTTGATGCACAGATCATGCATATGATAGCCAAATGACGCCCCGTTTGCACGCCTCTTGCGCGTCCCATGAAGGATAGTTCCTCTCAGCAGCCATTTGGGAGAGCAGCATGGGTCCGTTTCCGCACGATGCACCGCCGGCCACTGTTAGCGCCGACAATCCGATGGGCACCGACGGGTTCGAGTTCGTCGAATATGCCCATCCCAATCCGGGCGAGCTGCACGCGCTGTTCAAGCTGATGGGCTATGCGCCCGTCGCGCGCCACAAGACCAAGGCAATCACGGTCTATCGCCAGGGCGACATCAACTATCTCGTCAACGAGGAGCCCGGCACCCACGGCTATGATTTCGTCGCCGCGCATGGTCCCTGTGCCCCGTCGATGGCGTTTCGCGTCGTCGACGCGAAGGCGGCCTATGACCGCGCGCTCGCGCTCGTCGCCGAGCCGGCGGATGTGTCATCAGCGCAGAAGACACTCGACGTGCCCGCGATCAAGGGCATCGGCGGCAGCCTGCTCTATTTCGTCGATCGCTACGGCGCCAAGGGCTCGGCTTATGATGCCGAGTTCGAGTGGCTTGGCGCGCGCGATCCCAAGCCGGCTGGTGCCGGCCTGTTCTATCTCGACCACCTCACCCACAACGTCCATCGCGGCCGCATGGATGTCTGGACGGGCTTCTACCAGAAGCTGTTCAACTTCCGCCAGATCCGCTTCTTCGACATCGAGGGACGCGCGTCGGGCCTGTTCTCGCGCGCGCTGACCAGCCCCGACGGCAAGATCCGGATTCCGATCAACGAGGATGCCGGCGAGTCCGGCCAGATCGAGGAATATCTGCAGACCTATCGCGGCGAAGGCATCCAGCACATCGCCTGCGGCTGCCGCGACATCCACCGCACCATCGAAGGCTTGCGCGAAGCCGGCCTGCCCTTCATGCCGTCGCCGCCAAACACCTATTTCGAGCGGATCGACGCGCGCCTGCCGAAGCATGGTGAGGACGTCGCGCGGCTTCAGAAGAATGGCATCCTGATCGACGGCGAAGGCGTCGTGGACGGCGGCCAGACCAAGGTGCTGCTCCAGATCTTCTCGGCCAACGCGATCGGCCCGATCTTCTTCGAGTTCATCCAGCGCAAGGGCGACGACGGCTTTGGCGAGGGCAACTTCAAGGCCCTGTTCGAATCGATCGAGGAGGACCAGATCCGGCGCGGCGTGCTGAAGGTGGATGACGCGGCGTAGGCCACGCGTGAGGCGCGAGTTGCGCCCACATCACCGGTGTCGTCCCGGCGAAAGCCGGGACCCATAACCCCAGGGAGAGGTTGTGGCGCGCGGCTGGTAACTCCGAGTCTTCGCAAAACCACATCCTGTGGTTATGGGTCCCGGCCTTCGCCGGGACGACGGCGGAGTGTGGTGCGGCAGCGGAGCTTCTACCTCTTCCACGCCTTCGTCACCGCGGCGATCTCCGCGCCCTCCGGTTCGCGCACGGCGGATGGCGTGCGTGAGAATCGCGGCGCGGGCGCGGGCTGTTTCACGCCGTGGCGTTCGACGAACACCTGCCGGGCGACCATGTGCGGATGCTGCGTCGCCTCCGACATGGTCAGCACCGGCGCGAAGCAGATGTCGGTGCCTTCCATGATCTTGCACCAGTCCTCGCGCGTCTTGCTCTTGAACACGGCTTTCAGCTTTTCCTTCAGCGCCGGCCAGGCCTTGCGGTCCATCTGCGCGTCGAAATCGGCGTCGGAGAGGCCGGCATGCTGGCGCAGCAGCGCGTAGAACTGCGGCTCGATCGAACCGATCGAGACGAAATGGCCGCAGGCGCATTCGTAGACGCCGTAGAAATGCGCGCCGCCGTCGAGGAAGTTCTGGTCGCGCCCTTCGGTCCAGCGGCCGATCGTGGTCATGTCGAAGAAGAACGACATCAGCGATGCCGCGCCGTCGCACATCGCGGCGTCGACCACCTGGCCCTTGCCCGACCTCGAGGCTTCAAGGAGCGCCGCGAGCACGCCGACGACGAGATAGAGCGCGCCGCCGCCGAAATCGCCGACCAGATTCAGCGGCGGCACCGGCGCTTCCTTGGTGCCGATTGCGGCGAGCGCGCCGGTGATGGAGATGTAGTTGATGTCGTGGCCGGCGGCATTGGCGAGCGGGCCTTCCTGGCCCCAGCCGGTCATGCGGCCGTAGACGAGCTTCGGGTTGCGCGCGAGCACGATTTCAGGGCCGAGCCCGAGCCGTTCCATCACGCCGGGACGGAAACCTTCGACCAGCGCATCGGCGCTCGCAAGCAGGTCGAGCACCTCCGCGATCGCCGCCTTGTCCTTGAGGTCGAGCTCGATCACCTTGCGGCCGCGCCCCGCCACCGACTTCATGCTCTTCCTAGCGCCGACACGGTCGAGCGTGACGACGTCGGCGCCCATGTCGGCCAGCATCATGCAGGCAAACGGGCCGGGCCCGATGCCGGCGAATTCGACGATGCGGAAGCCGGAGAGCGGGCCGGAGGCGCGGACGGACGAGGTGGGGGCTGATTTGTCGAGCACGTTGTTGTTTCCTCGGGTCGCGGGCAAGTGCCGGTGATCCGGCAAACGCCTCTGACGTTGCTCTTGGGGGCGAGTTAATTGGCTGATTAACTTTTCTCGCCTTCCCGCCAGCGAGGCAAGCGGTTTTCATGCATGGGCGCATAATAAAAGCGGCGCGCATTTCTGCGCGCCGCGGAAAATTTGTGTTCAGTCGCTAGAGCGGCATCGTCAGCCGGCCGCCGCCACCGCGCGCTGCGCCATTACCTTGATGAGGTTGGCGCGGTACTCCGACGTGCCGTGGATATCGGACAGAAGTCCGCTCGCCGAAATCGTCACGCCGTCGATCGCCGACGGCGACCAGTTCGCCTTCAGCGCGGCCTCGATCGCGGGCACCCGCACCACGCCGCTCTGCGAGGCACCGGTCGCGGCGACGCGGATCTCGCCCGACTTCGTCTGCGCGACGAACACGCCGGTCAGCGCAAAGCGCGAGGCCGGATGCGGGAATTTCGCGTAGCCCGCTTTCGCCGGAACCGGGAACGAGACGGCGGTGATGATCTCGCCGTCCTCGAGCGCCGTCGTAAACAGGCCCTTGAAGAAATCTTCCGCCGAGATCGACCGCTTGTTGGTCTTCACGGTGGCGCCGAGCGCCAGCGTCGCGGCCGGATAATCCGCGGCGGGGTCGTTGTTGGCGAGCGAGCCGCCGATCGTGCCGCGGTAGCGCACCGCGGGGTCGCCGATCAGCGAGGCGAGATAGGCGAGCGCAGGGATCGCCTTCTTCGCGGCATCGCTGGTCGCAACGTCGTAATGCGGCGTGGCGGCCTTGATGGTCAGCGTGTCGCCGGAGGCTTCGACGCCGATCATGTCCTTGATCTTGCCGAGGTCGATCACGTCCGAGGGACTGGCGAGGCGCTGCTTCATGACCGGCAGCAGCGTCTGGCCGCCGGCGAGGAATTTTGCCTCGCTGCTCTTGCCGAACAGGCTGGCGGCTTCGTCGACCGAGGAAGCGCGATGATAGGTTGTCTGGTACATCTTGGTTCCTCCCTCAAGCCGCGTGGATCGTGCGCCACACCCGGTCGGGGGTTGCGGGCATTTCCAGGTTGTTCTTGCCGATCGCATCCGTGATCGCATTGATCACGGCCGCAGAGGCGCCGATCGCGCCGGCCTCACCGCAGCCCTTGATGCCGAGCGGATTGCCCGGGCACAGCGTCGTGGTGTGGGAGAGGTTGAACGAGGGCACATCGTCGGCGCGCGGCATGGCGTAATCCATGAACGAGGCCGTGACCGGCTGGCCGTTGGCATCGTAGATCGCGTGCTCGAGCAGCGCCTGTCCGATGCCTTGAACCAAGCCGCCATGGACCTGACCCTCGACGATCATCGGATTGATCAGCCGGCCGAAATCGTCGGCTGCGACGAAGTTGACGAAACTCGTCTTGCCGGTGCCGGCATCGACCTCGAGCTCGCAGATATAAGTGCCGGCCGGGAAGGTGAAGTTGGTCGGGTCGTAGAAGGCGCTCTCCTTCAGGCCCGGCTCCATCCCGTCAGGCAGGTTGTGCGCGGTGTAGGCCGCGAGCGCGACCATCGGGAAGGCGATCGCCTTGTCGGTGCCGGTCACCTTGAACTCGCCGTTCTCGATGACGATGTCGGCTTCCGACGCTTCCAGCGCATGGGCGGCGATCTTCTTGGCCTTGGACTCCATCTTCTCCATGGCCTTCAGGATCGCGGTGAGGCCGACGGCCGCCGAGCGGGAGCCGTAGGTGCCCATGCCGAACTGCACCTTGTCGGTGTCGCCATGGACGATCGAGACCTGGCTGATCGGAACCCCCAGACGCTCCGCGACGAGCTGGCAGAACGTCGTCTCGTGACCCTGGCCGTGGCTGTGCGAGCCCGTGAGGATCTCGATCGTGCCGACCGGGTTGACGCGGACCTCGGCGGATTCCCAAAGACCGACGCCGGCACCCAGGCTGCCGACCGCCTTCGACGGCGCGATGCCGCAGGCCTCGATGTAGCAGGACACGCCGATGCCGCGCAGCTTGCCGTCCGCCTTGGCCTTGGCCTTGCGCGCGGCGAAGCCGGCATAGTCGATCGCCTTCATCGCCGCATCGAGCGAAGCGTTAAAGTCGCCGGTGTCGTAGGCCATGATCACGGGCGTCTGGTGCGGGAACTGGGTGATGAAGTTGGTCCGGCGCAGCGCCGCCGGATCGACCTTCAGCTGCCGGGCGGCCGTCTCCATCAGCCGCTCGATCAGATAGCTCGCCTCGGGGCGGCCCGCGCCGCGATAGGCGTCGACCGGCGTGGTGTTGGTGTAGACCCCGATCACCTCGGCATGGATCGCCGGGATGTTGTACTGGCCCGACAGCAGCGTCGCGTAGAGATAGGTCGGCACCGACGAGGAGAACAGCGACATGTAGGCGCCGAAATTGGCGTAGGTCTTCACCTTGAGGCCGGTGATCTTGTTGCTGGCGTCGAATGCCATCTCGGCATGGGTGACATGGTCGCGGCCATGGGCGTCGGTGAGGAAAGCCTCGGTGCGGTCGCCGGTCCATTTCACGGGACGGCCGACCTTCTTCGAGGCCCACAGCGCCACCATCTCCTCCGGATAGATGAAGATCTTGGAGCCGAAGCCGCCGCCGACGTCGGGCGCGATCACCCGCAGCTTGTGCTCGGGGGCGATGTTGTAGAACGCCGACAGCACGAGGCGGGCGACGTGCGGGTTCTGCGACGTCGTGTAGAGCGTGAAATGCTCTTCCGCGGCGTCGTAATCGGCGATCGCCGCGCGCGGCTCCATCGCGTTCGGCGCGAGGCGGTTGTTGGTGACGTCGAGCTTCACGACATTGGCGGCCTTGGCGAAGGCCGCATCCGTGGCGCCCTCGTCGCCGATCACCCAGTCATAGACCTGGTTGCCGGGCGCTTCAGGATGAAGCTGCGGCGCGCCGGCCTTGATTGCGGCGTGGACGTCGGCGACCGCGGGAAGTTCCTCGTAATCGACGACGACAGCTTCCGCCGCGTCGCGCGCCAGATTCTTGCTGTCGGCAATCACGACCGCAACGGCCTGTCCGACGAAGCGCACCGTCTCCGGCGCCATCGCCGGCCACGCGCCCATCTTCATCGGGCTGCCGTCCTTGGAGGTGATGGCCCAGCCGCAGATCAGGTTGCCGACCTTGTCGTCGACGAGCTGCTGTCCCGTGAGCACCGCGACCACGCCCGGCATCTTCAGCGCAGCGGACGAGTCGATCTTCTTCACCTTGGCGTGCGCGTGCGGGCTGCGAATGAAATGGGCATGGGTCATGCCCACCAATTTGATGTCGTCGACGTAGCGGCCCTTGCCGGTAATGAAACGCTTGTCTTCCTTGCGCACGACTCGCGCGCCGATACCTTCAACACCCATGTCTGGTCCTCCCGACCGGAATTATTTTGACTGCGCTTTCCATCGAAAGCCGCAGTGGTGGTCTTCGTTCGAGGCGGGCGGCCTTACTCGGCCGCCTGCGCAACCTTCATGCGTCCGGCCGCATCCAGCACCGCCTTGACGATGTTGTGGTAGCCGGTGCAGCGGCAGATGTTGCCTTCGAGCTCCTGGCGGACGGTGGCCTCGTCGAGCTGGCCGCTATGGCGGTGCACGATGTCGATCGCCGACATGATCATGCCCGGCGTGCAATAGCCGCATTGCAGTCCGTGATTGTCGCGGAAGGCGGCCTGCATCGGGTGCAGCTCGTCGCCCTTGGCAATGCCTTCGATGGTGGTGATGCTGGCGCCGTCGGCTTGTCCCGCCAGCATGGTGCAGGATTTCACCGCGCGGCCGTCCATGTGCACGACGCAGGCGCCGCACTGGCTGGTGTCGCAGCCGACATGGGTGCCGGTGAGGTTGAGGTGATCGCGCAGGAGATGGACCAGCAGCGTGCGATCCTCGACGTCGACAGCAACGGCCTTGCCGTTCACTGTCAGTTTGACTGTAGACACGATGAAGTCCTCCCGAATGTTTGTAGTTATTCTAATTAGAGACAGCGCGAACGGAACTTTGCAACTGGGATTTTGGGGGACGTGCGTCATGGAAAGGTCATCGTGACGTTTGTCGCAGGTGCGCGATTCGGCCGCGATGTTCCGAGCCGCCGCCAGTGCGTGGCGCGACCTTGCGATCTCCGCTTCGTCGATGGCGGCCTGGGTTCAGCCGCCAGCGCGAAGCGCTGGCCCTGGACGTCGGCGCTCCCGGCGCGTCGTTTTCTCCCTTTGATGTTTTGTTCGTTGCGACGAATAGGAGCACGCGCTCACGCCGTTGTAATCGCGATCTTGGTAGTAGACGTCGGCAAGCTAAGTCATTGATTTTGTTCGCGGCAATGCAGCGAAGCTGCGCTGCCCCCGGTGCCTACGGCAGGCCGCGTCGGCCGGGACGACCTAGTACTTCCTGGCGATTGATCGCAGCCGGGCGCCGCCCTAGTCGAGCTGTACAAGCAACGGCCAAAAGGGATGGAAGCGATGCAGATGAACGACAGTCAGCGTATTCCGGCGTCGAAAGCCAAGGTGTGGGCTGCGCTCAACGATCCCGATGTTCTCAGGCGCTGCATTCCCGGCTGCCAATCGCTCGAGATGGCATCGCCGACGGAGATGATTGCGACCGTGGTGCTGAAGGTCGGCCCGGTGAAGGCGACGTTCAGCGGCAAGGTGACGCTGACCGATATCGATGCGCCCAACGGCTACCGCATCGTCGGCGAAGGCGCCGGCGGCGTCGCAGGCTTTGCCAAGGGCGGCGCGAAGGTCAGGCTGGAGGAGGAATCGCCCGACGTCACCATCCTGCACTACGAGGCCGACGCGCAGATCGGCGGCAAGCTCGCACAGCTCGGCGCGCGGCTGATCGACTCGACGTCGCGCAAGCTTGCCGCGAACTTCTTCGAAAACTTCGCGGCGGTGGTAGCGCCATCATCGTGATCAGCGCGTCGTCCTCGGCGTCCTGACGCGAACTTGTAGGGTGGGCAAAGGCGCTCTTGCGCCGTGCCCACCACTTACTAATCCACGATTGCGAGAGAAGAGGTGGGCACGCTTCCGCGTTCGCTCTTCGAGCTGCGGCGGACAAGTCGCTTTGCCCACCCTACTGCGCTGAGTGGACCGGACGAATCGGATTGCGGCGCGATGCTGCCCAAATCCGATGGCGCATTTCGAGCTGCAAAATAAGGGCAAGACGCAAGCCCGGACAAGGAGATGAGCGGCGAAGGCCGCCAATGATTTGCACTACTACCTTCCGCCTATACTAAGCGCGAAAAGGCGATGCTGTAATTTCGAACGATGGCTCGCAGACGAACTGCGCATCACGGGCGCAGCGCGCTCAGGCGCCTAACATGGCGTGCATAACAACATCACGGAGGGAATACATGACCTTAGGAACGAAGGGCTTCTTGGCTGGCATCTCGATGGTTGCGATGCTGGCTACCGCCATGTCAGGCGTTCGCGCCAATGACTCCCTGCTCAAGGCGCAATCCGATTCGAACCAGTGGGCCGTTGCCGGCCACGACTACGGCAACACGCGCTTCAGCCCGCTGAAGCAGATCAACACCGAGAACGCCGGCAAGTTGACGCTCGCCTATTCGTTCTCGCTGGCGTCGCTGCGTTCGAACGAGTCCTCGCCGATCGTCGTCGGCAACACGCTCTACGTTTCGAGCTCCTGGGGCCCGAAATACGTCTACGCGCTCGATGCCGCCACCGGCGCGCGCAAGTGGACCTACGAGCCCGATATTCCCGAAGACGTGCTGCAATACGCCTGCTGCGACGTGAACAATCGCGGCGTCTCCTATGCCGATGGCAAGATCTTCGTCGGCCGCCTCGACGGCAAGCTGACGGCGCTCGATGCCGCGACCGGCAAGGCGCTGTGGACGACGAAGGTGGTCGATTACAAGCAGGGTTCGGTCATCACCTCGCCGCCGCTCGTCGTGCGCGACAAGGTCATCACCGGTTTCGGCGGCGGCGAGTACGGCGTGCGCGGTTCGCTCCAGGCCTTCGACATCAACACCGGCAAGCAGCTGTGGCAGACCTACACCGTTCCCTCGCCGGACGAGCCCGGCGGCGACACCTGGAAGGGCGACTCCGCCCAGCATGGCGGCGGCGCGGCCTGGCTGGTCGGCTCCTACGATCCGAAGAGCGACACGGTCTATTGGGGCACCAGCAATCCCGGCCCGTGGAACACGGCGGTTCGCTCGACCGGCGACGGCAATTTCGGCAAGCTGACCAACCTCTACACCGCCTCGACGGTGGCGTTCGATCCCAACACCGGCAAGATCAAGTGGCACATCCAGACCACGCCGGCCGATGCCTGGGACTATGACGGCGTCAACGAAGCCGTGCTCGCGGATCTGAAGATCGGCGGCAGCACCGTTCCGACGCTGATGAAGGCGGATCGCAACGGCTACTTCTTCGTCGCCAATCGCGAGACCGGCAAGGTGCTTTCGGCGGAGAAATACGTGTTCTCCAACTGGGCCAAGAAGTGGGACATCGCCACGATGCGCGCGGTCGAGGATCCCGACAAGCGTCCCGGGCCGAACCATCCCGCCAAGGACATCTGCCCGAACCTGATCGGCGGCAAGAACTGGCAGCCGATGTCGTTCAACCCGCAGACCGGCCTCGTCTACATCCCGTCCAACAATGTCTGCATGGACTGGTCGGTCTCCGATGTCGCCTACAAGCGCGGTGTGTTCTATCTCGGCGCCGAATTCCCGACCAAGGAAGGTCCCGGCGGCTTCCTCGGCGAACTCGTGGCCTGGGATCCGGTCGCGCAGAAGAAGGTCTGGTCGATCAAGGAAGACCTGCCCTTCAACGGCGGCACGCTGACCACCGGCGGTGGCCTCGTGTTTGCCGGCAACATCCATGGCGATTTCCGCGCCATCGATGCGAAGTCCGGCAAGGTGTTGTGGAGCAAGAATCTCGGCTCCGGCATCGGCGCAGGTCCGGTAACCTACCAGGTCGACGGCAAGCAATATGTCGCCATCGTCGTCGGCCGCACGGCTGCGCTGCCTGCGTTCCTGGGCGAGGTAGGAAAGAAGATGACGGCCGCAGCTCCCGAGGGCGGTTCGCTCTTCGTGTTCTCCGTCCAGTGACCACTCGCGCGCGTATCCCCGCGGGATACGCGCGCGCTTTTTCCAGACAATCATCGCGGCATCGGCCGATGCCTGGTGCCGCAGCGCTTGGCTCAACGAGCTCCGGCTCAACAAAGCTATGGGAGACGAGGATGCGTCCGAATCATTCTGGCATCGGTGCGAGCCGAAATCGCGCCATCGCAGGCCTGCTCGCATCTGCCGCCGCGCTGATCGTTCCGGCCTCGCTGCACGCGGACGAAGCCCAGCCGCTCCGTCTCTGCGCCGATCCGACCAATCTTCCGTTCTCGAGCGATAGTCCGTCGCAGCCGGGCTTCTATGTCGAGATCGGGCAGGCCCTGGCGCAGGCGCTCGGCCGGCCGGTCGCCTACGACTGGTACAAATCCTATTTCGGCAAGCGCACCGTGCGCGTCACGCTGCTCGGCAAGCAATGCGACGCCATGATCGGGTTGCCGAGGTCCGAGGATTTCATGGGACCGGCGGTGATCTTCTCCAACGCGTTCGCGAAGCAGGGCTATGCCCTCGTGGCCGCCAAGGGGCAGGTGCTCGATGGCGTCGACGGCCTCAAGGGCAAGCGCGTCGCGGTGCAGTTCGCAAGCACGCCGCAAAACCTGCTCGCGAGCCGCGACGACATCCAGAAGGTGACGGTGCTGTCGCCCGAGCAAGGCATGCAGGCGCTCGATCAGGGCAAGGCCGACGTCGCCTTCATCTGGGGCCCTGTCGCCGGCTGGCTGAACAAGACCAGCTACGGCGATCGCTATCAGATCCAGCTCACCGAGGGCGAAGGCCTGTCATGGGATGCGGCGATCGGCTTTGCCAAGACGTCCACCGAGCTGCGTGATCGCGTCGATGCCGTCCTGCCGCAGCTTCAGAGCACGATCGGCGCGCTCGCGGTGAAATATGGCCTGCCAACCGGCCAGCCGGCGCGCTTCGGTGCGACCCGGGCGATGCCGGCGGGGACGACGACCGGGACCGGACCCGGCGCGACCCAGACCGCCAGTGTGGTGGCGACCGAGACCAAGGGGGACGCGGCCGCGCCGGCCGCCGAGGCCGTCGGCTCGGGCAAGGAGATCTTCAATGGAACCTGTGCGCACTGCCACGGTCCCGACGCGGTCCAGAGCGAGCGGAAGATCGACCTGCGGCTGCTGCGTCACCGCTACGGCGACGAGATGCGCGAGAAGTACTGGACGACCGTGCATGAGGGACGACCGACCAAGGGCATGCCGGCCTGGAAAGAGGTCTTCACCGACGACCAGTTCGACCACATCTTTTCCTTCCTGCTGACGGTCCAGTCCGAATCGAACGACTGAACGATCTTGACCGAACGCGATCGGGAGGATGTGGTAGCGTCCGTCCGGCATCATCCCGGCGCCGGACGGCTATCGCATGAATGTGCCGCTTCCGCTGCCGTGGTCGATGCGCGTGCGGTGCAGTGTTGGGAAGGCGCCATGACCAGCTTCCTGATCATCGACGATCATCCGCTGTTTCGCGAGGCGCTCGGCAATGCGGTGCGGCTGGCCTTGCCGGAGGCGCAGATCTTCGAAGCGATGTCGATCGGGGACGCCCTGCATATCCTGTCGGCCGGGCAGGGCATCGACCTCGCGCTGCTCGACCTCTCGCTGCCGGATGCGACCGGCTTCTCCGGCTTTCTGCGCTTGCGCGAGGCCTATCCGCGCCTGCCCGTCGCCATCGTGTCGAGCGAGGAGGACCAGCACGTCGTTCGCGAGGCGCTGGCGCTGGGCGCCGCAGGCTATCTGCCCAAGTCGACGTCGAAGCGTGAGCTGGCACAATCGATCGAGGGCGTGCTGAGCGGATCGGTGTCGGTGCCAAAGGATTTCGTGGCGACGCCGAAGCGGCGGCGGGCCGATGCCGGCAACGGGCTCGAGGTCAAGCTGCGCGACCTCACGCCGCAGCAGCTGCGCGTGCTCGACCTCCTGCGTCGCGGATATCCGAACCGGCAGATCGCCCAGGAGCTTCAGCTCGCCGAATCCACGGTGAAGGCACATATCACCGAGATCCTGCGCAAGCTCGGCCTATTCAGCCGCAACAAGGCGATCATCGAGATCGGCAAGATGGAGCTGCCCGATCCGCGCAGCCGGCCTCATGCGCGGATCGATCGCGGCAGGTCGCAATGACGCGCGGTGTCCTTCTTGACCTGGATCAAGCCGGCGTGTCTCTGCTGAGTCATTCTCAACGCGTGCAGTTCGACGCCGGCCCCGGCGGCATCCTGGGCACGGTCTTCAGCAAGGTCTTCAGAATGGCTCGTACCTGATGCGATTTCTGATCGTCGAAGATCATCCGCTGTTTCGCGAGGCGCTCGAAAGCGCGCTCCGGATGGTGGCGCCTGCGGCCGATATTGTTCAGGCGACGTCGATCGACGGCGCGCTGGAACAGGTCTCGGCGGCCGCCGAGTTCGACCTGATCCTGCTCGATCTGTCGATGCCGGGCACCACGGGTCTTTCGGGCATCATCCGCATCCGCAAGGCGTTTCCCAAAATTCCCGTCGTCATCGTCTCCGGGTATCAGGATCGGCAGATCATGTCCGGCGCAATGTCGCTCGGCGTGTCCGGCTACATCCTTAAATCGTCGTCCAAGCAGGATCTGGCACAGTCGATCGGCGAGGTGCTACGCGGCTCGGTCTGTGTTCCCGCCGCCTATCGCGGACTGGTCCGCCCGCTGCGTGCGTCCGACCCCGCGCAGGATCTCCTGAAGCGCCTGCACGAGCTGACGCCGCAGCAATTGCGCGTGCTCGAAATGCTCAAGCGCGGCCTGCAAAACAAGCAGATCGCCTATGAGCTGAAGATTTCGGAGACAACGGTGAAGGTCCACGTCTCCGACATCCTGCGGAAGCTCAACGTGCTCAGCCGCACCAAGGCGATCGTCGAAATGTCCAGAATCGATTTCGCGACGCTGGCAGCCGGAGACACCGCGGCCAGGCGCGAGCGGGTACGGCCGGACCAGCAGTGAGGCGATTTTCTCCTGCATTGTCCTTCAGATTGAGGACACTCCGTTTCTAACTTCGCTTGTAAGTCATGCCCTTGATGAAACGTAATATACTACCGGTACTGTGCATGGGGTTGTTTTCGCCATTTTGATTGGAAGCCATGCGCGCTCGCCCCGCCGCAAGCGGGGCGAAGCGAAGACCATTCGCGCAGGTCAGCTCAGCAGGAACGACAGCAGCGCCCGCATCTCGGCGGGCTTGATCGGCTTTTTCAGCACTTCGAGGCCGTGGAGGCTCGCTTCCTTCGCGGCCTTTTCGGAGTAGTCGGCCGTGATGATCATGGCCGGCGTGTCGAGCTTCAGGTGCTGGCGGACGTCGGCGATGGCCGAAAGGCCGCTCTCGCCGTGATCGAGGTGGAGATCGGCGATCACGGCATCGGGTGCGCCGCCGAGCTCGCTGAGGCGCAGCAGCGCATCCGCGGCCGAGCGCGTGGTCGCGACGTCGCAGCCCCATCCTTCCAGCAGCGCGGCCATCGCCTCCGAGCCGTTCGGGTCGTTCTCGATCAGCAGGATCTTGGCGCCTTCGAGCCCGCTATAGTGCCGCTCGGCGAGCTTGACCTCGTGCACCTCGTCGCTGACCTCCGCGAGGTCGGCCGGCTCCAGCTCCAGGGTGAAGGTCGATCCCCTGCCGACCTGCGACGACAGCCGCACCTCGTGCCCGAGC
Source organism: Bradyrhizobium sp. WSM2254 (assembly GCF_000472645.1). Lineage (NCBI taxonomy): Bacteria > Pseudomonadati > Pseudomonadota > Alphaproteobacteria > Hyphomicrobiales > Nitrobacteraceae > Bradyrhizobium > Bradyrhizobium sp. WSM2254. The sequence continues at coordinate 12,330 of NZ_AXAB01000040.1, read as the reverse complement.
ACGGTTGCGAAACGGCGGACGATGGAGAGGCCGAGCCCGAAGCCGGCCTGGTCGGTCGCGGTTGCCTCGCCGCGCTGGAATTCGCGGAAGATTGCCTGCTGCTGCGCCTGTGCAATTCCAGGCCCGGTGTCGGAGACCTGGATGCAGATGTGGTCGCCCTTCAGCCGGCATCCCATGACGACGCCGCCGCTGCGGGTATAGCGGATGGCATTGGCAAGCAGGTTCTGCAGGATCCGCCGCAGCATCATCGCATCCGACCTCACCGCGCGCGGCGAGGTGCGGATGCGCAGGGAAAGACCCTGCCGCGCCGCGACCGGCTCGAATTCGTTGCGAAGCTGTTGGAACAGGGGCGCCAGAGCAATCGCGCGCACGTCGGGTTTGAGCGCGCCGGCGTCGAGCTTTGCGATCTCCAGCAGCGACCGCAGCAGATCCTCCAGCATCAGCAACGAGCGGTCGGCCTGGTCGATGAGCAGGCCCGCCTCCTGCGATTCCATCATCTCGGTCAGCGCCGACAGCGTCAGGCGCGCCGCGTTCAGCGGCTGCAACAGGTCGTGGGTGACCGAGATCAGCACCGATGATTTCAGCGAGCTTGCGGCTTCGGCCTGCTGCTTGGCGCGGTAGAGCCCCTCATTGGCGCGCTCGACCGAATGCAGCGCCTCGCGCAACTGGTGAGTCCGGTCGCGAACCTTGTGGTCGAGCGCAATGGCGGTTTCGAACAATGAAAAGGCGTTGAGCTGCTGGTCCATCGAGCGTTCGACGCGCGACATCAGCGCGGCATTGATCTTCTTCAGCTTCGCCGCCTCGCGCCGCAGCTGGTCGACCGCATCGGGGCCCTGCCACATGTCCGTCACGACGGGCGCCTTCCGATCGCAACGCCGGTGAAGGTCTGGTTCACATGCATGGAGCCGAACTGCTCGCCATAGGTATGAAAGCCGACGACCCGGTTCTGCCGGTACAGGTCGGACATGTCGCGGGCGAGCTGATGCTGCTCGGCGTCGAGCCGGCGAAGCAGGCACTCGAAGCCGATATAGAGCGAGACCTCTCCGATCTGGTCGCGGATCTCGGTGAAGGTGTCGCAGGTCGAGCCGACCAGGCTGCGCGACGTCGCCGCCGTCAGCACCATGCCTTCGTCGATGGCGCAGAAGAAATGTAAGGAGCCGTCCGGTTCGACGCGCTGGATCGACCGCGCGTAATAGGCGCCGCCGACGCGCACCAGCACGGGGTGGGACGCGAAGGAGAACGGATCGAGCTTGGCGTCCAGGATCCCGACCATGCGCGAATATTCCTGGGCCGCAGGCTCCGCGTTCAGCTCCCTGACCGTTCGATTTTCGATGTCGGCTTCGGTGACCACCATCTTCTGCGGACTCGGCTCGAAATTGTCGCACTTGAAAACCCGGAACGGCAGCGAAGTGTTCAACAGGATCAGGAGGGCGGCATTGGTGTGTGCCTTGCCGTCGCAGAACACCCAGGTCTTCTCGAAGCGCATCCCGTCGCCTGCGGACCCGCCGACGACAGGAATGTCGTCGAGCGAGGCATAGATCGCCGACATCACCGCCTCTTCGCGGCGGCACAGGCCGTCGATCAACACCAGGCCAAAGGGATTGCCGTGATCGACCTGCGGGGTGACCCGCAACAGCTCGTGCCGGAGCTCGCCGCCGATCCTGCGGCCGTCCTCGACGCGGAAGCCGTCGAGGTTGAGAATGGGCCGCACCGCGGCCGAGAAGTCGGCACGGCTGAACGCCAGCGCCACGACGCTGTTCTCGTCCCAACCGTCGGGGGCGAGCTCGCCCGCGGTCGTGCAACCGCAGACCTGGGTCTCGTCGAATTGCCGGGTGATCTCGGCGATAAAGTGATGAGGGTCGTAGCTGGGAGAGAGGAAGACCAGGATCAGCGCCAACTCGTCGGATGGGAGCTGGGCGGCGAGCTCGGCCACGGCTTCATCGACGCTCGCAGCCTTCGATTTGGCAACGGCAACGCCAGACGCACCGCCAAACCGAAAATCGGTTTGCCCCACTCCGTTTCTCCCTCGAGGACCAGCCTGGTCTGACGCCAAGTGCCTGATAAATGCCTGACAAGTCTTCAAAGAATAAGGCGTTTTCCGGTTAGCCGCAACACGCGCCCCTCGGCCCGGCAAGGCTGGACGCGCCCGTGCGGGCGGAGACTCTCTCCACCCGGGGTGCAGGCCGGACGGATTTACCGCCCCTTGACGTTTCTGCCCTAATTTTCCGCAGGCGTTCGGAAAGGGCTGCTTCCGGGCCGCGTGATCGTTGCAAGAACATAGGGTGGGGGTGGGAATGTCCGGGCGTATCGCGTCGCCGTCTAAGCGCACCATATTTCCGACCCTCAGGTTCCGCGCCAAAATCATCCTGGGCTTTGCCGCAGTGCTGGTGATCTCCGCCGGCAGCATGGCTTTCGCCTATTTCGGCTTCGAGCGGGTGTCGTCCGGGGTCGGGTCCTACCGCACCAGCGTTTCGGAAGCCGACCTCGCCCGCAATATCGACCGCGAGCTGCTCGCCTATCGTTCGTCCGCCCGGTACTTCGTCGTCACCGGCAAGGAGGATGATTCCAAGGCGGCGCTGGATGCCGAGGCCGGCCTCAAGAGCGCCATCGACCAGGCGATCAAGGGCGCCAAGCGGCCGGCGCGGCAGGAGAGTCTCAACAAGCTCGCCAAGGAGTTCTCCAACTTCTCGGCGACGTTTGCAAAGATCCTGCAAGCCAAGCGCGACAGCGCGCTCCTGGTCCAGAACCAGCTTCAGCGCAATGCCAACCTCCTGAAGTACAAGCTCGACGACATCGGCAACAACGCCTCCGACGCGGAGGCCCAGGCGATCGAGTTCGGCACCAAGCAGGTCAACGCCCAGTTCCAGACCGCGAGTGCCGCCGCGAGCAATTTCATCGTCAACTCCGACCAGGCGGTGGCGACAAGCGCGCTGGCGCGACTGAAGTTCGTCGAGAATTCGCTGGGCGCGATCTATTCCATGGACGACAAGGTCGTCGCCGGCCTGAAGGATGCGAAGGCGCTGCTCGCGGCCTATCGCGACGCGCTGGAGAAGCTGATCGCCAACGCCAAGATGGTCGATGATCTCGTGACCGAGATGAGCGGCTCGGCCGGTGCAATCCTGCAAGGAGCGACCGCCATGAAGGCGGACCTCGTCGCCGAACAGCAGCGGCTGGATTCCGAATCGGAAGCGACCATCGGGCAGACCGAGCAACTGGTCCTCATGCTCGCCGTCGGCGGCACGCTGCTCGGCGCGGTTCTCGCGTTCCTGCTCGGCACCGGCATCTCGCGCCCGATGATCGCGATGTGCAAGGCGATGCGCGAGCTCGCCTCGGGCAATTTCGACGTGGTGCTGCCGGGCCTCGGCCGCAAGGACGAGATCGGCGAGATGGCCGGCGCGGTCGAAGAGTTCAAGGTTCAGGCCGTCGCCAAGGCCGAGCGCGATGCTGCCGCCAGCGAAGCCCAGAACAAGGAACTGGCGACCGCCCGCCGCTCCGAACTGATCCGTTTTGCCGACGACTTCGAGAGCGCGGTCGGCGCCATCGTCTCCAACGTCTCGGCCTCGGCCGTGCAGCTTGAATCCGCGGCGTCCACGCTGACCCGCACCGCGGAGACCACGCAGAGCCTGTCGAGCCAGGTCGCCGGTGTCTCCGAGCAGGCCTCCAGCAACATGCAGTCGGTCGCCACCGCAACGGAAGAGCTCTCGGCTTCGGTCGAGGAGATCGGTCGCCAGGTGCGCGATTCCAGCCGTATCGCCGAGGCCGCCGTGGTGCAGGCCAAGGAGACCGACAGCCGCATCGGCAAGCTCTCGCATGCCGCCCAGCAGATCGGCGAAGTGGTCAAGCTCATCACCGCCATTGCCGAGCAGACCAATCTGCTGGCGCTCAACGCCACCATCGAGGCGGCGCGCGCCGGTGAAGCCGGTCGCGGCTTTGCGGTGGTTGCCAGCGAAGTGAAGTCGTTGGCGAGCCAGACGGCGAAAGCGACCGACGAGATTTCCTCCCATATCACGGGCATGCAGGGCGCCACGGCCGAGTCGGTTGCCGCGATCAAGGAGATCGGCGCGACCATCGGCCAGATCTCGTCGATCTCGACGTCGATCGCGAGCGCGGTGGAGCAGCAGGGCGCCGCGACCCAGGAGATCGCGCGCAGCGTCCAGACGGTTGCTCAGGGCACCCAGACCGCCGCCACCGACATCGGCCAGGTCAACCGCGGCGCCGCCGAGACGGGCTCTGCCTCGGAAGAGGTGCTGAACTCGGCCAAGACGCTGTCATCCGAAAGCACCCGTCTTCGCGCCGAGCTCGACCGCTTCATGGGGAACATCCGGGCGGCGTAAGCATTCGCTGCCCGTTGGGCGCTCCGCTGCCGCATCACCCTCCATCGTCGTCCTGGCGTATGCTAGGACCCATTACCCCAGGGAGAGGTCGTGGCGCGAGCCGGTAACCCCGAGTCTTCGTCAAACCACGCCTTGGGGTAATGGGTCCTGGATCGGCGCTCGCTCCGCTCGCTGGTCCAGGACGACAGCCAGAGCGCGAAGCCTCACTCCCTCCCGAACGCGCGCTTCAGCTCCACCTTCGCTCGCTCCAGCCGCGTGCGCTGGGTCTTCGGCAGCGTCGTGCCGGCACGGTTGATATAAAACGTCAGCATCGACAGCGCCGAACGATAGGCGCTGGTCTTGCGGCGCGAACTGTGCTCGGCCGAGCGCTTCAGCGAGGTTGCGATCTTCTTCGGACTCGTGAGCGTGAATACGCCGCGCTGGAGATCGAGCGCGTCGCTCTCCTTCGTCACCCGTTGCGACCAGCGCTTCGGCGCCGCGCGTTTCGCGCGCTTGCGCACGCTGGTCTTCCTGCGCGCAGCTGTTTTGCGAGAATGTGTCGTCTTTCTGACCTGAGCCATGCATCAACTCCCTGCAGCTCCTTCGGAAACGGACGGCGCCAAAGGCTGTTCCTGTGGGAACCTGGCCTTGCCGCAGACGTTGTCGCAGGTGGCAGGCGGAATGCCGCACCCCGATGATCGGTTCGCCCCCGGCCACATCATGTGAACCGGGCCGCTTCCATTGGTCAGACCCAACAACGCGATGGAATTGCAGCAAAGCCAAGCGCTGAATTATGGACCTGCTGTCTCGGCGGTCGCGACCGATCGCATCATCGAGACCAGCATTCCCTCGCGTCTCGACGCGCTGCCGTGGAGCGGCTTTCACACCCGCGTCGTGCTGGCGCTCGGCATCACTTGGATTCTCGACGGGCTCGAGGTGACGCTCGCCGGTGCGCTTTCCGGCGCGCTTAAGCAAAGTCCCGTGTTGCACTTCTCCAATCTCGATCTCGGTGTTGCCAATTCCGCCTATCTCGCCGGCGCGGTGCTCGGCGCGCTCGGCTTCGGCTGGCTGACCGACCGCATCGGCCGCAAGAAGCTGTTCTTCATCACGCTCGCGGTCTATCTCTCCGCGACCGCCGCGACCGCGCTGTCGTGGAATATCGCGAGCTACGCGCTGTTTCGCTTTCTCACCGGCGCCGGCATCGGCGGCGAATATACCGCGATCAATTCGACCATCCAGGAGCTGGTGCCGGCGCGCTATCGCGGCTGGACCGATCTCGTCATCAACGGCAGTTTCTGGATCGGCGCGGCAATGGGCGCGGTGGCGGCCATCGTTCTGCTCGACCCCGCCGTGATCGGCCCCGATCTCGGCTGGCGCCTCGCTTATCTTATCGGCGCGAGCATCGGCCTCGTCGTGCTGTTTATGCGGATGTGGATCCCGGAAAGTCCGCGCTGGCTGATGATCCACGGGCGGCCCGATCAGGCTCACGCGATCGTCGACGAGATCGAGCGCTCGGTGATCGGACACGACCAGAATGTGAGCGACGGACGCTTCACCAAGATCCGGCTGAAGATGCGCAATCACACGCCGATTCGCGAGGTCGTGCATACGCTGTTCTCGGTCTATCGCCAGCGCGCGCTGGTCGGCCTCGCGCTGATGAGCGCGCAGGCCTTCTTCTACAACGCCATCTTCTTCACCTTCGCGCTGGTGCTGACCGATTTCTACGGCATCAGCGCCGATCATGTCGGCTGGTACCTGCTCCCCTTCGCCGCCGGCAACTTCCTCGGCCCGCTGCTGCTCGGCCGCCTGTTCGATACGCTCGGACGGCGCGCGATGATCATGTTCACCTATGGCGCCTCCGGCCTGCTGCTGGCGGTGTCGGGCTATCTGTTCTCGATCGGGGCGCTCAGTGCGCAAGGACAGACCATCGCCTGGATGGTGATCTTCTTCTTTGCCTCGCCCGCCGCGAGCGCGGCCTATCTCACCGTCAGCGAGACGTTTCCCTTGGAAGTCCGCGCGCTGGCGATCGCGGTGTTTTATGCGATCGGCACCGGCATTGGCGGCGTCATCGGCCCGGCGCTGTTCGGCGCGCTGATTGACACAGGATCACGCACCAGCGTGTTCGCCGGCTATTTGCTGGGGGCATTCCTCATGATCGCGGCCGCGATCGTGGCGTGGCGCTATGCCATCTCCGCGGAACGTAAATCGCTCGAACAAATCGCGCGGCCGCTCGCCTTTATGGAGTAGACTATGAAATCGGAACTTGCGGAAATGGCATTGGACCAGAAGCGCACCATGCTCGTTGACGACGATGTGCCGGAGACGGTGCCGGTGCCGCATGCGCTCGTGCCGCATCTCGACGAGACCGCGATCCTGCTCGACATCGACGGCACGCTGCTCGACCTGATGCCGACGCCGCGCGAGGTGTGGGTGCCGCCGGGCCTGTCGGAGACGCTCAAGCAGCTGGTGGAACGCACGTCCGGGGCGCTGGCGCTGGTCAGCGGCCGCTCGCTCAACGACATCGACCTGATCTTCGCGCCAGACGTCTATCGCGCCGTCGCCGGCCACGGCGCGGAGATGCGGCTGTCGGCGGACAATGAAGCGGATGACGTGCATGCGCCGCCGCTGGACAAGGAGTTGAAGCGGCGGCTCGCTGCGATCGCAAAGCTCAGCCCGGGCATTCTGCTCGAGGACAAGGGCTATTCGCTGGCGCTGCATTACCGCCTCGCGCCGCATGCGGAGAAGGCGATCTTCGAGGCCGTCTCGCTGATCCGTGCCGACCTGCCCAATGCGCCGATCGAGGTGCTGCCCGGAAAGTTCGTCTGCGAGATCAAGCATTCCGGCTTCACCAAGGCGACCGGCGTACGCGAGTTGATGCAGCACGAACCGTTCAGGGGACGGCGTCCGCTGTTCATCGGTGACGACGTCACCGATGAGACCGTGTTCGCGATCATGCCTGACATGAACGGGCTCGCTTTCTCGGTCGGCCGCCGCGCCATGGGCGTGAATGGTCACTTCGATGCGCCGAGCGATGTGCGCGCGTTCCTCGCGCGCCTGCTCGATCCGAGGTGAAACAAAGGCAGCGCCACGCCGCAGACATAAAGGCCGTCAGCGCAGCGCCCCCGCGCGCCGCAATGCATGCTGTGCAATCCAACCGGAAAAGCTGTCTTTGCAGTGGGTTCCACAGGGGAAACCAGCTCCAACGCGCGCGCCCGATTTTGGTTTCAATTGGTTGAAACGATGATCAGGAACCATATTGATGAACATCAGTTAAACAGGGTGGAATGAACAGGAAGGGACGACCTGTGAACTTAATCGTCGTTTCGAATCGCGTCGCGCGCGGCAAACCCAACGAGCCCATGACGGGCGGCTTGGCTGCGGCATTGCTTCCGGTTGTGGAACATTCGGGTGCCATCTGGGTGGGGTCTTCCGGCCGCGTGCGTGACGGCCATCAGAAGGAACCGTTTGCCGAGATCGAGGCGCTGGGTTCGGGCGCGATTGCGACGCTGGATCTGCCGGCGGCGCATTACGGCGGCTATTACGAAGGTTTTGCCAATTCGGCGCTGTGGCCGGCACTGCATTCACGCAGCGATCTGATCCGCGTCTCGCGCGAGGACTATGTCAGCTATCGCGAGGTCAACGCCTTCATGGCGCGCGCCTTGATGCGCTTCCGTAAACCCCGGACCGCGTTCTGGGTGCAGGATTATCATTTCCTCGCACTCGGTGCGGAGCTGCGCGATCTCGGCGTCGATGATCCGATCGGCTTCTTCCTGCATACGCCGTGGCCGGTGGCCGCGGTGATGCAGGGCGTGCCCAATCATAGCGAGCTGATCACGGCGATGCTCGCCTACGATCTCCTTGGATTCCAGACCGAGGAGGATCGCCAGAATTTCCTCGGTTATGTCGGCGGCGAGCTTGGTCTCGCCATCGATGACGGTGTTGTGTTGTCGCAGTACGGCCGCACCCGCTTTGAAGTCTTCCCCATCGGCATCGATGCGGAAAAATTCGCGCAATATGCCGCAAAGTCGGCTTCGCATCCCGACGTGTCGCGGCTGCGCCGCAGTCTCAACGGCGAACGGCTTGCGATCGGCGTCGACCGGCTCGATTATTCCAAGGGCCTCGTCAACCGCATCAGCGCGTTCGACCGGCTCTGGACCGAGCAGCCGCAATTCTTGCGCAGCATCTCGCTGCTCCAGATCGCCAACCCTTCGCGCGGTGCGATCGAGGCCTATGGCAATCTCCAGAACGAGGTCGCGCGCCTCGTCACCGACGTCAACGGCCGCCATGGCGAGGTGGACTGGACGCCGATCCGCTATTTGAACAAAGGCTTCAGCCAGGCCGTGCTCGCGGGCCTCTATCGCACCGCGCAGGTCGGTGTGGTGACGCCGCTGCATGACGGCATGAACCTCGTCGCCAAGGAGTATGTTGCCGCGCAGAATCCCGCCGACCCCGGCGTGCTGGTGCTGTCGAAATTCGCCGGCGCAGCGAATGAGCTCGACACGGCGCTGGTGGTCAATCCGCATGACGTCGACGCCATGGCGCGCGCGATCGCGATCGCCGCCGCGATGCCGCTCACCGAGCGCAAGATGCGCTGGGACGCGATGATGAAGAAGCTGCGCGGCCACACCATTCAGCAATGGTCCGCCGATTTCGTCGCCGAGCTGGAGAAGTGCCGCGTCGAGAAGGCCGCCGTCGCCCCGCTCGCCGCCCAGCCGCCGCAAGCGCTGCGCTGGCTGAAGTCGGCGATCTCGGGCGTGCGGTTGATCTAGTCCCTCTCTCGCGCCCCGTTCTTACGGGTAGGGGTGAGGGGCTGCTTTCGCGCTCAACTCTCGATCTCTGTGCCCCTCGCAGACTTTATCCACGCGTCATGGCCGGGCTTGACCCGGCCATCCACGTCTTGCCGCGGGCTCCCAGGAACGTGGATGCCCGGGACGAGCCCGGGCATGACGGCGAACCTCGAGTACCGCGCTCAATAGCAATACGACACCCCCTCCAGAATCGCGCATTGCCGCTTGTTCGGCGCGTTGGGGTCGTCCAGCGGCACCATGCCCTTGCCCTGGCCGACGAACACGCCGGGCCCGACATGCACCGAGCTCTTGTTGCCGATGATCACGCTCGGATGCGGCGAGGCGCTCGAGCGCGTCCCGTCCGGCCAGATGATGGCATCGCCCGAAAGCACCCCGCGCCGCCCGTCGTCGCAGCTGACGTCGACCCCTTGCCGGCTGCAGACCTGCGCCAGGGCCGGCCCGGCAAAGGCGGAGCCAAGGGCCGAAATCAGGCCGAGCGCAGCGATGGTCTTGCGGATGGTCATGGCGTCCCCCGGCGTGTTTGGCATTCTCAAGTGAATCGTCGCGCCAAACCCGTCCCGGGTTCAGCCGGCAGGCGGTTCCGAAGGAGTCGCCGACGCCAGATATTGTCTTTCAAATACAACATCTTACGGAAAATTCACCCGATTTACCCGCGATCTCTTGCAAAATCGCCGGCGCCCCTTCAAGAGAGGGCGCTCCGGAGAGATGGCCGAGTGGCTTAAGGCGCACGCTTGGAAAGCGTGTGTGCGGGAAACCGTACCGTGGGTTCGAATCCCACTCTCTCCGCCACCCCAGCAAAATCATCTCGTACTTCGAGCTGCAGACAGGCCAGAAACTCGGCCGTTTTCCTGCTTTCCTGCGGGCGGAGAGCTCCCATCCGTTATCCAAAATGGGCCTGAATGAAGCCGGAGAACCGAATTTTCTCCGAATCTTAGAACCCCCAAAATTGGTCTAGTACGGCATTTCTCGAAAAATCAACGGCTTGGCCGCGCGGCGGTTTGATCCCTCTCGCTCAACGAAGACGTATTGGTTTGGAAAGCGAGCAGCCCTTACTCCCGTGAAGAGGGTGGTCAGGCGGGCGTACACGGACCAACTGTCCGTTTAGGATATGGACAACGCATGTTTGGGAATCTTAGCGATTCCGTTTTGCATAGCTGTTTCAGGAACGCGCCCGACGTTTGGCCGAGGTTCTCAGTAGGTCTACGGATTGATCTCAGCCGCAGGTTGCGACTACTTGCCTCCACATGTTTTCAAATTTTTCTGACGTCGAGACGCCCGGCAAAAAGACCGCCCTCGACGCGCCGATTGTAGTTAGTCGCGTCGATGTCGCCCTGATCCTGATCATGGCGGCCCTTGCGGTTTACTTCTTCATCTATCCGCTCTGGCGGTCCCGATTCTTAATTGAGATTTGGTTCACCGAGGGCTGGAACGCCTACTTTCAGGATGTTGCTGCGTCGGGCGGGCGCATCTATCCTTCAGCAAGCGCCCTCATCGTTAACAATTATCCGCCGCTGTCCTTCTATACGATTGGACTGCTTGGGAGTGTGCTCGGCGATAACCTCTTCGTTGGCCGCGCTCTGTCATTGATATCGCTGGTAGTTGTCAGCATCGAAGTTTTCGCGTGTGCGAGGATACTTGCGGGTGGTGTGATCGGGCCTGCGCTCGGAGCGCTGTGGTACGCCGCGATCATGTCCCACAACTTCACCTCCTATGTAGGGGCAAATGATCCTCAACTCGCTGGCGAGGCCATCATGGGGTTCGGGCTCGCTTGGCTGTTGCGGCGGCACAAGGCTGGAGGCGCGCCGCTTGGACCACTGCTCGTGATGATCGTTGGCGGCTTTTGGAAGCACAATATGATCGCTATTCCGCTGACCGCAGTGGTTTGGCTGTTCGCACGACGGGGAAGACAGGCTTTGGCCTCCGTTGCCATCAGCATACTCGCTGCCGCAGTGGGGTTGGCCGCCTGCGGTGTAATTTTTGGTGCCGACTTCTTCCGCAACCTCCTTACTGAGCGCAGCTACAGCCTTGGACACGTCCTGCTGAATATTGGTCACCTGCAGTGGTCAGCACCGGCAGCAGTGATCTGGCTTTCTTGGGTGTTCAACAGCCGGAGCCTTGGCGCGAAGTTCACCTCAATCCATGTTCCCGTCGCTCTAGCGTCCTGTCTCCTGCAATGGACCGGCGACGCAATATTTGGCAACGCTGAGTTCGATTGGATTATCGCGCTCGGCATCGCCATTGGCGTAACCTGTGCGTCGATTGAGACCAGCGTCGTTGCTCGATACATTGGTTCAACATGGACTAGGGCCGCCGTCGTTGCGCTTCTTGTCCTCCGTCTTATCGCGACTGACCGGCAGGAGCCTTTGCTGATCCTGATGGACCCTCAGTTCAGACGTGGATTTGAAGCTGGCGAACAGTCCGTCCGAAAAGAGGCTACGCAGGTCGCTGCTATTAATGGTGACGTCTACTGCGACATCAAAATTGTATGTAGGATGGCCGGGAAGCCTTTTGCCGTTGATGATTTCAAGGCAGGTCAAATGCTCGCGACAAAGCGCCTAAGCCAATCCGACTTGGACGCGCTACTTGCCTCGCGACGCATCACCACATTCAAGGACAATCCGATCGGTATGGGCGCTGTCAGTACATCGCTGGCTCATGCCATTCGGCACGCAAGAGCCCCTTGAGAATTAGATACGTGGCCCTCGAACACAAGGGACATTTTGGAATCCGTGGGATTCCCCCACTGCATCGTTGCGGCCCGATAGGGTTGCGCGCTGTAAAGCGGCGAGCACGCAAGTGGACTAAACTATAGATAGTATTGCGATTGTCGCCTTCCCTGCTAGCATGAGCCGGGGATTCTGGGGAGGGGAGCCATGGAAATTCCAAGAGAGCTTGTTGAGGCCGTCAGTGTGTCAATCGGCCTGCAAATTTGACCCCTCATCGGCGTCCAATTTTGACCCCTTAGCGCGGCGGGGTTTGGTGGTAGCGCTCGTCTCGTCGGAGCTGGTCGGGATAGCGGAGGCGAGACGAGCGCGGGTGGCGTGATCGTCGTCGCGGCTTTTGAACCGCCAGCTGTCGTTGCCGGTTTCGACAATGTCGCAGTGGTGGGTCAACCGATCGAGCAGCGCGGTGGTCATCTTGGCGTCGCCGAACACGCTTGGCCATTCGCCGAAGGCAAGATTGGTGGTCACGATGACGGAGGCGCGCTC
>NZ_AXAB01000039.1:0-90273 GCF_000472645.1 Bradyrhizobium sp. WSM2254 | reverse complement strand
AATGCCGCCGAGCGCGGCGTGCGCGGTATCGCCCTGGGGAGAAAATCCTGGTTGTTCTGCGGCTCTGATCGTGGCGGCGAGCGGGCCGCGGTGATGTACAGCCTGATCGTCACCGCCAAGATGAACGATATCGATCCGCAAGCCTGGCTCGCCGACCTTCTGGCGCGCATTGCCGAGCACCCGGTTCACCGGCTCGACGAACTGCTTCCGTGGAATTGGCGCGACCGAAACAAGCAAGTCGATCAGGCAGCCTGAGTGACCGCTACGGCCTTCACCGGATGCTTACGCTGCTCACCCTACTACTCGGCGCGCGCGAGCTGATGTTCCTGTCCGAATGCATTGATGCGCGTCGGGCGGAAGGACTTGAACAAAGTGGTGTCGGACGCAGATTTGTGCGAGGCCGCTTTTTGCGCTCCCGGTCTCTCTGGCGATCGTACCGATGTTCGCATTCGGTGCCATCTGATCACGCCGCGAACACCGGCCTGACGGAATGCATAGATTATAGAGCCCGCTCTCGAAGGACAATGAAGCTCCGCTGCTGAGGCCCGAATGTGCTGAACATATTAGCTAAGCTCGAACAGCTTGCGTGGCGCTAGGGTTAGTGATTCGGCTCCGGACCCGGTAACGCGGAACGTCTCGCTGAGGGCATAACCAAAATCTTCCTCGATCCAGTTGCCTAGCATGAGATGGAAGGTCATGTTCGGCTTTAGCTCTGTCATGTCGCCATCTTGAAGGCTTGCGGTCGGCTCAGTCCAATCAACTCCAATGGCGTATCCACAACGGGTGTGCTTCTTGATACCCTGCTTTTCAATCGTTCGATAGAAGGCGTTTGCGACGTCACTGCAGGTGGCGCCGGGCCGAACCGCGTTCAACGCGGATTCCAAACCAGCAACCTCTGCCTCGTGTACACGGCGAAGACGGTCGGACGCCGCACCAACCGAGAAGGTGCGCATAATCGCTGCAACGTAGCCATGGCGAACCCCGCCAAGTTCAATATTGATCTGCGATCCCTCGCGAATGATGTCCTCGCTCCACCGAATATGACACGTGCCCGTGCGGGGTGAGGAGCAGAAGAACGCGTTCGCCAAATCCGTCCCTGGCTTGCCGTTCGCGCCGCGCGCCAGCGTCGCCAGGATTTCGGCCATGGCGTCTGCCTCCCTCACACCAGGACGAATGACTTCTGCCGCACGCATTATGCCAGCGTCGGCGATGGCTGCAGCTTCTCGCATAACCTCAATTTCAAGATCAGACTTGATGGTCCGGATCCAGGCTACAGCTTTGCTGCAATCCACGATCTTCGCTTTTGGCATTCGCCGTCTGAACTTCTCCGCCGTCTGAGCCGAAAGGTCGCCCAGCTCGAGCCCCAAGCCGCGGTTTGCAACGCCAAGTTCACGAAGGAAATCGATAACCGGATCGAAACCATCCTTCTCAGGATTGCCAATGAAATGTTCAGGATAGCCGATCACCCTCGCACGATCCAGAAACGATTGGTGGATCGCTGCGGGTGCATCAAGGCCGCGCATGATAAACGTCGGTTCCTCGTCTCCAATTGAAACCACCAGCGCTTGTGGAGTTATACCTGTCCGGGCCGTGCAACCGCTGAGGTAAGTGATGTTGCGCGAGTTGTTCACGACAAGCGCATCAACGCCGCGTCGTGCCATTTCTGCTTTCACTGCTGCAACCCTTCGCAGATACTCCAATCGGGGGAAAGCCTGCGGACCTTTGCTGATCTCCATTTTATCCTAACTCCAGCTGGTCGAGAGTCACCATGAGCGACGGGATGATCATCTCACAAAATATCGTCGCAAACTTCCAAAAACATTGCCACCCGTTCAAAGCTTTATTTCGTTGATATGAGCTTCCGTTCGTCGAAGTTCTGCGCTTAAGGCGCAAATCCGCCCATTTTCCTGCGGCCAAAGGATTAGATCGGGGGGCAGTACGGGTACGGTGCGAGACGGGTCCGCGTTCCTTGGAATTGAAATGGGGCGACCGGGTGCTGCCGGGACGAAAGTGCCGGCGGCTGCGGGCGTGCGTAGGCTGCAGGGCGGGAGAGTAAGTCGCCTAGGAGCCCTTTGGGTCGTGCGCGCACCCATTTCGAGCACCCGGATAGTTGATGCATTTCCCGGAAATCGGTGGTCTTCCCGGTGTGGGGGAGCCCTTCGCCATGTAGTCGCTAGATGCTCGGCATGGTTGGTTTTGCGCTTGTAGCGAACGCCATATACGGTCATTGCGCTCCACGAGCAGCGCCGTGCGAAAGAGAGGAATCTGCCGGCTACCGAGCGCTACATCGGGCTACCACAATTCTGTGCAGCTTGTCCGGATTTGCGTGCTGCGTGCGTGTGATGGAACAGGATGGCGAAGTCGGCGCAAGTCGCTTGCAGACTGATCTGCGACCCGAGCTGCAGCGTCGATCAGGCGTGCCGAAATTGCCTAACCAGTCAGAAGCCGTTCAACCAGCGCGGCGGAGCGCCCTTAGAAGAGCAGGAACTATTGCGTTTTTCTCAATCAAACGCAGAATTCCAAACTTATGTAGGCTCAAATTAGGAAGATTCGGCTCCAAAAAAAGTTACGCTTCATCCGATGCACGCTCTCACGCTCCCTCGGAATTTCGACCCTCGAACGAGGAGTTCCGCCCGGCGCCACGCCGCCGGCGCCGAAGCAACGCTTCATCATGAATTCCTCAACTTTCGATTTCCCACCATCACGGAAGCCGTTGCGGGAGCTTGGGTGGAGAAGGTCGTCCGCGGCGATCCTGCGCTTGAGATGGCGTTTGTCGCAGCTGCTCGACGTCTGGTTGAACGCGGAGCCGTCGCTATAAGCTCCACCTGCGGTTTCTCTATTCGGCATCAAGCGGCGGTGGCTGCGTCGGTGAATGTGCCGGTGGCAATGCCGAGCCTGCTCCTGTTGCCGGTGCTACTTCGTCAGCTGCCGTCGCCCGCCAAGATCGCCCTGTTGACTTACGACTCGACGTACTGCTGCGAAGATCTGCTCGGGGTTAATGATCCGGCCGAGCGGGCGAGGGTCGTGATAGGTGGTATTGAAGGTGGCAAGTTCTGGCGTGACGAGCTGAAGCGTCCAGCGCCACCCATCGACGTCGCCGCGATCGAGGCAGACGTTGCCGCCTGTATCGCGCGTCTCCGCGACAAGCATCCCGAGATCTCGGTCATCTTGTTCGAGTGCGCGGGATTTTCTATGGTCGCGTCCTCGATCCGTCGTGTGACGAAGTTGCCCGTGTACTACATCACTGACCTCTGCCGCATGACGATGGCGTCCGTGGCCTGAGGTGGCGTACATGCCCAGGGTACATCGCGGGTCTATGCTTAATATTTCGCAACTTTGTGACCGTGCCGCTACATACCATCCATCGGCCCATGCAGGAAGTATCATTCAATCAGCGCCGGGGCTTGCTGTTGAGGGCTTAATCGTGAAGCCCGGATTGGGATGCTAATGAACGACGCGATAGTCGATGCAGCAAATAAACGCTTACTGCCAAGCCGCAGGCCAGGTGAAGAGGAGCGCTCGGCCAGTGGGCTCTATGCCGAGCCGCGCGAGGACTGGCTAGCGGGCCACAGCGAGGCCATTATAGATTCCGGGCGTAGAATCATTGATCCGCATCATCATCTCTGGGACTGCGGACGGCCTCGCTACCTGATCGAGGAGGCGGCCGCCGACATTGCAAGTGGCCATAATGTAGTCGCCACGATCTATGTCGATTGCCAGTCGATGTATCGAGCGTCTGGTCCGGAGGCGTTTCGACCCGTAGGTGAGGTCGAATTCGCTAACGGCGTCGCTGCGATGAGCGCCAGCGGCGGCTATGGGAAGGCGCAGATCTGCGCCGGTATCGTCAGCCATGTGAATCTTCTGCTGGGTGATGGGGCGAAGCCCGTCCTCGAAGCCGAAATCGCCGCAGGCGGCGGGCGCGTTCGTGGAATCCGCCATTCCTCCGCCTGGGATGCCGATTCAGACGTCGGCAAATATTCGAAGCGACCTAAGAGACTCCTAGGCGATCCGGAGTTCCGTAAGGGCTTTGCTTGCCTTGCGCCACTTAACCTCAGCTTTGATGCCTGGCTTTTTCATCCTCAGATCGGTGAACTCGCCGATCTTGCCCGAGCCTTTCCCGATACCAACATTGTGCTCGATCATTGCGGTGGCCCTATCGGCGTTGGCAGCTATGCCGGTCGCCGCGAGGAGGTCTTTGCCGTCTGGAAGTCCTCGATCACCGAGATCGCCGAATGCGCCAATGTCGTGGTCAAGCTGGGCGGGCTGGGGATGCGACTGCTTGGCTATGATTTCCACCAGCGGCCAACGCCGCCCACATCAGAGCAGCTGGCTGCCGCTTGGCGGCCCTACATCGATACGTGCATCGAAGCGTTTGGCCCCGAGCGCGCGATGTTCGAGAGCAATTTTCCGCCTGATAAAGGCCAGTGTAGCTTCCAGGTCCTCTTCAACGCCTTTAAGCGCATTGCAGCCCCTTATTCCGAGGACGAGAAGACGGCACTGTTCTCGAAAACGGCCAGCGACTTCTATCGCCTTGGAGTTTAGCCGCCGCCTATCAGGCCTGACTTGCGAACTGCTCTCGTGTTATCAGAGACAATTGTTGCAACTGAGAGCGCCACTCCTTAGCGGACTCTGGGTCGATTGCCGTTATCCGATTTGCCCGATGCCTCATCTATTGAGATGGGCGAGCGACGCGCCGTGATTTCGCTCGCGCCATTCCACAACGCCAATCCTTTGTTGTTGGAACGTACCCGATTGCAGCAAAATCGCACGATACGGTCTGCGGGTGCCAAGCAGGGCCACCCATCGACGAACCGCTTGGCGTAATCTTCGATTTTAGTCGTATCGAGCCGCGCGACTGCGATCATGCATGGTACTGCCAGAGAGCGTCGCTCATTTGCAGAATTTCTGCAATTATGAACCCATTTTCGAGGACATCGATACTCTTAACGGTGCATATCTACACAGCGTTTGAAACGTTCGGCAGTTCGGGGCGGTTCTTCCAACCGAGTTGTTAAGTTGCATTCCAGAACTTGGAAATGCGCTTCACCAGATTGTAGAATCGTTTCATGCTCATGATCGGAAGGGCAAATCAGCTGGTTTCGCTGGGGGCTGCCAAGGATCGTATTGGTCAGCGCGCACTCGCGAGAACTCGTAACTGGCACGTCTGTTGTTAGTTGCAGCAAGGAAACATCAAAGCTTTGAACGCTGCGATAGCTGAGCGCGGCTAAAGGGAACACGACGACATGCTCCACACAAATATGAACTTCGCCGGGCCCTTGCTGAGCCTCAATGAGACGGATAATGTGCTGATTGCACGCGAAGCGCTCGCTGCGGGCCAGCGGGTGCGCGTCGGTGAAACGACGGTCGAGCTGCCTAAGGAGATCATCCCGGGCCATAAGGTGGCCGCGCGGCGGATCGCGCGCGGTGAGCCGATACGCAAATGCAATGCTATCATCGGCCGCGCGGCGCGCGATATCGAACCCGGCGAGCATGTCCATAGCCATAACGTCGAGTTGGTCGATTTCGAGCGCGATCCTGGGTTCGGTCTCGACGTGCGGCCTGTCAACTACATCCCTGAGTCCGAGCGCGCCACTTTTTCTGGAATCGTGCGGTCCGACGGCCGCGTCGCGACCCGCAACTTCATCGGCATTCTTGCGTCGGTTAATTGCTCCGCTACCGTCATCAAACACATCGCCGCATGGTTCACGCCCGAACGGCTTGCTGCTTATCCGAACGTGGACGGCGTGGTTGCCTTTGCACAGACGAGCGGCTGCGGCATGTCGTCGCCCAGCGAGCACTTCGACGTCTTGCGGCGCACGCTTGCCGGCTACGCGCGTCACCCGAATTTGGCTGGCGTGCTCGTCGTCGGACTTGGTTGCGAGCGCAACCAAGTCGCTGGTCTCCTGGAGACGCAAGGTTTGCAAGCCGGTGAGACGCTGCACTCTCTTGTGATGCAGGAGGTCGGTGGCACCCGCGCGACAATTGAAGCTGGCATCGCCGCAATAAGGCAAATGCTGCCCGCGGCGAACGACATTGCACGGCGCGAGGTGCCCGCGAGTCATCTGAAGATCGGCCTTGAATGTGGTGGCTCGGATGGCTTCTCCGGTATCTCGGCTAATCCGGCGCTCGGTGCAGCAATGGATTTGCTTGTGCGTCATGGCGGCACAGCGATACTCTCGGAAACGCCTGAAATCCACGGCGTTGAATACTTGCTCACACGCCGTGCTATTACACCCGAAGTCGGCCAGAAGCTGCTGGATCGCCTCGCTTGGTGGGAGCGGTATACGCACGGCCACAACGGCCAGTTCAATGGTGTGGTTAGCCCAGGCAATCAACAAGGCGGGCTCGCGAATATCTTCGAGAAATCGCTTGGATCGGCGATGAAGGGTGGCACGACCCCACTTCAAGCGGTCTACGAATACGCTGAGGCCATTGATCGCACGGGGTTTGTCTTCATGGATTCGCCGGGCTACGACCCCGTCGCGGTTACAGGACAGATCGCGAGTGGCGCCAACCTCATTTGCTTTACGACTGGACGGGGCTCAATGTTTGGCTCTAAACCGGTGCCGACGCTCAAACTTGCGACCAACACGCCCATCTACGAACGCCTTGCCGAAGACATGGATATCAACTGTGGGCTCATCATCGACGGTGAGCGCACGATCGAGGAAATGGGTCAGGAGATCTTCAAACACATCCTGCGCGCGGCGTCGGGCGAGCGTACTAAGAGCGAATTGCTGGGACTGGGAGACAATGAGTTCGTACCGTGGCACATGGGGATCGTGAGCTAATAATAGCAGAAGGGGTGTCAAATCCCGCGGCCGCTCTAGCTCGGAGAGATCGTGAGTGGGCTTGAAGATGCCAGCCTGTGCGATCGAGACATCGACAACGGCTGTTCTTAGGTGGCCGCTGTTAAGCCAGGGGCAATCGCTACATTGGTCTTGTGCTGCCTTCATAAGAGCTGCCCAAGACCTACATCCGACTGAGTAAGCTTTGATTTACCCGCTTTGCACATGCAGTATCACAGGTCGCCACGGCCAAGACGCAGTACTTGGGCGGGCGCGCTTTCCCAGCAGCCGGCCGCTAAACTGCTGAGTTCTCGGACATCAAGAAGTTTCCAGGATACCGCACCGCGAGGGCTCGTGGCTGGCGATGGAGCGCAGCAGGCGCTGTACTCTAGAGGGCAGGTGACCGGCGGAAAGAAAACTCCATCATGAGCTTGCAAGCTTCCGAGAGAGCAGATCTCGAAAGCTTGCAATCGATAACGCTCAAATGCATCAGGACAGAACCGTTCTTAAGGGCTTTGAGCCTCGCAGTTCAGCCCTCAAGAGAGCCAGCAACGGACTTTACCTCTAAATAGTCTTCAAGACCGAAGCGACCCCATTCGCGACCGTTACCCGATTGCTTGTACCCGCCAAAGGGAGCGTCGCAGTCAAGCAATACGCCCTGCAGATATATGGCGCCAGCTCGAATCAAGTGACCAACCTTGCGCGCGCGTTCAGGTGAGCCTGCGAATACGTAACCGGCGAGGCCATATGGCGTATCGTTGGCGAGTTGGATCGCGTCGATCTCGTCCTTTGCGCCAATGATCGCAAGCACCGGCCCGAAGATCTCCTCACGTGCAATTGTCATTTCGTTTTTGACATCTGCGAAAATTGTGGGACGAACGTAAAAGCCCTTGTCCATGCCTTTCGGCAGGCCTAAACCGCCGGCGACCAGCTTGGCTCCCTCATCTATGCCTTTCTGGATCAATGCTTGGATTTTGTCCCATTGGCCGCGGTGTACCACTGGACCGATATCAGTCCCTTCGGTTCGGGGATCGCCGACCTTGAACTTATCCGCGGCGGCTTTTGCGATCTCTGCCACTTCCGCCATTCTGGATTGCGGTACGATGAGGCGCGACGGTGCATCGCAAGATTGCCCCGAGTTGAGCACGATTTTCGCGATGCACCCGCTGACAGCCTTATCAAGATCGGCATCATCGAGAATAATGTACGGTGACTTGCCTCCAAGCTCTTGGCTGACACGCTTGACAGTAGAAGCGGCGCGGATCGCAACATCGATCCCGGCGCGGGTCGAACCAGTAAACGAGATCATGTCAATATCTCGGTGATCACTCATGGCGGCGCCGACCTCATGGCCAAGACCATTAACTAGGTTGAATACCCCTTTAGGTACGCCCGCCTCGTGAAGGATCTCCGTGAATATCAGTGCACAACTTGGGGTGAATTCCGAAGGCTTAAGGATCATAGTACAGCCAGCGGCGAGGGCTGGCCCCACTTTGCAAGCAATCTGATTCATTGGCCAATTCCAGGGTGTGATCATCCCGACCACGCCGATCGGCTCGCGCAACACTATCGCGCTGCCAATTCGCTCCTCAAATGAGTAACTCTTGAGGACTTCGAGCGTGGTAACGAGATGGCTTAATCCAGACTTGGCTTGCTTCTGTTCCGCCATACGAAGCGGAGCTCCCATCTCGTCAGAGATTGAATCGCCGATCTCTTTCATGCGGCGTTTGAAAATCTCGATGATGTTTTCGAGCAGAATGATGCGCTCCCCACGGGTGGTCTGAGAAAACTTCTCAAAGGCCCGCCTAGCCGCCATGACCGCCTTGTCGACGTCAGCTTTCGAGCCCAGCGCAACCTCGTACATTTCCTCTGCCGTCGCTGGATTGACGGTACGCGTTGTTTTCGTAACGGCGGGATCGATCCAAGCGCCATCTATGTAGAACCGCATTCGATTGACCATGTCATCCTCTCAACGTTCGTGCGTTGTGGTTTTTGAGTTGAGCTCCGCCCGGGCATGGTGCCTCCTAAAAGGAGACCCACTCTCTTTGGATGGGACCAAGTCAGGGAGGAAAACGCCCCGCCATTTTGCTCAGCACCTAGTGCATGCCGTGACCCAAGCTCTTTGCGGGAAATACGCTTAGTCTGTTGTCTCCGGACTGAGCTACTCGCAACGACCCGCGTGTCCGATCCAAAGGGTCTCACCTTCTTGGCGGATCTGAACCAATTCCAATGATGTTCCTGTAGCCTCTTTGTTGCGCGGCTTGACAGTGATTCTCGCGCGCCTTTTGCGTATTTTCTCCACAAAAGTGGAATAAGCGCAGGTTTCTCTTCATCGAACTGGAGCCTGATGCCGTTCAACGTCCTTCGAGCGGCAACAAGGTGCTGGTCCTGGGGAGCGGCGGTTGCCTCAAGTGCGTAATGCCGCGGGCGCCATGAACCGCCCCGGGTTTGCCGGAGGCTCCAACTCCTGAGAGGATGGAGCCATGACGAACAAGACGACGAACAAGTTTTCGGCTGAGGTCCGGGACCGTGCGGTTCGGATGGTTCTGGATCACGCCGGCGAGCACCCTTCGCGCTGGGCGGCGGTGACATCGATTGCTGCCAAGATCGGCCGCACACCGCAGACGCTGCATGACTGGGTCAAGAAGGCCGAGATCGACAGCGGGCAGCGGGCCGGCGTTCCGACTGAGATGGCCGAGAAGCTGAAGGCCCTGGAACGGGAGAACCGCGAGCTTCGGCAAGCCAACGAGATCCTGCGCAAGGCGAGCGCTTATTTTGCGATGGCGGAGCTCGACCGCCGGTCCAAGCCATGATCGCCTTCATCGACGATCATCGTGGGGCGCATGGGGTCGAGCCGATCTGCAAGGTCCTGCCGATCGCCCCCTCGACCTACCACGCCCATGTCGCCAAGCGGCGCGATCCGGCCAGGCTGTCGGCCCGCGCCAGGCAGGACGCCGCGCTGAAGATCGAGGTTCGGCGCGTCTTCGATCAAAACTTCTCCGTCTACGGCGTGCGCAAGGTCTGGCGCCAGCTCAAGCGCGAAGGCTTCGATGTTGCCCGTTGCACGGTATCGCGACTGATGCGGGACATGGGTTTGCAAGGGGTCATCCGCGGCAAACCCGTCAAGACCACGATCAGCGACAAGGCCGCGCCATGCCCGCTGGATCACGTCAACCGCCAGTTCAGGGCGCCAAGGCCGAACGTTCTTTGGCTCTCCGACTTCACCTATGTCGCGACCTGGAGCGGCTTTGTCTACGTCGCCTTTGTGATCGACGCCTATGCCCGCAGGATCGTGGGCTGGCGAGCCTCGCGCACGGCGCACGCCGGCTTCGTGCTCGATGCGCTGGAGCAGGCTCTGCACCATCGCCGACCGGTCCATCGCGGCGGGCTCGTCCACCACAGTGACAGAGGCAGCCAAGGCGGATTCAAGCGGTCGTTGCAACACTCCGAGGTTGGAGGTTGCGGTGAACATTCGAAAGCGGCGATCGGCACGATCAGGACGAGCGCCATTGCCATCGCCAGGGCGGCCGTCTGCTGCAGGGCGCGATGAACAGAATAGATTCTGGCGGGCGATCGCCAGCGGGCTGAGCAGCGAAGAGGCTGCGCTCGAAGCAGGAGTGTCGCAACCTGTCGGTACCAGATGGTTCCGAAAGGCGGGCGGCATGCCACCAGCGATGTTCAGATCTTCGGCGAAGCCGCTCTCTGGGCGGTACCTCTCATTGGTAGAGCGCGAGGAGATCGCACTCCTCAAGGTGCAGGGCCATTCCATACCGGAGATTGGGCGCCGCCTCGCGCGGGCTGCCTCGACAATCTCCCGTGAACTGCGGCGCAATGCGGCCACCCGCAGCGGCGGGTTGGAATACCGGGCGACGACTGCCCAGTGGCATGCAGATCGATCGGCCTGTCGTCCGAAGCTGACCAAGCTTGCGCTCAACACCACCTTGCGCACTTATGTGGAAGAGCGACTTGCCGGTGTCGTCGTGGCTCCGAGCGGCACTCCCGTTCCTGGTCCCGCCGTTCCGTGGAAGGGCCGCCGGCATGGGCCGCGCAAGGATCGGCGATGGGCCAAAGCCTGGAGCCCTGAGCAGATTGCCCGACGCTTGCCGATCGACTTCCCGGACGACAAGACGATGCGCATCAGCCACGAAGCTATCTATCAAGCCCTCTTCGTTCAGGGCCGTGGGGCGCTACGCCGCGAGCTGACGGCCTGCTTGCGAACAGGGCGTGTGTTACGGACGCCAAGAGCGCGCGTACGCAGGCGGGGCAAGGGCTTTGTCTCGCCAGAGATCATGATCAGTGAGCGCCCCGCTGAAGCGGCCGATCGAGCCGTGCCGGGACATTGGGAGGGAGATCTTATCCTCGGTCTTGGCAGCTCGGCAATCGGCACGCTGGTCGAGCGCACGACGCGCTTCACGATGCTCTTGCACCTTCCACGGTTGGCGCGGCATGGCGAAGCTCCGCGCGCGAAGAACGGGCCCGCCCTCGCGGGACATGGGGCCGAAGCCGTGCGCGACGCGATCACGCGCACCATTATCACTTTGCCCGAAGAGCTGCGCCGCTCGCTAACCTGGGATCAGGGAGCCGAAATGGCACAGCACGATCGTCTCAAGATCGATGCGGGTATCCAGGTCTACTTCTGCGACCCGCAAAGCCCTTGGCAGCGTGGCACTAACGAGAACACCAACGGTTTGTTGCGGCAGTACTTCCCAAAAGGCACAGACCTGAGCATCCACAGCGCCGACGAGATATCCGCTGTGGCAGCGGCCCTCAATGCCCGACCGAGAAAGACACTGGGTTGGAAAACGCCCGCGGAGGCGCTTGACGACTTGCTATCATGAGTGAAAATAACTGGTGTTGCGACGACCGCTTGAATCCGCCCAATACGTTTCGATCAAATACACCGAGCGCCTGGCCGAAGCCGGCGTGGAGCCTTCTGTCGGCAGCGTCGGAGATTCCTATGACAATGCTCTCGCCGAAACCATCAATGGCCTTTACAAGGCCGAGGTGATCCATCGGCGTGGACCATGGCGCAGCTTCGAGGCAGTCGAGTTCGCGACGCTGGAATGGGTCGACTGGTTCAACAACCGAAGGCTCCTGGAGCCCATCGGCAACATCCCGCCGGCCGAAGCCGAGCAACGCTACTACGCCATGCTGGAACAACCTGCCATGGCGGCTTAACTTAAACCAAATGGCCTCCGGCAAACCCGGGGCGGTTCACCAAGGCCGAGGTGGAGGTCTCAAGAAGGAAAATAGGTTCGCGACGGCGCATCAGGGACGTAGAGGCGCTATTCCGCGCCGAAAGGAATTACGTCGTCGCGCTGTCCTCGTGACACAAATCGAGATCTTCTGATGTAGTGAACGACGTCAAGAAGATTGGGAAAGGCTGTCCGGACTCGCCATTGCGCGCTCTATATGGCGACACGTGGCTTCCCGCGGCTGCATGCTGCTGGAGCTATCGATGTCCGGATTCAAAGAAAAGACTGGTGACGCCGCGGGGTCGCAGCATTCCTTGCAGACGCACCGAGCACGGGAGAGTCGTTCATCGGACGGCCAGCATGCCCACAGCCTATTGGAACGGGAGGGAGCGCGACCGATCGAGCCTTACCATATGCCGATACTCCCGGGTGCATCTGCTGTTCGCGCTGCGCCGATGCGCTATGATGCTCTTCAACGATAGATTTGAGAATGTCTTCTGTCGCCATCAACTGATCGCCGGAAGCGTACGACGTCCGATGACACTGTAGAGAGGGAGAACGTACTTGGCGTCAACGTCAGCGAGGCTTTCGAACGATCCGATGTGGTCACGACCGCGCTTGTCAGCCCCGGTTGCGATCCCATCAGGCTTCGTCATTGCCGCAATGACAAAAGCGGCGCGGTTCTTGTCATTTGCCGACCTCAAAGGGCGGGTCCAATCCTTCGCGACCACACGGAAGCATGGCTTTAGGAATCGCGATCAAGAAAATCTGAGCCTTAACCGCGCCTAAGACACGCCTACGACAAGGATTGGCAATGCCTTTACCCTCGCATACTATCCATCAACTGCCGATGAACCTGGCGGCTACGATACAGCACCATCTCCTTCCAATCGGCTCTGTCAGGATAGTAGTGCTGCTTCACGCGCCGACGAATGTCACGCCCAAAGTCGCTTCCAATCTGAGCTTGAGCGTAAGCGTAGAGCCAGTGATCGGCGCGCAACAATGGCCTGGCTGCCTCCGGAGGGTAAGTTCCGAACTCTAAGCAAACGTAAACGTGGCGATCACCGAGGAGCCGCTGCCAGTAGTCGTCTTGCGTGCCATTGAGTACTAAGGCCGATGAAGTGCCGAGATCTGGTGAAGTGACCGAATGGCCGAATATGTCACGAGCCCGCTGATATCCACTCATGCCCGATGCCTGCTCGCATTGCAGCTCACCATAGCCATACGGTCCGAGACCTGTGTGATAGTCTACGATCAAGACAAGCCGACGGGATGCGATACTGTAGTCCGACACGATCCGTTCGAGTGTTTGGCGAGCTACGGTAGGCCCGAAGCCGCCAAAGAACATTCCTGTCGGATGTCGATACTGACCGCTGGTCCGTGCCTTCCGGTAGGCGATTTCACCGTATGTTGCCCGATATTTTTCGATCGTTGCCTCGGCAGCCGCGAAAACAGGTCCATCCAAAGCACTTGGCACCAGACTATCCGCGAGGGCGTCATATCCCTCGTTTTGAGGAAGCGGAGCCGTGAAATCTATGAAGTTTCTGTTGAGGTCGCAACCTTCTTGCGTAACGCGCCGATCCCATGCGAACCCGTATGGATTGATGGCATGGATTAGCAACATGGCCTCATCGGATTTCAGCTTTTCGTATCCACGCTCGGCCAACCAGTCCAACTGTGCTGCGGATCCACAATATCCTTCGGCGCCGTGCGTGGCCGATATTAGAACCCCCACTCTTGAGGCCCGGCGATCGCCAAACCAGGCGACATCCGTCGAGAGTTCTTCTCCATCAGGGCCACGAGCCGGCGATGTATAGACAGCTGAATCGCTAGCTGCAGTCTTAGCAACGTACTCACGAAACCTCTGACGAGCTTCGAAATAATTCGATGCGAAGTGCTTATTCGATGCTTCAACAATGGAGTCGTTCATCAGCGTTCCAGTCGTGATTCAAGAACTACGAATTGAATTCGCAGTAAACCCCAATCGTAGTCCAGCTTCCTATCGCCAGATCGGCGCCCAGTCTTACCCGTCCGAGTTCGCAGTTTTTCGGCGTTCGAGATGGTCGATCCGATGAATGCCAGCGCAATCTCCGCATTGCTTGATTCTATCTAGCCAAGTGGGCGCCCGGTAGAGCCGTGCTCGAGCTCCTGAAGTTGAGCATACCGGTCCAAGGGTGGCGGCGTGAGGCCCATCGAGTTCAGCAGAACGGATGAATCGTAGGCTCGGCGCCAAGGTGCAAAGAACAATTTTGTCGCTTTGGACCTGATTTCATAATGTCGGCGTCCTTGTCGATGCCTCGCAGGGTTAGTCGCGCAGATATCGCGTCGGGGCACCCTCCCGGATCGTAAGATGCTCATGCCGGAGCTATGATGAAGGCGAGGAGGATAGCATCCTACGTCGTCTCTGCAGAATCTCGCCGACGAATTCGTGTGAATGCAACGAAGCCTAGGCAGTTCCGGCGAAGCCCTGGTCTAGGTTGGGCGCATATGTGTGAACTCAAGGTTGACGCTCGCCCCGCAATGCCAAGCGGCCTGTCTCAGCATAACGCGCGGCCATTCTGCGGTCGGCGGATCCTCGCTGGGCCGTAAAGGGATAGAGGACGTCGTCTCGAATATCCCCCAGAATTCACGCCAGACTACTAGGAGGGCGTGCGTCCACTTGATCGCATTGATAGCAGCTTTGGTTGGCATTGCAACAATGAGGGATCTATTCGGCCGCTAGCAACTACACGCTGCGTTCCGCAACACCAGTCCTCAAGAAAATCACGGCACAACTCACGCTCCGAGATAATACCGGTGACCGTGACAATGCAGTCGATGGCGCACTTATTCTGCGCATCTTACTAGTCTGGCGCATCTTTTTGGCTCATGATCCCCGCATTAGGGAGTTTTAGCTTCATGCCACCCGATTATTATTGCCCGTGAGGATCGGTGCGCTGTATTGCGCCAGTAGGAAGCAACGATGGATCTGAATTTTACCGCTGACGAGCTTGCCTTCCGCGACGAGGTCAGGGCATTCTGCCGCTCCGCAATCCCGGACGACATTCGTGAGAAGTTGATTGCGGGGAGGCATCCCAGCAAGGACGATAAGGTGCGCTGGACGCGTATCTTGGCGCAGCAGGGGTGGGCCGTGCCGCACTGGCCAGTCGAGTACGGCGGTACCGGCTGGACGCCGGTCCAGCACTACATTTTTAATGAGGAAGTAAGCGAGACGCCGGCGCCGGAACCGGCGGGTAGCGGCATTAATTTGGTTGGTCCGGTTATCTATACCTTTGGCAATGAGCAGCAAAAGAAATATTTTCTGCCGCGCATTGCACGTTGCGACGACTGGTGGTGCGAAGGGTTCTCTGAACCTGGGGCTGGCTCCGATCTCGCCTCGCTCAAAACCCGCGCTGTGCGCGAAGGTGACCACTATGTCGTCAACGGTCAAAAAATCTGGACGTCATTGGCGCAATATTCCAACTGGATCTTCTGCCTGGTCAGGACTGATCCTGATGCGAAGAAACAGCGGGGCATCTCATTTCTCCTAATCGACCTCACGTCTCCGGGTGTGACTGTCCGGCCGATCCAGTTGTTCGATGGCTATCCGGAAGTCTGTGAAGTTTTCTTCGATGACGTGCGGGTTCCTGTCGAAAATCGGGTTGGCGAGGAAAATCGCGGTTGGGACTACGCCAAGTTCGTTCTCGGGAACGGTCGCGTCACGATTGCTCGTGTTGGCCTTTCCAGGGAGTCTGTCCGGCGCATTAAGGAACTCGCCGCGCGTACCCGCGTCGGTGGTGAGTGGTTGATCGACCGGGCCGATTTCCGCAGGAAAGTCGCCGCAGTAGAGGTTCAGCTGAAGGCGCTCGAGATGACGCAGCTTCGCGTGGTGTCCAACCAATCGAAACTCGAGAAGGGTACGCAAGACCCGGCGAGCTCGATCCTCAAGATCAAGGGCTCGGACGTTCAACAGGCGACAGCCGAGCTTCTGATGGATGTGGTCGGCCCGTACGCGCTGCCCTATCAATCGGAGGAAGATTTCCAGCGCCGCGAGCCGCCGATCGGTCCCGATTGGGCTGGCCCGATTGCGCCTGCCTATTTCAACGGGCGTAAGGTGCCCATCTATAGCGGCTCGGACGAGATCCAAAAGAACATCATTGCCAAGGTCGTCCTTGGCCTCTGATGCTTGGCGGACCGGGCCCGGCAGGCGTTCAATGGGCTATTGCGAAAGGGCTTGAGGGGCAACCATACGGCCCCGCTTCAGGAGGGTTTTGTAGTGGATCTTGATCTTTCCGAGGAGCAGCGGCTCCTAAAAAATGGTGTCGAGCGCCTGATGCGCGACCGGTACGGCTTTGACGATCGCCGCAAGTACCGGACGGAGAAGCTGGGATTCAGCGAAGGGATGTGGGCGCGCTACGCCGAGCTCGGGCTTTTGGGGCTGCCGTTTCCCGAGGCATATGGAGGGCTCGGAGGTGGTGCAGTCGAGACGATGATTGTCATGGAGGCCTTCGGCAAGGCGCTGATCCTCGAGCCGTATTTCGCAACGGTAGTACTGGCGGGGGGCGTCCTGCGGCGCGGCGCGAACGAAGCGCAGAAGGCCAATCTCATCCCTGGTATTGCCGAAGGTCATACAAGGCTCGCGTTCGCCTATGCCGAGCCGCAGTCACGCTACGATCTCTTCGATGTTGAAACCCAGGCGAAGAAGGAAGGCGAGGGATGGGTCCTGAACGGAACCAAGGGTCTCGTCCTCCACGGCGATGTGGCGGATAAAATCATAGTATCGGCGCGAACGGCGGGAGGCGAGCGCGAAAAGGAAGGGATCGGCCTTTTCTTGATCGACGGCGATGTGCCGGGCCTCGCGCGTCGTGGCTATCTAACACAGGATGGGCTGCGCGCGGCCGAGTGTACGCTCGAGAATGTGCGCGTTGAGGAGACTGATGTGATCGGCGATCCTGCCGGCGCTTTTCCGATCATTTCGCAAGTTGCGGACGAGGCGGTTGCAGCTTTGTGCGCCGAAGCCGTCGGCTGCTTCGTTGAAATGCACGCCACCACGCTCAACTATCTGAAGACGCGCAAGCAGTTCGGCACCACAATCGGCTCCTTCCAGGTGCTTCAGCACCGTGCAGTGGACATGTTCGTTGAGCTGGAGCAGTCGCGCTCCATGGCGATGTATGCCACCATGATGGCGGGAGAGAGTGATGCGACCGAACGTGAGCGAGCCATGTCGGCCGCGAAGGCGCAAATCGGCCAGTCGTCGAAAGCGCTTGGACGTCAGGCGATCCAGCTCCACGGCGGCATCGGTATGACCATGGAATACAGCATAGGTCATTATTTCAAGCATGTGACCATGATCGACACCTTGTTCGGCGATTCCGACCACCATCTTCAGCGCCTCGCCTCACTCGGAGGGCTCTTCGGCGAGCAAAGGATGCAGCCATGAAACCAACTGCGTCATCGCCTAACTGTATCGGCGACTGTGAACGAGCGGCAGCTCGCTAGCGTATGAAAGCGCCGCATTTTACTAGTCAGGCGCAGCCTTTCGGCATAAGCCGATTCGTCGGAGCCACTCGGCCCAAAATGCCGCGTGTGGTCAGCCAGACTGGCGATGGAGTTTTTCTCAGATCCGCATGACGCGGCGACGAGAGCTCCATGAATTGCGGAACTACAGGGCGGGGAACGCGAGGACAGATTGAACATGCAAATCGATGGTATGCTGCGGCAGGAGAGCGGTCAGCGCGGAGCGACCGAAAGGATCGGTCGTCTTTTTCGCCCGGAATCCGTCGCAATCATAGGAGCTTCCCAGAAAGGAGGTTTCGCAACGGACATCCTTACGAATATCAAAAAATGGGGCTTCTCGGGCGAAGTCTTTGCGGTGAACCCCCGATACGATCAGATTGGTGGCGTGCCGTGCTTTCCGAGCTTATCGGCGATACCTCATCCGGTTGGCCTCGCGATAATCGCCATTCCAAGTAAGGCCATTCCTGCGGTACTCGATGATTGTGCGGCCGCTGGTGTGCGCGCGGTCCAGATTATCTCAAGCGGCTTCGCCGAGCAGGCTGGGGAGGGCGCGACAAAGCAGCGCTCCCTCACCGAATGGGCTGAACGGACGGGCATCCCAGTCGTCGGTCCGAACTGCTTCGGATTCATGAACGCGGCCAACCGGCTGATGGCGGTTCCATTGGATTTTCACAGCATGAAAGCGGGAGGAATCAGTGCCATCCTGCAGAGCGGCACTCTTGTCTTTAGCCTGATTGTGCCTCTCCTGGCCCGCCAAATCGGCATCGGGCGCGTCGTTACCGTCGGCAACGAAGCCTGCATTGATGTGGCGGATTTCATCGATTACTTTGTCGAAGAGGAGGAAACCCGCGTCATCACTTGCTATTGCGAGCAGATCAAGCGGCCGCTTGAGTTTATCAAAGCCTGCGAGCACGCCGCCGACAAGGGCAAGCCGATCGTGATGATCAAGGTCGGTCGCTCCGAGAGCGCACGCCAGGCGGCCTTGGCCCATACCGGCTCGCTGGTGGGCTCGGACGTGGCAATCGATGCCGCGCTGAAGAAGTTAGGTGTTATTCGGGTCGACACTGTTGATGACCTGATCGAGACCGCGGCTGCGCTGTCCTCGACCAAGAGGCCCCATGGTCGGCGTGTAGCATTCGCGTCTTTTTCTGGGACCGCTGTCAGTATGCTGTCTGACTTCGCCGACTCGTGCGGCATCGAATTCCCGCCGCTGCCCGCGCCGGTGAAGGCGCGCCTGAAAGAAGTCTTTCCTGAATTCGGGAACTTGAGCAACCCACTCGATCTCACCGCGCAAGGCGATTACGATACGCGCATTATCGATGAGTCGCTAAGCGCGCTCGCCACCTGCGGGGCTTATGACGTAGTCGTCTGGGGTCGTAGCTTCCCTTCGTACCTGGATATGCGCTCGGCCCTTGGGCAAGCGCTAGCGCGAGCCGCGGCGGCGGCCCCGGAGGTGGTCTTCTCCGTGATGAGCCTTGCAGGCGGCCATTTCTATACTGCTCTCGACCCAAAATATCCGATGGTCGAGCCCAAGGCCGATTTCGACGGCATGCCGTTTCTGCAAGGGATGGCCCCCGGGCTGAAGGCACTCTCCGCCCTCATTGGTTATGCCGAGTTCCTTCGCAACCGCAAGCCCAGCAACCGCCTGTCGAGTCAGTGGGGTCGACGCAGCGCCTACTATTCTGAGGCGGTGCGCATCATCCGCGAGGCCAAAGGTGACGTCTTGACGGAGCGTGAGGGCAAGCGTCTGCTCGCGCTTTACGGACTTCCCATCACGCGCGAAGCGCTGGCGACGGGGGCGGATGAGGCGGCGCGCATCGCGCAAACTCTTAATTTTCCGGTAGTGATGAAAGTCGAGTCCGCCGAGATTGTGCACAAGACGGACGTGGGCGGCGTCATCTTGAATATTCCGTCAGCGGAGAAGGCAGCGGAGGCGTTCGAGCAAATCATGGCTTCGGTCCGGTCGCACCGCCCCGAAGCGAAAATCGCCGGAGTCGTCGTGCAAGAAATGGCCAAATCAGGGCCGGAAATCATGCTTGGCGCGACTTTCGATCCGCAATTTGGGCCCGTCATTGCCTTCGGATTGGGTGGAATCTGGGTGGAGGCACTAAAGGATGTGCAGGTGCTGCTGCCGCCCTTCGATGCCGCCGATGTGCAATCTGCGATCGGGCGGCTACGCGGCGCAAGCGTTCTACGTGGTGCGCGGGGCCGCGCAAAGACAGACTTGGACGGCTTGGCCGATTGCATTGTCAAGTTTAGCACGCTCTGCACCGACGTTGCCAACGAGATCGGCGAGATCGACATCAATCCCGTCATCCTTTCTGCTAACGGCGCGGGGCTAACCGCAGTTGACTGCCTCATCGTTAAAAAGAAACGCAAAGGAGTTTGACGGACAAGCCGCGATCAGTTTGCGGCGGTCAGTTCGATCAGAGAGGCGTTCGGCAAAGACCGATATTACCTCCTGCTCGAGGAGAGAGGTGGCGTGGAGAGACCTTTTTAGCCCCCGGAGAGAGAGATCTAGGCAACACAACGAGCGTTGCTTAGTTCTTCCGCAACCACGTAAGCAGTCGAGCCGCTATAAGCCTTGGCGTGAGGAAAAATCACAATGGCAATCAACTATGAGCAGCTGATGGCCATGAAGAAACTCGGCCAGAGATGCAGCTATAGCGATCGCGATGTGATCCTTTATGCTCTTGGTATCGGCATGGGAGCTGATCCGCTGGACGAGAAGGAGCTCGCTTTCGTGAACGAGGCTACGGCGACGACGCGGCCACTGAAGGTCGTGCCGACGTTTGCTTCAGTCGCAGCCGGCTTCGCTGAACCCGGTGAGTTCAATCTGAACTCACTTGCTTTGGACGGCGAGCGCGATATCACATTCCACAGCACACTTCCGCCCGCCGCCCATATCACGGCCGATTCTTCCGTGATTGCCGTCTACGACAAAGGCAAGCACAAGGGGGCAGTCATCCGTTTCCAAACGGTGTTGAAGGGCAGCCGCGGCGAACCGCTGGCAACCCTGGTGACTTCGTACTTTGCGCGAGGGGATGGCGGTTTTGGCGGCCCGTCCCAGGGCCAGCCCAAGCCACACCAAATGCCGAGCCGAATGCCGGACCGGGTCGTCGACATTCGCACGCGCCCCGATCAAGGGCTGATCTACCGGCTTTGCGGCGACCGCCACGCGCTGCATTCCGATCCGGAATCCGCCAAACAATTTGGGTTTCCAAAGCCGATCCTTCACGGAATGTGCACCTACGGAATCACCTGCCGCGGCATTCTGCAGACCTATGCCGATTATGATCCCAGCGCCTTCAGGCGGCACGCGGCGCGTTTTTCATCGCCAGTCTACCCCGGGGAGACCGTGACGCTGGAGATGTGGAGGGATGGCAACGTGATCTCGTTCGAAGCGAGCGTGAAGGAGCGCTGCGTCACAGTTGTCAAGAACGGCATGACAATGCTTCGCTGACATCGCGCGTCGCGGAATGATTTCGCGACATTTGCCGCATATTCTGCAGAATTTCTTCGATCCGACTTATGCGCTCTTCGCCGGTCAGGTGGCTACGCTCACGCGTATCATACGCCGAACAATGTAGTTCTGCATAACGAGGGGGACTGTCATGACCAAAGGGGAGTCCGGGAACCATTGAGTTAGTGGCCCGAGCCGTCGCACTGCAGTCGTCGGCGACCTTAGTCGGCCTGCCGTTTGTTGCCAAAACCACCAGAGTCTCGGCGCAGGAAAAGCTCGCCGGCAGCGGCGAAGTCGTCGTCTTCAGCTATGGCGGCTCCTTTACCGAAGGTGTTCGGCGATCTGTCTACGAGCCCTTCACGAAGGCGACTGGAAAAAGGTCGTAGATGTGGGTGGCCGATTTGGCCGAGCCCAAGGTCAAGGCGATGCACCAGGCTGGCCGCGTCGATTGGGACATTGCTTATATCGAGGCGGAGGCCTATCCGGCAATGCACGAAGTGGGGATGTTCGCGCCGATCGATTACAGTCTCTGGAATCAAGAAGCGCTTGGAAGCTCCCTCGTAACAGACCGTAGGAATGTGAGCTGGCGCAGCTATGCCGCATCGCTGACATCTGTCCTGCGCCCAGGCACGTTCTTGGCGTAACGCGCGTTGACCAGAATGACCACGAACCCGCGCTGCTCGAGAATCTCGTACGCTGGAATCCAATGGACCCCCGGTGGATTCCATCGCGACACTGGTCACGCCGCAGGCTTTGAGCCAGTTCGCCAGATCATGCAGGTCCCAAGTGAAGGTGCCGAACGCGCGTACCTGGCGCGTCAGTGCAGACTGGGTCGACCGCTGCCATGCGCATTTTTGATCCAATGTCGATGGCCGCGGCGCCGACGTTGACCGGATTCAATTCCGGGTGGTCGCTGCTCGCCCTTTTGGACATGCAAATCTCCATCCGATTGTGGGTAGGCCGCTACCCTCCCGGCCACAGAGGATAGCCCAGGGCTGTTTCTACCCCGCGCAGGCGCACAACGGCGCTGGACAGTTTTTTAGAATATCCCGCTCGGCCTTCAGCTTGGCGACCTCACGGCGCAACCGCTCGATCTCCTGCCGCTCCGGCTTCATCTGTCCATGACCGGGAAAGGCCTGCGCCGGATCGGAGCCGAACTCTTTGACCCACTTGCGCAAGACGTTCTCGTGCACGTTCAGGTCGCGGCTGGCTTGCGCCACCGATACCCCGCGTTCCCTGACAAGCTTGATCGCCTCGACCTTGAACTCGCGACAGAACTTTCGTCTCTTCAACGCTCACCTCCGGCTTCATGAAATACCTAATCTCGGTGTCCATCAAACTGGCAGCAGCTCAAATGCCACGAATTTTGCTGAAGCAACATTCGCACCTGGCGCCGAAAAGGCCCGCTCCCCCGGTGGCCTCTCGCTCAAATGTCGCAGTCCCCGAGTGCTCGAGTGACAACACTTTTGGAACCAAGTAAAGCTATCGCCTTTGACCCATGCTGACCTCGGGGTGTGGGGCTGTTTCTCCAAGACCGCCAGGTTGTGCTCTCGGAAGCACACGCCTCTGAGCACCTCACCTATCGACCGCCGGGGTGAGCGAAGAGTTTCGATTTTCTCTATCAAATGCAGAATATCCGCAGCCCGATGACATTCATCGGTGAATTTGGCTCCGGGTTCGCACTAGTGTTCCACGGTTCACAAGTGGTCGAGCTGTTTTCTCAAGGAGAGGCGAATATGCGTAATGACGCTGCCGAGGAATGGGACATCCGTTGTGATCTGGCCGCGGCCTATCGCCTCATTGCCCATTTCGGAATGGACGATCTGATCTCAACGCACTTGTCAGCGCGACTGCCGGGCAAGGAGCATCGCTTTCTCTTGAATCCGTATGGCATGCTGTTCGAGGAAATTACAGCTTCGAGCCTTGTAGTCGTCGACCCAGAGGGGCAGGCCATTCAGAGCGAGGATGAGTCCAAAATTAACAACGCAGGCTTCACCATCCATTCCGCCTTGCACATGAGCCGTGACGACGCTCAGTGCGTCATGCACACTCACACTCTGGCCGGCATGGCGGTGGCCGCGCAGGAGCAGGGGCTACTACCATTGAACCAAAAATCAATGTGCTTCTACGGGGGTATTGCCTATCACAACTATGAGGGTGTTGCGATCGATCTTGGCGAGCGCGAACGTTTGGTGCGTGATTTGGGTAACAAGAACGTAATGATCCTGAAACATCATGGCCTGCTCACGGTCGGACGCACCGTCTCGGAAGCCTTCCTCAACATGTATCTTTTGGAGCAATCCTGTCGTATCCAGATCGCGGCCACGCAAGGAGGACAAAGGGTCGCCCTACCCTCCGACAATGTCGCCGCTCACACGGCGAAGCAGTTTCATGAAGAAGGGTACAATAGGAGCCTGCGCCCTTGGACGGCACTAAAGCGCCGCCTCGACCGCATCAGCCCGGATTACGCGACCTGATAACCTATTACTCCTCGGGCCTCCCGTCAGGGTAGATGACGCAACACGTGATCCACCACTTCATCTGCCCCGCCTTCGCGTGCTCGGGCCAACTGTCAGAGCGTGTTGGGCCACCAACTGATCGAGCGAATCTTAAGATCAAGCAATTGCGGTGGGTCGCAACGCACTTCGCGATGACAAACTCAACCATCGATGCAAAATCGAAGACCGGAATGCCGGTAGCTCGTTGGACCGCGGGCGCATAGGGCGGCAACTCCGAACATTCGAAGAGCAGCATCCCGATGTCGGGCCGCGCTTTCAGGAGAGCGACCGCGGTGTCAACCGTTTCCTTCTCGACGGCGCCAACGTCGAGGTCGCCGCTAGCGGTAAGAAAAGCCGCGGCGAAACAATGACGCATTCTCTATGCTGGCTACTATCACACGGTCGGACCTGCGGCACCCCAGCCGCTTCTAACATATCTGGTGTCAACGAGAGTGCTTGTGCGGTGATGACACCGATCGCTTTGTTGCGCGGAAGCATCTGTCCGAGCAATGGAATGAGAACAAGAGGGAAAGGCGCACGGGTACATCGACGGCCCGCGGGGACATGGTGTTGATATCGGGTCATGAATCCTCGGCGCGTGATCAGTTGTGCGCCTTCGCGCACAAGCTCCACAGCCGCCTGGACCGCGGCCGACGCGCAATTGTCGGCATCGGGTGACACAAGTTTGCTAACTTGGGATGAGGTCGCAAGGAGACGGACGCTGCCGTCATGCGTGCAATGCTGTCTGCGCCGTAGACAGGCAGATTCGTGATCCGACGGACCGGCAGCGCCGTTGACGGAAAAGCCGGCACTCGAATAGGATCGCGCCGATTTGAGGATGCGCGACGCGCAGTTGCTGGGGCCACGCGATTACCTCGTTTTCGAGCAATGCGGCGCTTGTCCGGATCGGGCGCTCAAGCCACATTCTCCATACCTCACCGTCCTCTATGCCGCCGATGACGATCCTTGAGTGGTCCCCAGGGTCCCGAACCCCGAGCAAATCTTCGCTCAGCTGACTCGAATTGGCTGTCACGATAGCGAGCTTGGTGGACTTGGGCAGTTGGTGCAAAAGCGACGCGCTATAAAGAGCGAAGTCTCCTCAAACAGCCGAGACAATATATATTGGGACGAAATCCTGCTGTGCCCCTTGCCGCCAAAGAATTACTGCGATGGTCTTGGGATGCACGCTGAATGCACGCGCCACAATCTATCGCACCACTACAAGCGAGTGAAGCGACGTTCTCGCTTTTGCGCCGCAGGAGGTTTTCTTGAGGGGTCTAAGTGCGTCGCGGTTTGCTGACCGGAGAGCCCTGAGCTCGCCGCCTCGAATAGATGACGCAACATGTGATCGACCACTCCATCTGCCCCGCCTTCGTGCCCTCCGACCAACCGTCAGAACGTGTTGGGCCGCCCAATCATCAGCAATAGATCGAGCGATTCTTCTTCAAAATCAAGCAATTGCGGCGGGTCCCAAGGCACTTCGAGAAGTTAGCCAGGAAACTTCCTTGTCGCTCTCTTTCCGCTCTCATCCTACCTCTGTCTCGCAACTCAATGAGACCGCAACTTAGTCGATTCCGGTGAATGGCTTTCGTATCAACCCGCCAATGACAAACTCAACCATCGAGGTAAAATCGAAGACCGGGACGCCGGTAGCTCGTTGAACCGCGGCCGCATAGGGCGGCAACTCTGAACATTCCAAGAGCAGCATCCCGATGTCGGGCCGCTCGTTCAGGAGAGCGACCGCGGTGTCAACCGTTTCCTTCTCGACGGCGCCAACGTCGAGGTCGCCGCTAGCGGTAAGAAAAGCCGCGAAGCAAGGCGCATTCTCTAGGCCGGCTACTACCACACGGTCGGAGCTGGCAGGTAACCCAGCCGATTCTAACACCTCTGGAGTCAACGAGCGCGCTTCTGCGGTGATGATACCGATCGCTTTGTTGCGCGGAAGCATCTGTCCGAGCAATGGAATGAGAAGAAGAGGAGAAAGGAGCACGGGTACGTCGACGGCAGCGCGGACACGGTCTTGATATCGGATCATGAATCCGCAGTGCGCCGTAATCATTTGAGCGCCCTCGCGCACGAGCTCGACAGCCGCCTGGACCGCGGCCGACGCGTAATCGTCGCCATCGGGTGAGACAAGTTTGCTAAAGGAAAGACTTGGTATGGTTTTGTAACGAACAGGCACACTCCAAGTGCTGGCGTTGCCGACGGTCCCAGGAATGAAGGGGCGGTCGAAGGTATCGCTGCCCGTCCGCTCAAGACTCAGGATACCAACGGGCGCGCCGTAGAACGCCTGGTTCGGCCGCCGCGAAACAATCGGGAGCTTCCGTTGACTGAGCTGAATATGGTTCATCTATCGGACCTTCCTTCCACATGGGCCAACAACAGATCGCGGCAGTCGGCTCAACCGACGGCTAGGCCAGCCCCTCGCGGGAAACGACCAATATTAAAATCATTTCAGCATCGGATGCGACGAATATTTCGTATCCCGCGGATAAATACTGCAAGAGTCGGCCGTGCGCCGCAGATTGCAAGCTAGAGAATTGAGCAGACCCCGACGGCGCGGATTTAGTCTCGCGCTGATCTCGGCCCGGAGGGGGGCGTCACGCCTCCCCTGAAAAGGTAAACCTGCCTTTGATTGCTAAAACATCCTGAGGCCCAACGCTGGGCACGTGAAAAAGCTGCATCGTCTTCCAGTTGGCTGCAGGTTTTCGATATTGCGTCCACTTGACTAGAGCAGCTTCGACTCTGTGGGGCCCGTAATATTCTGGCGGGGCATGGAGATGAGCCCGCAAATGTGAGTGGAAATATCCGTATGGGTGTCTTCACCGGAGCACGAAGCAAATTTGCAAAGGCAGAAGAAATCGTGGGTGGGCCCGAAATCTCATTTTCGGGGTGCTCGTCAAGGATTTCCAACTTGGAAAGGAGGCTGCCATGCGGCCCGTCAATTTTGACTATCTGGCCGATAAGCTGCGCAACTGGGGGCGATGAGGCGAAGCGGACCAGCGCGGTGCGCTTAATCACATTGGGCCGGAGACGTTGAAGAATGCGGCCGCCGAGGTGCGCGACGGCAAGCTCTTTAACCTCGGCCTGCGGTTCGACCGTAATGGGCCCCAGCTGGGACGCAAGCGATTCAACCGGATGGATTACGCGACGGACCTTTTCACGCCGATGGGCCCGGCGGCGGCGCTGCGCAGTGTCGGCGGCCGCGTCATGCCCGAAGAGATCAATAAGGAGTCTTCGCTCTAGTCACGTGAATCTAAAGTTCGCCACATAAAGTCTGCTGGGCTTTGTGGCAGAAGCGTTTGACGGAAGCCAAGATCTGGTCTGCGGACTTTGTCCATTTGAAGGGCTTCGGGTTATTGTTGTGCAGTTCGATGAAGGTACGGATGTCGGCCTCGAGTTGCCTGACGGAGGTGTGAACACCTCGCTGGATTTGCTTTCTGGTGAGCTCAGCGAACCAGCGCTCGATCTGATTGATCCATGACGCGGAAGTCGGCGTGAAGTGGACATGATAGTGCGGCCGGCGAGCGAGCCACGCTTTGATCTTGGGTGTCTTGTGGGTGGCGTAGTTGTCCATGACGATATGGACAGCGAGCCCCTCAGGGATTTGAGCGTCGATCTCTTTGAGGAACTTCAAGAACTCGACCGCCCGATGGCGCTTATAGCATTTGCCAATGACAAAGCCGGAGGCGACATCGAGCGCGGCAAACAGCGTGGTCGTACCATGCCGCACATAGCTGTGGGTGCGACGTTCCGGCACGCCCGGCATCATCGGCAGGACCGGCTGCTCGCGATCCAGGGCCTGGATCTGGCTCTTCTCGTCGATGCTGAGGACAAGGGCTCGGTTCGGTGGGGACAGGTAAAGCCCGACGATATCGCGCACCTTATCGACGAATAGGGGATCGCTCGACAGTTTAAATGTCTGGCTGCGGTGCGGCTGCAAGCCGAACGCCGTCCACATTCGGCGGATCGTGGTGTGAGAAAAGCCGGTTTCGGCGGCCATCGAGCGGATCGACCAGTGCGTCGCGTCGCGCGGCGTCGTACGCAATGTCCGCTCGATTACCTCAGCAACCTGATCGTCGTTGATGGTTCGAGGACGGCCAGGGCGGGCTTCGTCAAGCAGGCCATCACAGCGGCCCTTCAAAAATCGGCGGCGCCACTTACCAACCGTGTGTTCGTGAAGGCCGAGTTCGGCAGCTACCGACTTGCTTGGCAAGCCATCCGCGCACCGCAGGATCGCGCGGCAGCGCTCAGATAGCGATCGGGCAACGCGATGACGACGAACCTGCCTCTCCAAGTAAGCCCGCTCCTGCGGGCTAAGAACCAGCGGCGCGATCGGCCGGCCTCGCTCACCTGCATTCGCCACGAGCACTCTCCTCTGTAGAGATTCGAGCTATCAACTAATGTGACGAACTTGCGTTCCAGATGACTAGCGCCAGTTGGGTTGAATTGAATCGTAGGGATCCCCAAAGGGAGCGAAGCGTGATTCATCCTTGAGGCCGGGAGGAGGCCGGCGAGGATGGCGCATGGAGAGGCTCTTCGCATTCGAGTGATCAAGGCCGTCGTTGAGGATCGTCTTTCGCGGAACGAGGCGGCTCGGATATTCCGGGTCGGAATCGCGAGCGCGATCCGCTGGGTGAAGGCGTTCGAGGAGACGCACGGCACGGCGGCTTTGCCGACCGGCGGGGACCGGCGTTCAGTGCTGAAGCCGCATCGGGATTGGCTCCTGGAACTTCGGGGGCAAGGAGAACGATCTGACGCTTGATGCGATCGCCGAGCGCCTGCGTCGCAGGCATGGCGTCGAAGCCCACAAGTCGATGCTGTCGCGCTTCTTTGCCGGTGAGAGGATCAGCTTCAAAAAAAGCCGTGCACGCCAGCGAACAGGATCGTCCGACGTCGCTGAGCGCCGGCAAGCGTGCCAGTGCGCGCAAAGCAGTCTCGGCGACCGGCTCATCTTCCTCGAGGAGACTTGGACGACGACGGCGATGACGCGTCGCTACGCCTGGGCCGACGTCGGCGCACGTGCCTTCGGCCATGCGCCGCACGGACATTGGAAGACGACCACCTTTCTTGCCGGCCTGACCTGTGAGGGGCTGATTGCGCCTTTTGTGCTTGATGGGCCGATCAATGCCGAGTGCTTCTTCGCCTATGTCGAGCAAATCCTCGTCCCGGTGCTGCGCGAAGGCGACACGGTGATCCTCGATAACCTGTCGAGCCATAAGAATGAAGCGGCTGCGCGTCTCATCCCCGGCGCCGGCGCGCGCCTTCTGTTCCTGCCGCCCTATAGCGCCGATCTCAATCCGATCGAGATGGCCATCGCAAAACTCAAAGACCTGTTGCGCCAAGCCCAGGCGAGAACCGTCGACGCCCTAACTAGTGCTGCAGCATATGCAGGCGCTTGAGCAGTGAGGTCTGCCCGGCAGCATCCATTCGCACATCGGCACCGTGGACTAGCTAGGCGGTGTGGACAATTACCTTAGCCAGAGCAGGATTGCAGCGATTGCGACGACGGCGGAATAGTTCAGGCGGCCCTTTCGAAGCGTGTGGCGACGTGTCTGAATTGCTTGAGTTTCGAGAAGCAGCATTCGATCAGGTGTTGCTCGGCATAGATGGGCTCTTGTTGAGCGATATTTTCTTCGTCCGCGAGGGATTGTTTGGAATGACCGCCTGGGCGGCCGTGGCGGCAATAGCGGTTCGGAACGCATCGGAGCCGTAGGCCGCATCGGCCATCACGACCTCGGCTGAAAGCCTCTCAACGAGCGCTTGGGCTTGCGGCGCATCGTCGGCTTAGCCTACCGCCAGGAAGAAGCGGACCACCACCGACCGAAGGGCCGAAAATGCGCTGTTCCATTCACCGTTCAGGCAGATCGCGCGACGGCGCACCAGTCCGCACGATCCACAACACGCCCTCGACGAACATGCTAATATGCGGTTGTCGCGACCCGTCGAACTGCGCAGGCTGACGGAAGTTCAGGATGAGTCTTGCTCATCGCACACCGCTCTCCTTGAGAGGTTCTGGCAGGCTCGATACCCGCCTCGATGCGCCCCCCTCTCAACCCGTCATCACCCACTTTCCCAATAGCTCCGCGGAAGGAGCCCGCATCGCATTTGAGGATGTCGAGCTCCTCATCAAGCAAGATATTTGCTGGACACTCTATGCCTGATCGCCATGTTTCCATTCTTCGGCCCTCGACAGGGCAGCAGGTTCTCGCGGGTGGGTCACGTTATCGCCTAAGGCAATTCCACGAAGAAATGCTGCGTCAAACCTTGGCCATCCACCGAATTTACGCGCGGCCAAACAGAATTTGACGGTTTCCCTGTTTCGCCAGGTGGTAAAAGCTCCTCAAGTGTTCGAAAGCGGCGGGCAAATGCGGCCATTGTGCTAGGATAGCGAAGAATGAATGCGGCCTTTATAGGAGGTAGCAGGCGGCACAAGGAGACTCGATGTCGCCGTATTAGGGCCGGTACGGCTTGCTAAGGCAAGTTCGAGGTCGATGAGATCATCAAATATTCTACATGATGGAGGAATTTGAGCCATGTCTGTACAAACCAGCCAAATGGCGCCAGATGGAATGGTCGTTGTGGATTGTGACGTTCACGTCAACGATCTTCCGGAGTACTTGGCACCTTATTGCGAAATGCCGTGGCGCAAGTCGCTTGAGATCCTCGGTAAAAACCCGCACCCCTACTACCTGAACATCCCCGGCTACTCGCCCTTCTTCAATCAGTGTCCGCCGCTGCCCGGTGGCCATGGGCATAGGAGTGTTAACACGCCGCAAGCGATGCGCGTCGAGCTCAATGCGTTGGGTGTCGACTACGGCGTCCTGCTGCCGGATCACCTGCTTCTCTTTGCGCTTCTGGCGAACGCCGACTACGCCACAGCCGTGGCGCG
Organism: Bradyrhizobium sp. WSM2254; assembly: GCF_000472645.1. Lineage (NCBI taxonomy): Bacteria > Pseudomonadati > Pseudomonadota > Alphaproteobacteria > Hyphomicrobiales > Nitrobacteraceae > Bradyrhizobium > Bradyrhizobium sp. WSM2254. The sequence goes on along the minus strand of NZ_AXAB01000039.1, from coordinate 59,941 downwards.
TGCCTACAACCGTTGGCTGGTAGCCGAGTGGCTTCGCGAGGGTAGCGGTCTTTACGGCGCCATCATGGCCTGTCCGCAAAACCCGGAGGACTCAGCCAAGGAGATCGAGCGCTACGCTGGTACGCCGGGCGTCGTCGCCGTCTACCTGCCCACCGCCGGCGTCGAGCCGCTCTGGGGCCATCGCCGCTACGACAGTATTCTGGCTGCCGCCGAGGCGGCGAACCTTCCGGTCATGCTGCACAGTGTGACGGTGGTCTCGCCGGTCTTCCCTACTCAACTCAATCAGTTCGATAACCACTTCGGGCGCCAAATATTGGGGCACGCCTTTGCGATGATGGCGAACCTCACGAGCTTGATGCACACCGGCGTGCCAGCGCGCTACCCGAAGCTCAAGATCGTCTTCACCGAAGCCGGCGTCGGCTGGGTGCCCTACATGATGTGGCGCATGGACCGTTATCACCAGGAGATGCGCCGGGAGGTGCCATTCCTGGAGGAGCGGCCGAGCGATTACATGAAACGGCAGATGTGGTTTGCCACGCAGCCGCTGGAGGAGCCGGTTAATCCGAAGCACCTGGTCGAGACGATGGAGCACTACGGCGGCGCTGAACGCACATTGTTCGCCTCGGACTGGCCGCACCACGACTTCGACCATCCGAGGGGTCTAGCGCGGCTGCCGCTGACGCAGGAGCAGCGGCGCAAGATCATGGGCGAGAACGCGCTCAGCCTCTTCAATCTGCCGATGCCCGAGAGGCTCACGAAAAGGGAGAAACAGCGAGCATGAGCGACAATCACGAGATGACCGAGCGCGCTGCCGAAGCCCAGACGAAGACGCTGCAGTCGCCTCGGACGCCGGTCGAGTATCCAGTCGGCCTGGCAAGCGAATTTCCGCCCGGTTCGCACAAGATTGTTCAGGTGGGCTCGCAGGAAGTTGGGGTGTTCAACGTCAATGGCAATCTACATGCTCTGATCAATGTTTGCCCGCATCAATACGGGCCGGTATGCGCCGGCCCGGTGGGCGGCGAGATGAGCTGCAACGCCACAACGGGCTGGAAATTCCACTGGAGCCGGGATGGTGAAATCCTCATCTGCCCGTGGCACGGGCTCGAGTTTGATCTGGTCACGGGGGGCTGCCTTGCTCCGAAGGAGATGCGTCTGCGTAAATGCAGAGTGAAGGTTGTCGATGGCGAGGTGCGCGTGAGCCTGGGTGGAGGCTGAGCGCCTTATTGACCGAGCCGTGGTCGGCCGTCGACGGCAGCCACGGGAAGGAAGCGGCGACATGGTCCCGAAGAAAAACCGTTGCAAGAGCTGCAATCATTCCCGTAACGGCTGATACTGTTACGTCCGTGCAGAAGGTCGGACGAATCAAGCTGTTGCCATTGGAGCATTTATGTTCGTCGTCATCGTCGAGACACAGATCGATGCTGAGGAGCGGGCCGGCAGGACTACCTATCTTGCTAAGCTCGTACAACGTGCGGGCGGAGCGGTCGAGGAAGAACTCGGTCTCGAGGTGGTCAATTGCGAGAATCGCCGTGCGTTGGCGATGCTCGCCTGGCCGGACGAAGTTTTTTTAGCGCGGCGCTGGTGGCAGATCGGCAATCAGGAGGGCGGTGGCGAGGTGCTATTCACTGTCAATGGCGACGGCGACATAATCCTACTTGACCACAACGAGGCCGACGCGCTGCTCGTTAACGGCGGAGCTCAGGTCTTGGCAACGGTCGAACGCCGCCGGCCACCCGCGAACGTTTTCTGCCGGCCGGCTTCGCTTTCGGGTCAGTCGATCCTGCGGGGGCGGCTTTGAAGTGGTGACGATTCAGCTCGCCAAGGCGTTTCTATCGCAAGGGCGTGGCAACTATCCGCGAGTAATTTAACCGAAATGACCCTCATCCACTACGTGGCCGCAGACGGCACCCGAAGCTCCCTTAACATCGAGAGCGGTACCAGCGTGATGCAGGGTGCCGTGTTGAATGGCGTCGAGGGCATCGTGGGGGAATGCGGTGGCAACGCGATGTGCGCGACCTGTCATGTCTATGTCGACGAAAATCATATCAACAGACTGGAAACAATGGACGGGCTCGAGGACGAGATGCTCGATCTCGTGGCCAGTCCGCGACGGGCAAACAGCCGGCTATCGTGTCAGATTAACGTGAGCGCCGATCTTGAGGGCCTGATCGTGTACGTCCCAGACAGCCAATATTGACCCATGCAGATGCAGCATCGCCATCGAGTTAACAGGTCAACCAGTCTAGCCAGTACGGAGAGAGGTCCTAAGGAATCGGTTCCGTCACCGGCTGATGAACCTTTACTTCAAGGCCTTCCGGCCCACAAGGCTGAGGGCAAAGCTTGACTCGCTTCGAGTGCCGCCGCCTGCGAGGACCGCAAGCCAAATTGGTGAGAAGACGACATGGGTAGCTTCTGTGGTGGGCTCCTGCGGCTAATTCGATGACGGACGGACCGGTTATTATCGTCGGCGCGGGCCATGCAGGTTTTCACGTCGCCGCATCCTTGCGCCAGTTCGGATACAAGGGGCGTGTTTGTCTTATTGATGAACAGACGCATCCGCCATATCAGCGGCCGCCGCTCTCGAAAGGTTATATCAATGGCTCCGTAGGCCAGGACAGCCTCCTTTTCCGGCCCGAGAGTTTCTATCGTGAAGCGAGCATCGAATTGGTCCCAAGCCGTGTCGTCGCGATTGACCGGCTGGACCGCAAGCTGTTTCTTGCGTCCGGCGCCTCGCTCGACTACCACCACCTGGTGCTGGCAATGGGTGCCCGCAATCGCCTGCTGGATCTGCCAAACGCCAACCTACCCGATGTAAGATATCTGCGCACCCTCGATGAAAGCTCGGCCTTGCGCGACCTTCTTCCATCCAGAAAGCGCGTGGTAGTTATCGGCGCGGGATTCATCGGGCTTGAGTTCGCCACCGTCGCGCGCGTCAAAGGTTTGGAGGTCGACGTGATCGAGCTCGCGCCGCGCGTCATGGCGCGCGTCGTGACGGCCGAGTTATCTGACTACTTCCAGTCGCAGCACCGCGAGGCTGGCATCCGCATTCATCTCGGCGTGCACCCCACCGGCATTGAGGCTGATGGAGGCAAGGTGACGGGCGTCTCATTGCGTGACGGTCGGCATTTGGCGGCCGATTTGGTCGTGGTCGGCGTCGGCGTTCTGCCGAACATTGAGCTCGCAGCGGAATCTGGTCTGCCGGTTGCGTCAGGCGTCGTCGTCGACGAATACCTATTGACCGCCGATCCGAACATCTCAGCGATCGGGGATTGCGCGCTGTTCGCCAGCTCGCGATTTGGCGGCTCACTGCGGTTGGAGTCCGTGCAGAATGCCATGGATCACGCGCGCTGCGTGGCGGCACGCTTGGCCGGCGACCGGAAGCTCTATGACGGCCAACCCTGGTTTTGGAGCGATCAAGGCGCCAGCAAGCTGCAGATTGCGGGATTGACAACCGGCTATGACCAAGTTGTTCTGCGCGGCGATCCCGCGCGAAAGGCGTTCTCAGTGTTTTGCTATAAATCCGGCAAGCTTGTGGGCATCGAGTCGGTCAACCGCGCATCGGATCACATCTTTGGCCGGCGCCTGCTCGGGATGGACCGTTCACTCACTCCGGAAAGAGCCGCGGACGAGAGTTTCGATCTCAAGAGCGCACTATCCTGAGCGTATCGGCGGCTAACAAATGCTGTGTTGACCTCTCCAACTCAGGTCCGAGACCAGGTGGTATGGACAAACAGGATTCCGAAATTCTCTGACGCATGATTCAAGGCTGTCCTTTGAAGAGGTCAGCGTTGATTCGAAGCCTGATGAGCGACGAGGAATGGGCGCTCTTTGCGCCATTCCGGATAGAGAACCGATCTCGGGGTGGTCGACGGCCGCAGGATGATCGCAGGGTTCTGGACGGTATCTTCTGGATCACGAGGACCGGATCGCCTTGGCGTGACCTTCCGGCCGCATTCGGCAACTGGAACTCGGTCCACCGAGCGCGCGCTTGCGGCCGCCGCGTTTGCGCACCGTCAGCCGCTCTTCGCGATAGAGCCGGTAGAGCTTCTTCCAGTTCACCGCCACGCCTTCGCGCTTCAGCAGAAGGTGCAGCCGGCGATAGCCGAAGCGCCGGCGTTCGGCGGCCAACTCCCGCAGCCGCCTGCGCAGATCCGCATCGTCCAGTCGGCTCGAGCGATAGCGGTAAACCCGCGGCTCCATGCCGACGAGCCGGCAGGCGCGGCGCTGCGAATAGCCCTTGCTCTCGATCGCCCAGGTCACGGCGGTCCTCGTCGACCCAGGCGTCAGAAGTTTTTTCCGAGCATCTCGCGCAAGGTCGAGACGTCGAGCATGGCGTCGGCCAGCAGACGCTTCAGCTTGCCGTTTTCCTCCTCGAGGCTCTTCAGCCGCTTCGCCTCCGACACATCCATGCCGCCATACTTCGAGCGCCACTTGTAGAACGTCGCGTCGCTCACTCCGTATTTGCGGCAAAGCTCCGTCGCCGAAAGCCCCGCCTGGTGCTCCTTCAAAATGCCGATGATCTGCTCGTCGGAAAATCTCGATCGCTTCGTTGCCAGTCTCGTCATCCGGACAACAGGCTAACCTCAAAGCGAGGACATTTCAGGGGAGCATGTCACCCGCGATCACGTCATAGTTGGCGGTAGAGCTGGCGCTATAGCACTTGCCGACATAGGTGAGGATGCAGAGCAGGTGATGGGCGCGCAGACGGACCGTCACGCCCCGACTTTGCGCATGAGCAACGTCAGGGCGACCGCGGCCAAGGCGGATTTGAGGGAGTCGCCGGGAAGAAAGGGCAGACCGCCCGCGGTGACCGCCTTTTCGGGCCCGATGAACGCGGCGGGCCATGCAGCACCCAGGCGAGGCAAAGGGGCTGGCAACGAGCATGCCGGCAAATGCCAGAGTCGGGCGTTTGCCGTTCCAGCCGCGCTCGGCAAGCCAGCCGACGAGCGCAGTGATCAGGGCCCAAGAGAAGATGGAGCCGGCGGTCGGGCCGGCGAAAACGGCGAGGCCGCCGGCGCCGCCTGCAAGAACGAGCATTCCGATTGCCGCTTCGCCGAGCCATGCCATTACCGTCAACGTGCCCAGCCGCCATCCATAGAGGGCCGCTACCATCAAAATGGCATAGGTCTGCGCGGTCACCGGGACGGGATACATCGGCACCGTGATGTATACAAAGCCACGCCTCGGCGGTGACCTTTGCAGAATTTCTTCGATTCCCACCGATTTGTGCGCTCTTTGTGCGAGTCGGATTAGCTACGCTCATAATCATAGGCTGAACACCGTAGTTCTGCATACTAGGAGGAGAACGCCATGACCAAATCGGATTCCGGGAAACATTCAGTCGGTGGCGCGAGCCGCCGCCTAGTACTTCAGTCGGCGGCGACCCTGCTCGCCGCACCATTTGTTGCAAAGCCCACTAATGCCTGGGCCCAGGAAAAGCTCGCCGGCAGCGGCGAAGTCGTCGTCTTCAGCTATGGCGGCTCATTTACCGAAGGTGTTCGGCGAGCGGTCTACGAGCCGTTCACGAAGGCGACCGGAATAAAAGTCGTGGATGTGGTGGGCGATTTGGCCGCTTCCCAGGTCAAGGCGATGCACCAGGCTGGCCGCGTCGATTGGGACACTGCTTATATCGAGGCGGAGGCCTATCCGGCAATGCACGAAGCCGGGATGTTCAAGCCAATCGATTACAGCCTCTGGGATCAAGAAGCGCTTGAGGGCACGCCGCCGCATACGCGTTTCAAAGACGCGGTCGTGGGACTTGCGTCCGGGCTCGTGCTTTCTTACGACCAGCGCGTCTTTCCGGAAGCCGGCCCACAAAACTGGGCGGATTTTTGGGACATCAAGAAGTTTCCGGGACCAAGAGGGCTTGACTTTCGCGGTAAGCACGCCATCCAATTTGCGCTCCTGGCCGACGGTGTCGCACACAAGGATATCTGGCCCCTGACAGATGACAAGCTCGATCGCGCGTTTGCGAAGCTGAACGAGATCAAGCCGCATGTTGCCAAGTGGTGGACCGGGGGCGGTGAGGCGACACAACTCATGATCAACAAAGAATATACTATGGCGGACGCTTTCGATGGCCGTCTGATCTCCGCGATCCACCAGGGAGCGCCTATCAAATTTGTCTGGGAGGGGTGCTACCTCACTTACACTTACATGACGATTCTGAACGGCGGCCCCAACACGGCGAATGCGCAAAAGCTGCTCGCCTTCTTGAACCGCGCGCAGATTGCGGCCGCGTGGACGCAGGCGACCGGTTACCCTGGGCCAAATGCAAATCAGGTCAAGTACCTGCCGCCCAAAATTATCCCGCTGGTCAGCGTAGATCCGCAAAACGCTGTGAAGTGCATCATTGATGACGCCAACTGGCTCGTGGAGAAGCGCCCCGACGGCAAGACCAATGGAGATCATGTCCAGGAGCGCTTTCTTACATGGCGGACGCAATGAGCTTTATCGCAATTACTGGCTGAGCGGGGTCCTCGCGGGAAGCGGGATTTGAATTCTGCTACTCCTGCGGGGCGCTCCAGCGCTCAACTGGGCTGACGCATCGATCAGTTTGAGCGCTATCAGCTTGGCGCTCGGCGGCGTGTGCCCCACCGTGGCGAACATGCTCGAGATCGGATTGGTGGTCCGCAAGTGCTCAGGGCTCGACAGGGAAGTTATACAACGCCATCAGATCGTCGCGATCCTTGTCCAAGCAATCAATGGCGCGCGCATACTTGGCACCGCATTTCGACGGCCCGCGACAGCCCGGATCGGCGCCATCGAGATTCTTGCAGGGCTTTCTTCATGCCGCTCTGCACGGAGCTCGGAACCTGCCCCGCGAATGGCGCTGAAGATCATTGATCAGGTAATCCATGCGTTCGGCGCCGCCTCCGATGAGGCCGGGCTTGCCCGTGACTATGCGTCCACGCGCACTATGCGCCTGGCAGATGGTCCCGAAGAAGTCCACTGCCGCGCTATTGCCAGACTGAACTTCACAATCGGTCCGGTGAAGTAGAGCGGAAAGCGGCCACATTAGGCTCCCCGCGAAGGCGGTCTTGGCGGAATGCGCTCTCCATTTAACCTAACCCTGAACTCGCGGCTCCCATTCTCCCTGTGCTTTAGGAACGATGTCAGGCTATAGATGCCATCGTCATTCGGCAGAGGTCGGTGATGCTATACACTGGCAACTTCGCAATCCGGCGAATCGCCGGAGCGACAATCGGAAACGCCGCGCATTCGAACAAGATGGTTGCGATCTCCGGATGTGCGGAACGGAGACGCGCGATGCAGGCGGCTACATCTGTCTCAATCGCTGCGACATCAAGCGGTGGCGCCGGACGCTTCAGCTCGTCATGCCAGAACTTGCCCCCTTCGATGCCACCGATCACGATCCTTGCCCGCTCGGCACGATCCTCGATCCCGAGCAAATCTTCGCTACAACACGTCGAGTCATAGGTCAGGACCGCGATCTTGGCGCGTGGTGGCAGCTGACGGAGCAGGGCCGGTAATAGAAGCAGGCTCGACATTATCACGGGCACGCTTACCGATGTCGCCACCGCCGGTTGATGCCGGATAGAGAAGCCACAGGTCGAGCTTATCGCGACGGCGCCCCGTTCGACCAGCCGCCGGGCGGCCGCAATAAATGCCGGCTCAAGCGCCGGATCGCCACGGACGACGTTCTCTACCCAAGCTCCCGCGACAGTTTCCGAGATGATCGGAAAGTCGAACGTCGCCGAACTCAGTATTGAGCCAGGGGCTGGGGTCGGCGGCGTGGCCCCAGGCGGAAGTCCGCGTTCGAGGTGTAGGATACCGAGAGAGCGTGGGGGCATGTGCAAGGTCATGGATCAACCATAGCGCCGATTGGGGCGGAATTCTTCGAAGAGGCTAGCTAATCTAGCCGAAATTCTGCGTCTTATAGGGAGAACCAAAGTTCGATGATTAAGTCTGTTCTTGCGGAGCCGGGCGAAGACCACCCCAGAACCTTCAAGCAGCCAAGATCGATCTGAGACACTCTCTCGGTTTTCAATACAGGCGCATTCAGACGCAGCTGGCCCAAGCTGATCAAGAACCACTACTCGAGCATTTTGCGCGTTGACAAGCTTCGTTGGCAGACGTTCAACGGTCGCGTCCGCTCGCGACCGACGCCGTTGACGCCGACCGCGATGATGACCGCGACTGAGACAATGCGCCCGTTCTGGCGAACCTTCACGTAGGTGGCGTCGATCCATAGATAGGGCCAAGCGCCTTCGAGCGGCCACTGCAGTCCTCAATCTTGTCGTCAATCTCGGCGCACAACCGCGACACCTGGCTCTTGGAGATGCCGCTCATGCGCATGGCCTGCACCAGATCGTCGAGACGCCTTGGACGTAGGCTTCCTGCACCACTGCCGTGAGCGCCTTCTCGGCCATCCACCGCGGCTCCAGGGAGCCGGGGAAGTAGGAGCGTTTGCGCTGCTTGGGGATGCGTAGCTCGAACGTGCCGGCACGGGTCTCCCAGTTCCGATCGCGATATCGGTTGCGTTGCGCCAGGTGCTCCTGGCTCTTTTCGCCGTAAGTCGCTCCCGTCAGTCCCTCGCCCTCGCTCCATCAGCCGGTGGGCGGCGAAACCGATCATCTCGCGCGACAGATCGGTATCAGGGACTTTTCCACGAGCGCGCAGGTTCGTCATGTCGTCGTTCATCGATGGCTCCTCGGAACGGGTTGGTGTCGCAACCCGAACATTGCCGACGAATCATCGGTGACCACTGCGAAGCCGCTCGCTCGCTGCGGCGCTATTGATGGCTCGTTTCGCGAGCAACTTCGCTCAACCAGCTACACCACCATCTGGTAGGACGTCATGTGAACCCATGATTGCTTGTGGGGGGCAAGTCCGATCGGCCAAAGACGCAGCGGACAAGCCGGAACCGAGTCTTGCGGGCCTCGCTGCAACGCGAGTCTGGAGTGTAAACGGAGCCATGCGGGGCGCGGGAATGAGCTTCGAAAGGCAGATGTTCGCGGTGGCCGAGTGCGTTCCACGAAGGCAGTAGGGGCGTCATCGATAGCGAGATGATGCCGCTCCGTCGGGGTCGATGGCCGGATCACGCAAGGAATGTAATCATCGGAACACAAGAGGCCCGATTGGTCTCCAGCGGGGGCGGCGGCAAGGCACTGCCGGAGCTACCGTCAGAGTTGAAGTGTCGAATGCCATCCGGAACTGCCCATTTGCGTCATGATGAACTGCCCCACCCTCGGTTCATGATGTCGGTTGAAGGTTGGCTCCGCCGCTGACAGGACGGAGGGAGGCGGAGCCGACCGGAGGGCCGTCAGCGGCGGGCGGCTTATTGAGGCCGCTCTTTCGCTTCGCGCGAACCCATTCGGCAACGCTGCGGTTCGACGTAATTAGCGTGGCGCCGGTTTCGTAACGGCGGCTGACCAGCTGGAAGAACAGATGCGCCGCGTCGGACTCCAGCGGCAGGTAGCCGAGTTCGTCGATGATCAGCAGCTTTGGCTCCGTCAGCGCGAGCAGTTTCTCGTTCAGGCGCCGCTCGCCACGCCTTGGCCAGGCCAGCGCTGGGGTCGATGGGGCGACGGTGGCGAAGTACGAAGAGAGGGGGGAGGATAATCTTCGTGGCGAATGCGTCCACACCGGTCGCTACCGGCCACAACCGGGTGCGGCGGCGGTTCGGCGAGGTTACCCTCGTCAAGTCTGCTGGATACGCCGATTGAAGGAACACACACGAGCGCCGATGTTAACTTTGGTGTCCAGTGCAAAACCGACAACTACCACCACGCGAAAAAGCTGCGCATCGCGTCGTTACGTGCAGAATTTCCGAACGGACGCCCCTCAAATCAGAGAACTTCGCCTTCTAAGATCGCTAATATTTGCCCAAACAATGAAGAAAAGATCGGTAGACCGGAGCGGCGGCTCGCAGAAATCTCCACGAGCAACTCTGACAGTGTGGCGAATCTTCGGGGGGGTGCAGAGCTGCACCAAGGGGGCGAATTGGATGAGGTGCGCAGCTTGGCATTACGTGAGAGGCGATCTTGCGTCCACGCGGCGTGATGCCGCGGCATTTCTCGACAATCTCGACGTCATCGACCGTCTCATAGGCCGGCAGGTCTGGGCCACATCGTGGACAAATATCGGAGAGGCTCATTGTCGTGTCGCTGACCTTCGCGTTGGCGGAGGCGCGTTTGATGAGGCGACAGAAGCCTGGCTTAGCGCACTGACTGCCTTTGAAGTCGCCAGGCGACTTGATGAAGACCCCCAACAGCGTGACCAAGTTTCCACGAAATTCGAGGCGGCCATTCAGAGGCTCGGATCTATGGGACTGAGACTCGAGCGCGTACAAATTGCGGACGGTGATCAGGAATTTCAGGCCTACTTTGTGTCCGCCGCCGGGCCAGAATTACGTGTTCCCTCCGTCATTTGTATCAGCAATGAAGAAGAACTCGGAACGACGCTACTTAGAAGAGTTTTGCCCGTTGTGACGGACCGGGGGATGTCGATTCTCGTTGTCTCTCACGACGACGTCTCGAATCACTGGCGCGGCCAAGCAGAAACATTGTTATCTTGCTGCTTGGACTATCTGTCAGGTCGGCCGGACGTCGATCCCATTCGAATTGGTGTTTATGGAGACGGATTGTCGGCGGTTCTAGCCACGGACTTCGCCGTGTCTGATAAGCGCATCGCTGCGGCAGTCTGCGACGGCGGGCTTTGGAATTGGGCCAGGACCCTGGCATCTGTCCGCTGGATGACCGGGACTGCAGACCTCGTAGACGAGGATCTAGCGTCCGTCCGTCGTTCGCGATTGGTGCGGCAGTTGAGATGCCCGGTCCTTGTGCTCGTCGGTGGATGTGGGGCGGTCAGCGCGTCAGAGGCGGTCAAACTACAGGCTGACTGCAGGAAGGCGCATGTAGATCTCGAATTGGTCACGCTGCGGACGAGTTGGTCTTCCTCAAAGCGAATCGAGAATTTCGTGACTTCGGACGATTGCGTCTTTGGCTGGCTGGAGCGAAAGCTCAAGCACGGTTCGGGCAGCCCATTGTCAAGGTATTGGCCCATTCCCTCCGTCCAACCGACGACCTACGGCAATCGAGAAGGGGCGTGCGGATAAGGCCCGGCATCGAGGGGGGGTAGGCTACAGAACGCCTATACTCAGCTTTTGAGAGGCCAATCGGCTATTTTTGGCAATCGAGGCCAGTCGTTTATTGAGGTAATCAAACGATGCTTCGTCGAGCCCGGCGAACATTGTCGAGTTAAGGGCTTCTCTCTTATTTGACAGGTTCATGATTTCCGCCTCTGCCCTTTGGGTAAGAGACATCTGCAGGAATCTTGCATCGTCGGGGGATGTCACGCGAGATAAAAACCCCATTTCCTCGAGCTTTTTCGTTTGATTCGTCACGAAGGCAGGGTGGATTCGCAGCTTATTTGCGACCGTTACCCCAGCCACCCCACGACCTTGGTCGAGCTCGTCGATAGCCATCAGGATCAACCATTGGGGTTCGCTTAGCCCCATCATCTCCCCCCAACTTTTGTGTATTTCCTCGAGTTGAGCGTGGATTTCGACGATGTTCCAGATGAAGTCCCTAACGGCTCTATCCAGTTGATCTTTTCCGCCCATTTGATCTTCCCGCCAAATCTCCGCACGCCCCGACAGGCGCGCCGCGCATCATTAGCGGGAATGCGCGTGGACGTCTCGACACGAATTGACGAGGCATGGCAGTCATGCGAGAAATTAATTGACTTTTATAAGCAACTTGATATCTCTTTCCCCAGACCGAAGGGCCTCTTCTGCCCGCGGTCATGTTGAAATCTCCAAGTTGAACCTCCGGGATGCCCCCTGGGGGTTCTTTGGTGTTTATTTAGCACTGTAATGCGGTTCTGTTGCCGAATAGCAACGAGATCCAATGAACAACTACTGCTCCAAATTAATTAATTGAAGCAATTGATATCGAGAACTATACGGGAAGGGACGGAGAGGGGGCGCCTCGAAGTCGTTCCGTCAACACCCGCCCAATGGGGTGAGGCTCGTCGCGGCGGATCTGATGGAAACGATATTCAATCTGGAGGTTTTTCCATGAAACTAACAAAGAGTCTCATCCTCGGTTCTGCGGCAATGTTCGTAGGTGCCGGGGCGCAGGCAGCCGATCTGCCGATGAAGGCGAAGGCGATCGAATATGTGAAGATCTGCTCGCTGTATGGTGCGGGGTTCTACTACATCCCGGGCACCGACACCTGCCTCAAGCTGAGTGGTTACGTCCGCGCTGAAACGCTGATGGGTAGCAACTCCATCTTCAACACGGCCAACAACGGTATTGGCGCCGCCCACAACCGCCTCAGCAACTATTACACCAGCAGATCGCGTGCAGATCTCGCCATGGATACGCGCACGGCGACCGAGTATGGCGTCGTTCGCACCTATGCCGACCTGGCCTTTACGTGGACCGCAGGTGGCTACGCGGGCGCCGGCACAAGTGCCGTGAATGGCTCGACGTCCTACAATGGAAATGCGGTGGGCACGAGTGGCTCCGGCTCGATCACGGGTGGTTCGCTCGGCATCTACTACGCATTCATTCAGTTCGCCGGTTTCACGATCGGCAGGGCGCAGTCGCAGTTCTCCTCTCCCTGGACAAACTATCCGGGCAACAACTTCGACGGCCTGCCGGGCGGCGCGGGTTGGGACGCGGTGAACCAGTTCGCCTACACCGCTGACTTCGGCCAAGGCATCACGTTCAGCGTCTCGGCCGAGGACCAGGTCGTCCGATATACGACCAACATCTGGAACGTGAGCGGCGCGACGGCGGCGGGTCTCGCCACCGGAGCGTACGGTGCTGGCGACATCGGCGCTGTGCGAACGCCGGATTTGGTCGCCGCGCTTCGTGTCGACCAGGCTTGGGGCCTCGTCCAGGCTTCGGTCGCGGCGCATGACAACCATACTGGCTACTATGGCGTCGATGAAACTACCGGTCATCCCGCCGACAAGTGGGGCTGGGCGGGTCAGCTTGCACTGTCGGTCAAGAATATCCCGACCGGTGCGGGTGACACGATCAATATCCAGGGTGTCTACACAAACGGTGCAAGCGGATACAACTTCCAGCCGTACACGTCGTATACCTACGCGATGTATGGTGGTACGGGCCTGCCCGGCGCTTATCAGAGCATCGGTTTGGCTGGCGTTTCCGATTCCGTGTTCGTTGCCGGCTCTGGCCAGGAGTTGACCACGACCTACGGCTTCAACGGCGCCTACACTCACAACTGGAATCCGCAGTGGAATACCGCCGTCTACGGTGCGTGGGCTGCTGTGCGATACAACAATACGGCGAAGGGCTACATCTGCGGCGCGTTCACCGCAACGCTCGCGCTATCGAGCGGCGTTGCTGGCTGCAACCCCGACTTCAACTACGGGGTCGTCGGTGTGATTACGCGCTGGACACCGGTCAAGAACCTGACCTTCTCGGCTGATCTCGCATACTCGATGCTCGACCAGAAGTATGCCAGCGGAAGCACCGTGACCTTGCCGGTGCAGGCCGGTATCGCCAAGCCGGGCGCTACGTATCAGCTAAAGGACCAGAACAGTCTCGTGCTGCTGCTGCGCGCTCAGCGTAGCTGGTAAGTCTTCTGTCCAACTAGCTGAAGGAGAAAACAGAACGGCTCTATAAATCTAGGTTTAACCTCCAAGAAGGCCTCCGGCATGCCCGCCGGGGGCCTTTTTCAAAACTTAGCCACTTAAACGTAGCCCAACTCTCGACAAATTTAAATCGATGAGCTCTCGTGGCTTGCTCGGTCAGGACGTTGACGAAGTAAAGCTTCGCGTTTTGCTGCTTGCGCGCAGAATTACTGCTCTGCGAAGGGCGATATCGCCTAATGCAAATCCCCAGCGGCCAGTACTAATTGTTCGAAATGAACTTTGCAGCTTTGGGCGCTTGGGGATAGTCAAGCTTCCAGTAATGGGGATAGTCAAGCCTCCAGTAAGAGGAGAGGGCGGGATGATTTCCGCGCGAGCGCTTTTTGCTGGAGCTGGCGCGGCTGCACACAGAGCTATCCCGTCCAGAGCGCGCCGGCGCAAGCATCCGCAGGGCCGAGCGACGAAGTCCTTGGAACAAAAGAGAACGAATTCGGACCGACAGATCACGCAATGGGTGGTGGAAGCGCCGCTCGTGGACAGCCGCGAGAATCAATCGAGGAAAGCCAGGTCTCTCCAGTGTAAAGCCAGGTCTCTCCAGTGTGCAGGCCGCTCCGAGGAAGCGAAGGTTTTGGCCCAATGTTGACTGGAGGCGTCAAGCTTTGAGCGGTGACAAGCGACACCAGCTTCCCCAAAAGGGGGCGCGACCGACACGATCTTCGAGAGCCGATACAAGGCGGCGCGCTCGCCTCAAAGTCGAACTTTTGTTGACCTCAAATAGCAAAACACAAATGGAGCTAAGACAATGACCATCAGCAAAGGACCGCAGGTGTTCCCGCGCACGGAGTACCTGCGAAGGCTTGCCGCGGTGAAGTCAGAAATGGTCAAGCGGGAGATCGAAGCGCTCGTCGTTACCTTCGACCGAAGTATTAATTATCTAACGGGGTACACTGCACGATCCGCGTATGTCCCGCAAGCGCTTGTGATTTCGGTTCACGAAGAAGAGCCGACGTTCATCCTGCGTCTTATGGACGTGCCAGCTGCTATTCATCTGACGTTTCTGGAGCGGAACAGAATCATTGGCTATCCCGAAGCGTTGATTGGCAACCCAGAAAAAGATGGTTACGACGCTGTCATCGATTTCCTCCAGGAAGCCAACTTTGCGACCCGCGGGATCGGACTTGAACTGGGGCAGTTGCCAGCGCGAGCGGCGAACAACTTCCAGGCGCGACTGCCGAGCGCTAGGATCGTGGATTGCACGCATGTCGTCACGTGGATCCGAACTATCAAGTCCGATCTTGAGATAACTCTGATGAGAGAGGCAGCTGCTATCGCCGATGCGGGTATGATGCGTGCGGCGGACGTAATACGACCCGGCGTGCATGAAGCTGACGCGATCGCTGAGATCCTGTCGACCTTGGCGCGCGGCGCCAATGGAAAGCACGGAACGGGAATCGCGAATATCTTCATGTGCTCCTCACCACGCGCCGGAACAAGCCACATTACCTGGAGCGACGACGTCTTTCGCCAGGGCTCACAGATCAATCTCGAACTTGGCGGCGTGCGTCATACCTATACAGCGGCAGTCATGCGGACCTTTTCGATTGGCAAGCCCTCCGACCGGCTGCGCCGCCTGCATGAGGCCGAGGTAGCTGGCCTGGAAGCCGCGCTAGACAAAGTCCGACCAGGGGCAACCTGCAACGATGTCGCTCAAGCGTTCAACCGGACAATCGAGAAGCTGGGTTTTCAGAAAGAATCGCGGTGCGGCTATGGCATAGGCATCGATTGGAACGAAGCGGTCACGAGCCTCAAGGAAGGAGACATGACCGTTCTGAAGCCCAACATGACTTTCCATCTGATGCTAGGCAACTGGCTGGACGAGGATTTCGGCTATGTTCTCAGCGAGACATTCCGCGTCACGGACTCGGGAGCTGACGTATTGACTCGGGTGCCGCGTCAAATTTTCGAAATTTAACTCGACTGCGGGCTCTTCCGATCAGGAGCCTGCCGCGCCGAAGTTGGCAACGTCCCTCGGGAGGTTGCCATTACGCTCGCTGGATGCTTGCACCGCTCACAGCTCCTCCTTGACGGCGGCCGCTCTGCTTCTGCTTCTGCTTCGGCGCACTCGCGAGATCCGTTGACGATTCTTTCCGGTCCGCCTCCGGTTTATGGGGAGGGGGCCTCGGTCGATCCATTTTCGCCTTCTGTCGATCACCCCGTCGGGATGGTTGCGGCCTGTGCTTCGACGTGGTTTTCGCGCTGAGAAGCTGATCATACCAAGCTCATGCGCCGAGCTGGCCGCCTCGACTACTGATCGTCCTAGCCTATCATGGCTGGTCGCATCAAGTTAGGGCGAACCGGGGCAATGATCGAGCGTTCCTGTCCTTCCTGAAGAATTTCGGCATCTTCGCCCCAATTTTCGCAGCTATTCCGCTATAATCTTCGTTTAGATTCTTTCTCTGGAGCGGAGAAAAGAGATGGGAGCGGCGATGCGAGTTTCGTCGACGGCGCAAATCAATCGTGATCAGCTAAAATCGGTGCAAGGTCAAATCGCCTTTGCTCGACGCTCGCCGGGCGAGAAAGCTCCAGCTATCGTCGTGCCGGGCTCCGATGGGCCCCTGGTGAGCTATGACGTCACCATACGCGACGCGCGTCCGATTGTGGACGAACTTTCTCTCGACAGAGAAGGCTTTACCCTCGTTCAGCACAAGATCTCCTGTGCGATCGAGCGTGATCCGGAGGTCATGCGCGATAGGTATCTCGAAGAAATGGTACCGTTCATCAAGGACTACTTCAAAGCCTCGTGGGTCGTACCCAAGCAAGAAGCGGTTATCATCCGCTCTGCTGAGGGGAATTCTGTTCCGCCGGCAGATAAGGGAGCCGGTCTAGTCAGGCCCTATGTGGCCGGCTTTGCTCATATTGATTATGCGCCGATCGCCGGCCCGATGATGGCCGCGCGGGAGGACCAACTCCAGGGCATTCCGATCCGGGCTTATTCTCGATTGATGATCATTCAAGCTTGGCATGCTCTCTCGGAGCCTCCGCAGGATTTTCCCCTGGCGTTCTGCGATGGCAACTCGGTTCTCGATACGGACTTGGTTGATACCGTTTACGAGAAATACGACGTCAAGCACAAGACATGGCTTGTTCACTACAGTCCAGTTCACCGCTGGTATTACTTCCCGGAGATGACCTCGGAGGAGTTCGCTCTTTTTAAGGGGTACGATTCCGAAGACGATCACAATCCGAGGTCCGCTCATGCGGCGTTCGACAATCGTCGCGCTTATCCAAATGCGAAACCCCGCAGGAGTGTCGAGGCGCGCTTCTTCGTGTACTACGACTGAGACGCTGAGGGCGGTTTCTTATAATTGAGATCACTACGCAAGTTCATAGGCGGGGCTTGCGGCAGTGCGGGTGGAGGGAGACGTTCCTTAGATGAGCACAGTATTGATCACGGGCGCAAATCGGGGCATCGGCCTTGCCCTTGCGCAGCAATACGCGACTGAGGGTGCCGAGGTTTTTGCGTGCTGCCGCGATCCAGCAAAGGCCGACGACCTCAAAGGGCTCGCCGCGTCATCCGGCGGTCGCGTGCGGATCATTCCACTGGACGTAGCTGACGAGTCCTCGATCGCCTCCCTTAAGCGTACCCTGGGCGATCAGCCAATCGACATTCTCATCAATAATGCCGGAATCAGCGGCCTATCGGCCGACCGGATCGAGGCCGTCGGCTACATGACCACGATGCGCGTCAACGCCCTGGCGCCCATGCTGATCGCGCAGACCCTGTACGACAATTTGAGACACAGCACTCAGAAGAAGCTGGTGGCAATCACCAGCATTATGGGCTCGACGAGCAGCGCTGGGGGCGGCAAGTATGCTTATCGGGCCTCGAAGGCGGCGCTCAACAATGGCATGCGTGGCTTGTCGCGCGCCTGGGCTCGAGATGGAATCCTGGTCGCGTTACTAAACCCTGGTTATGTGCAAACAGAGATGGTCAAGGGAGAGGTTGCTTTCATATCGGCTGACGAGTGCGCGCGCGGCCTTATTGCTCGGATCGCGGAGCTCACGCCAGCGACCAGTGGCGTTTTTCAGGACTACCGAGGTGTGGCGATACGCTGGTAAGCGGCCTCACTTCAGCCTAACCGATTGATACGCAAGATCCGTCTCCGCGGGCATGATGTGCAGATGTTCGCCGCAATATCGGCGGTCGAACTGCGGGCCGTGCGCGCGCCCTAGAACGAGATCGCGCGCGCTTCACCGTGAATCAAAAAAACGAAGTTTGCTGCTAAAGCAGAGCCGTCGTTCCTCTCTTGCGATGAAAGCGACGGTGGGAATCCGCCAGATAAGCGTGAAGTAACGCTCACGTCTTGCTCAGCACAAGCGTTCTATAAGACGAACTGGTCGCACTTTACGGCTGAGTGCCAGTCACGATCGAGCGTCATTCATCCAACTCGAGTTGGGAGTAAGTGCATCTCATGAGCCCTTCCTCAGGAGAAATAACCGTTTTTGTCTTTTGTAAGTGTCGCGTCTCACGTTGAATCTACTCGCTCCCGCACCGGCTGTGATCAGCAAGCCTGCGCGTCAGCAGGTGGAAACGCAGAACCAGAAGCGCGGCGCAAACCGCCGTTCCGAGTGACATGCCAATCCAAATGCCAACGGCGCCAAACCCCATTCTCAATCCCAGCACATAGCTGAGCGAAAGACCGATGATCCAATAACCGATTGCGACAAATAGAAGCGGCATCTGCGTATCCCTCAGGCCGCGCAAGCTGCCCAATGCAATTATGTATATTGCGTAGCTAATGAAGAAGGAGGCTCCGACCGAGACGAGATCCGCAGCCTCGGCGCCGGTGGTCGACTTCTCCAAAAATAACATCGTTATCTCTACCCGGGCTTTAACCACCACGACAGTCAACATTATGCTTGCGACGATACCTACAAGCATTGCGATAAGGCCGGCACGCTTTGTTCCTGAGCGATCGTTGCGGCCGACCGCTTGAGCAACGCGCACGGCGGCCGCCATGCTTACGCCGATCGGAATCACCATCAGCGTTCCGTAGACTTGGAACGCGATGTGGTGAGCGGCAAGTGCTGAGGTGCCGATCATGCCCATCAGAATCGTCGCGGCAGAAAAAGCTACGGAGTCCAGAAGAATGCTGATCGAGATCGGCACGCCAGTCACAAATAACTGCCGCATCGAGGGCCAATTGAAGCGCCAGAGATGGCTAAGCAGGTGGTAGTCCCGAAAGGGGCGACACATTGTCGTGAACCATAAGGCGGCCAACAACGTCGCACAGTTTACCAAAGATGTCGCGACACCCGCCCCCAATAGCTCCAGTCGCGGTAGTCCAAGTGTTCCAAAGATCAGCACATAGCCTAGAAATGCGTTAACAGGAATGGCCGCAAGCGTGATCCACAAGATCGGCTCCGGACGATTGAATGCTCCCATGAAACTACGAATCGCTACAAAACAGAGCGCGGGGCCAACGCCCCAGCCTAATCCAAGCAGATACTCTTGGGCCTGTTGCGCGACGACTGGAGCCTGGCCAAGAGCGAGTAGTATTTGCTCGCCACGCAGAGGAAGCATCATAATCGGTACGGACACCAAAAGCGCCGCCCATAGGCCCATACGTAGTGAGGTCCGAGCGATGGCGAGATTATCGGCGCCAAATGCCTCAGCTGCTAATAGTGCGATTGCCGTCATCAGGCCCATGCCAAGCATGAAACCAACGATATAGACTCGACTTGCGAGTCCTGCTGCAGCGACCGCCTCAGGCCCAAGGCGCCCGATAAACGCGAGGTCGGTCACTATCATTGCGATTTGACCGAGTTGCGTGAAAACCATCGTTGTGGCGAGTCGAACGAGTTCGCTTAACTCAGCAGCGAAATGGTGGCGGGCGATCAAACTGAATGGTCGACCTTGCGGAGCCGTAGTCACTCTGGTTTTCATCCTTTTCATCTGTTCGATCTGCGTCGGGGAAAAGTGACTCCTTAGAGTTAATTGGGTATTCCCGGCTTGCGCTCGCGTCTGCGCTCGTTGAGCGAGTTTTCGGCTCTGCATTCGATCCGTCTACCTGCCAAGAAGGATAGTCGCCGAAGCTTGCGATGCGGAGCTCTGAACCTGGAGAGGGCGCATTTGCGGACGTTCTGCTACCTACCCGATCGCTTCGACATCACAGGCATTATTCTTCCGCAAGCTTCAAGCTAAACCCAACATGAAGGAGGTGGGATGGGCGAACCTCATGACCGACATCTCGCAGTTGTTGGTGCCACAAGTGCACACTCACACATGCCTCGATCGCGACAACAGATGAAGGATAGATGCCCGTTTTAGAGCTGAGCTCGAATCTGTGGCCGGAGGTCACACGTCCAGTTGCATCGGTGGAGCGACGTTCGAGACGTGTTTGGTGATACCAAAGTCGACAAGAACTGTTATCGACATGTAACCTCCTTCCAAGTGAGAACCTCCCGATCCTGCCGCGTGGTGGCGAAAGCAAGCTCTCGCAGATCAGTCTTGCGTCCAACGAGTATCGTGTCGACATGCCGATCTGATGGTTGGCGATGTCCGCGTCCAGCGGTCTGCGGCGGCGCCGTGCGCAAGCTCTGCCAGGCCGCCACATCAAGAACGTCGACTGGCGTACCGCAGGTGGTTTCGTTCGTTGATCATGTTTCGGCGTGCGAACTGTTCACATGCGCTGATGTCGTATCTCCGCCTTTATTGAGTCCGCACTAGCCGTCTCGAGTCTTCCGTCGAACCACTACCCCGCGCTCCACGTCCGCCGTTTACTAGCCCGGATGCGGATATGCGCTACCTCCTGTTTGGTGCCGCTAAACAGATCATGGAGTAGATCGGTGGAGACAACCTATCAGCTCTGGTAGTTTGCCGTGGGCTCCTTGAAAGGAGTATAAGTTGCGAATGAATTCACCGTCGTGGACCTCTGACACGCATCGCTAGGCAAAGCGCGATGTTTCGTCGCGCGAGTATTGCGGCAATCGGTTATCGAGCCTGAAGCGATGCTCGGCATCCATCGCAAGTGCGACATAGGACCATTTTTGAATGATGGATGTTTCTTTTGGAAGGACAGCTGCGACGATCTTCACGGCATTCGTGAGATCATGACCGATCTCCGCGATGATCAGAAGATCCGTAAGTCGCCGCAGCTCACCAGTAGATCGCGTGCTGCGGACGAGCAGCAGCGCTGATTCGTCTCACCGAGTTGTGTCCGAGAGCCACGGAGTTGTCGCTGAATATTTGCCGCAGGCCGCGATAACGTCTGTTGCCAGTTCCATAAGAGTGTTGAGAGGGCGATGAAGTGTGCCGCTCCGTGCGGCGAAGTCTCCGCAGGTTGAATGCCTCAGACGGTGTATGATGCCTGGTCTCACTATCGTGGAGTGGCCTTACCGTTCGCACGCTACCGACTGGTAATCGTAGTCCGGCTTCTAATAGTTGTCCAAGGCAGTCGGGTTCAAGACACGGATCGCTATTTTGTAGCACGCGAATTCTTGGAAGCGAGTCAAGACACCAACGCGTGGACGCGCTTGGCACGGCCGTTGCTATGGAGAGGCGGCAACCCGGAGCAAAAAGGCTGCGTGCATTCAGACGTGCAAGATGAGCGGTGCGCTCATTTCCTTGAACCCAAGTGCTCATTTCCGAGAGAGAAACGAGCGCGAGGAATAGCCAAACAACAGTTTCGCGATCGGGTGCGGGAGAGCAACATGCCTTCAGTGAGACAAGCCAACTCTAGCGGAAAATTACGGGTTTCGATAAGTCGAGCCTCTCTCAGAACTTAGCGCCATTGCAAGGGCATTATCCGGATCGTGATCACGATGAACAAGCTAAAAACATGCTCATGGAGAATGGCTTGCGGACGAGGTCGACGAGCTCCGCAAGACAGCTCAAACTCGCCACCTTGTACCGAAATGAGGAGATCAAATGCCGTGGGCACAATTTGTACTGCGCCAAACGACCGACGTGGATGCAATGCTGCCCAAGCTCCGATTTGCGAACGCTCGCAAGATGGGAAAGTGAGCTGCCCCTCCCTTCCCGGACGCTTTGTCATCACGCTTTAAGGTGCTTCGATGCCCAAGTGGCACATTGAACCTTGCGCCATGTACTGGAACAGCACAGATAGCCAATGAAGATCACAGTCGTCCGCACTCACATCCTTCAAGCCGCGCTGTCGCAGTCCTTTGCCTCCTCACGCGGCTGGTATGACACGCGTACCGCCATGCTGGTCGAGATCGAGACGGACCAGGGTATCATCGGCTGGGGCGAATGCTACGGTCCGGCGCGGATGACCGCAGCCGTGGTCGATAGCGTCGCGCCATGGCTCATCGGCGAGGATCCGCTGCGTACCGATTGTCTGTGGCAGATGATCTATGCGCGCTTGCGCGATCACGGCCAAAAGGGTGTTGTCATCGAGGGCTTGAGCGGCATCGATATCGCGTTGTGGGACATCAAGGGCAAGCATTTTGGCGTTCCTGTGCAACAGCTGCTCGGCGGTGCGCAGCGGACGGAGGTCGTTGCTTACGCGACTGGACTGCTCCGGCGGAAAGCGGACGACCCGGTCCGCTATCTCGCCGAGGAGGCGGCGGGCTACGTCGCCGAAGGATTTTCCGCGGTGAAGCTCAAAGTCGGCTTCGGTGTGGAGGCGGATGCGGACGCGACGCGTATCGTGCGTGAAGCGATTGGGCCGACGGTAAAGTTGATGGTGGATGCGAATCACGCGTATGACAGTGTCGCTGCGATACGTCTGGGGCGCATGATCGAGCAGCACGACATCGGCTGGTTCGAGGAGCCAGTGCCGCCGGAGGATATTGCCGGTTATCGGGCAGTAAAGGCGGCGCTCTCGATCCCGATTGCGGGTGGAGAATGCGAGTTTACCCGCTTTGGCTTTCGCGACCTGTTCGTGTCGCGCGCGCTCGATATCGCGCAGCCCGACATCTGCGCGGCCGGCGGGTTGTCCGAATGCAAGAAGATCGCCGACATGGCGGAAGCGTTCGGCGTCCGTTATAACCCGCATGTCTGGGGCACCGGCATCGCGATCGCTGCGTCGCTGCATCTGCTCGCCGTTCTGCCGTCGCACACACCGCCCTCGCTCACACCCGTCGCGCCGATCCTGGAGTTCGACCGCACCGAGTACCCGATCCGGCAGGCGATTCTCAGCGAGCCGATCGAGCACACCCGCGGCATTGTCTCCGTGCCGGACGGGTCGGGGCTCGGCGTCGAGATCGACCGCAAGGCACTGGCGCGATTTGCGGCGCGGTGATGCGTCGATTCCCCGCGCGCGGCAATTGAGCTGACCGGCGGGCGCTGGTCCGCCCTGTGGCCTCGTAACTCCCGCCACATATTTGATGATTGAAGCGACTAAAGCACAACGGCGTAGACGCGCTCCTCGCCAGCTACGGGACGAACTGACCGGGCGCACAGACCGGCCGCTTCCGGTCCGCAAACACGAGATATCGAAAGATGGGGCAATGTTCGCGTCCCGTCGATACCGGAGAGTGCTGCGACTACCGGTCAAGCCAATCTCATACCCTGCAAGCCCGGGCCAATTGACTCCTCAAAAGGCCGCTGGTGCGGTCATACTGTATCCTGAAGCTGCTCAAGAGCTCCGAGTTCCCCGTACTTATTGAGCCGCAGGGTCGCCCCTGCTCTTTCCAGCCCGAAAGCACGAGATACCGAAGGACGGGGGCAAAGTCCGCGTCCGTCGATTCCGGCGGTCCGGGACAGAGCAGGCGCTTACGAACGAGCGGCTGCTATCGTTGCAGCTTTGCATATTGCATACGAGTAGACGAAGTCTTGTTCGATTGCCGAAGGTCATACGGAGCGTCGATTCAAATAAAAGCTCCATCTGCGTGGTAGTCCTGAAGGACGTGCCATCACCACGGTTCCGCACGAGAGGCGACGGTCGTCGTCTGACGCGCCTTGTTGTCGTGTTCAGCCGTGTCCGGTTGAACACATCTATGTCATGAGCCGGACACCAAGGCGTAACTGTTCCGCCAGCGAGGCATGAAGCACATGGATTTTCATCGCTTCAAGCAAGATTCGCGGAATGCTTTCGGCACGTCGATTGCTAGCGCACGGAAAGCGCTCCGTTACCACTATTGCGGCCTCGCTGCCCAGCCCAAGAGAATGAGTCAAACTGCTCGATGATGAAAATCGGTGCGATAGACGCAGAACTGTTGAGTGCGGTTCCGCCAATTGACACTTCGCTGCGTCAGGTAGTGGCAAAACAAGATACGAGATAAGTGCCCCAAAGGGCAGATACCTATCATTGCGGACGGCTCGACAGAGACGACCCAGGACTCTCAGGACTTTCGGGTTCATGCCTTTGCTATCCCCGGAATGACGCAGAAATAAAGCGACGACACGTCAATGTGCAAAAGCCCGATCGACCTGCGTGCTGTCCTCAGCCTCGAACAGATTGATGCGGACTTGTTTCGCGGCAACAATCCAAACACAACCTCGCAACGCGTGTTCGGCGGCCAATTGATCGGGCAAGCAATGGCCGCCGCATGCCGCACGGTGAAGGATCGGCTGCCGCATTCGCTACACTCCTATTTCATCAAGCCCGGCGACCCGCAGGTGCCGATCATTTACCGGGTCGAACGCTTGCGCGATGGCAAGAGCTATTCGACCCGCGGCGTCACCGCGATCCAGCGCGGTAACGCAATCCTATCCATAATGGTCTCGTTCCATGCCGAGGAGCAGGGCACCTTCGACCACCAGGACAAGATGCCCGACGCGCTAACGCCGGCAAAACTCACGCCGGCGGAATGGTCCAACCGGGAGACGTGTTCCGAAACAGCGGAATTCATCCGCCACTATTATGCGATCGAGTTGCGCCCGGTCGAGATTGGCCGTTATGTCGGCCAGAAGATTGAAGACGGCCACGTTCACATTTGGATCAAGACCGCTGCGAGACTGCCAGAGGATTCGGCGCTTCATATATGCGCGCTGGCCTATGCCTCCGATTACACGCTGCTCGATTCGGTGATGGCACGCTATGGCCGAACGCCGTTCGACAAACGGGTGATGCCCGCAAGCCTCGATCATGCGATGTGGTTTCACCGCCCGTTCCGCGCCGACGACTGGTTGCTTTACGCGCACGAGTCGCCGAGCGCACAGGGAGGGCGCGGCCTTGCGCGGGGACTGATCTTCAAACGCGACGGCACGCTGGCGGCGACCGTTGCCCAAGAAGGCGCCCTGCGCGAGTCACGCTAGGCCTTCACTCGGCCATTCGCTTGCGCACTTGCCGTACGCTGGCGATATTCCTGTCGAGCAAATGCGGGCATGAGGCGGCTCCTCCTGAAGTTGTTCGATGATGTTCCTTGCATGGCCGAAGTGCGGGACGTTGTTCCTGCGCGGCCGGAAGAGCTTCTCGGTGAAATAGCATCCTTGCGGAATCCGATCTGAGCTATTTCATCCGAACCTAGCGAGCATCAGGGAACCGACGCCATTGTCAACCGGCAGAGGTCCGTGATGCTATAGACCGGCAACTTCGAAAGCCGACGGATCGCTGGGGCGACGATCGGAAATGCCGCGCATTCGAACAGGATGGTTGCGATCTCCGGATGTGCGGCGTGCAATCTCGTGATGCAGGCGGCCAGATCCCTTTCGATGGCGGCGACATCGATTGGTGGTGCCGGACGCTTCAGTTCGTCATGCCAGAACTGTCCGCCTTCGATACCGCCGATCACGATCCTCGCCAGCTCGGCCGGATCATCAACCCCAAGCAGGTCTTCGTCACAACAGGTCGAGTCGTAGGTCAGGACTGCGATCTTGGCTCGCGGCGGCTGCTGGCGGAGCAACGCCGGTAACAGGAGCAAGCTTGACATTATTACGGGCACGTTTGCTGACGCCGCCACCGCCGGTTGATGTCGGATAGAGAAGCCGCAGCTCGAGCTTATCGCAGCCGCGCCTCGCTCAACCAGCCGCCGAGCGGCGGCGATGAAGGCCGGCTCAAGCGCTGGATCGCCGCGAACAACGTTCTCCACCCAAGCTCCCGCGACCGTTTCCAAGATGGTCGGAAAGTCGAATGTCTCCGGATTCAGCATTGAGCCCGCCACTGGCGTTGGCGGCGTGGCACCAGGCCGAAGCCCGCGTTCGAGGTGGAGGATGCCAAGAGAGCGTGGGATTTGCGATGTCATGGACGAAGCAGGGCCTGCTTTTAAGCCTCTCACTTACCTGACAGCGAGCAAGAGCGAACCTACTAAGATTGGCAGTATTCTGGAGTCAGACTTGCGCAGTACCTGCCATCTAGGTGCGTCGGCAATTGTGGACAACTGGAATGCCTTTTGCTGTTTCGAAACGCGGCTTCCGAGCCGGGGAGTACAGGCCTCAAGTTCAGCAACACCGATTGTGACCATCCCTCGGAGCTGCCGTCGTTCGCTCACGGCGGGGCGCAGCGGTGGCGAGCGACGGCAGCGAAAAGGGGCCAACCATTCCTTAGTGGGCTTGAGCGTCGTTAAGCCGCGACCTTGAGCATCTCCTTACTTGTGCTTTTGCGCTTGAGTTTTGTCCGGATTTGCCCATCACCAAAAGCAAACCCTCGAGCCGAATCCTGTGCGCGAGTTCGGTAAAGAGCGCAACAGATTGATGCGTCGAACGATGCCGCTCTACCAGCAGCGAAGAGGTAAGCATATGGCCGTCATGGGAATCGCTGGGCAGCGCCTTCACCTGTGCGAGGACTCACTGCCTCTAGCGTGCGCCGGCGAAAGCTCAACGACCAGTGGCAGGGCCGCGAAGTGGCGGCGTGGATGAACCGAATGCATTGCAGACTACCAACGGAAACTTGCCCTTCAGCCAGGCGCGCCACCACGTAGAGAAAAATCGTCGCAAGCGGCGACCAGGCGCGTATCTTTGCCATCGACAAAAACACGAGCAGCGGAACGAAACCTGGATCGATGGGACGGAGCTGTCACTGCTACCATGGGCCTTTGCGCCCATACTCTATGTGATTTGGTAGCTGCACTAGCGATTAACCAGTGGTTTAGTCGTGTCGAACCGGGCGGCGATCGAGCAGGCACAAATATTGTCCTGAACGTTCGCTTCGGAGTGAAAGGGTACGTGCGGCTTGGCTTCCGCGGGAGACAGAGGCTAGCGAGGGATGCTGCTGGGGCAAATTTGGCGGAGATCTAAAGAACGGATCGACAACGCAATTGATTCGGAAAGATACAGTGGTGGATCGTGACGCATTTTAGATCGGTGCCGGTGCTTCAACTCGCGTCAATCGCAAATACTAAGCAGTGCCGCGCTCACGGTGTCGGCAGGCGCGCATAGCGTCGCCGATCATAGCAAACAGCATGAGCAAACGGAGTCCTCGATGGAAGTGTTATCGCATCTGCGGGTCGTCGAAATCGGTAGCTCGGCCGCGACCAGCTATTGTGCGCGGTTGTTTGCCGATTTCGGCGCCGACGTGCAAAAGGTCGAGCCGCCACGAGGCGATCCACTTCGCCGCAGCGCGCCGCTCACGCCCGATGGTCAGAGTGCGTGGTTCGCATTTTTGAACTTCAACAAGTCAAGCATCATCTTCGATCCCACCGAACTGGACGCGATTACACGGGTGACGGGATTAATTGGAGAGTGTGACATTCTGATCGATGGCCGCGATGTTGATCCCGCTGATTGCCCGTCTGTCGATATCGCTGCGATCCGGCAGCGACGCCCCGGGTTGATCTACCTCGAAACAAGCTGGTTCGGCCGCCAGGGGCCCTATGCGGGATTCGCCGCGACCGATTCGACGGTGCGCGCACTAGCCGGCCTGGTAAAGCTGGTTGGACCGCTCGAAGGTCCGCCCTTGCATGCGCCGGATTTTCAGACGGGTATTCTTGCCGGACTGTGGGGCTTCATCGCTGCGGCTTCTTCGGCCATTGCGCGAATGCAAGGTGGGGTAGGACGGTCGTGGTCGCTCAGTATTTTCGAATCGAGTCTAGCTCTCAGCGAGTATCCGATATTCGAGGCGTTTGCGCACGGTGACGTGATGCGTCGGCTTGGGATAAACCGCTTCTGGCCGAACTTTCCGACCGGCATTTACGAAACCAAAAAAGGTCAGCTCGGCGTAACGACCGTCACAACAACACAGTGGCGGGCATTCTGCGATATGCTCGGGCTGTCCGAATTGCGTGATGATCCCGCCCTGACCTTCAACGAGGGTCGTCTCCAAAATATGGAACAGATCGAACGACGGTTCATGCCGAGGCTGAAGACACGGACAGCGCAGGAGTGGTTTGCGGAAGGACTAACGCGCAAAATCCCGATCGTCCCGGTGCCAGAAATATCCGATCTACTTCAAGACCCAGAGAAGAAGGCGCGCGGTGCAATCGTGCCCGTCTGGCTTGGCGAAGAAGCTGGCCTGACCGCCGGCTCGATGCAGCGACTGACGTTGACGCCGCCGCGCCGGGGCGGAAAGGTTCCGGCTGCCGGCGAACAGCAGGTTTTCGCCGATATCCGAGCAAACGAGTCGGTCATTCCAGCGTCGCCGCGTTGCATCGATGCCGATCGGCGGCCGTTGGAGGGGATTCGCGTCGTCGATTTCACAATGGGCTGGGCGGGGCCATTGTGTACCCGCACACTGGCGGATCTTGGTGCAGACGTCATCAAGATCGAGGCTATCCAATATCCGGATTGGTGGCGGGGCGTTGACCGCCATCCAGGTTACGTGGAAGACCAGATGTACGAGATGGCGGCATGCTTCTGCATCATGAACCGCAACAAGCGCGGTATCACGCTCGACCTGACGCGGCCGCAAGGCCTCGCTCTTGCCAAGCGGTTGTTGGCCGGAGCCGATATTGCCGTCGGCAATTATTCAGTCAACGTCCTGCCGAAGCTCGGGCTCGGTTACGAAGCGCTCAGAACGCTCAACCCTCGGTTGGTCATGATGTCGATGTCAGCGTTTGGGACGGACAGCGTCCATCGCGATTGCCGGGCCTATGGCTCGACTCTCGAACAGGGCTCTGGGTTGCCTGGCGTAATCGGAAACCCGGGCGGGCCACCCGTTATGAGCCATATCGCGTTTGGCGACCCCGTCGGCGGGTTGAATGGCTGCGCCGCAGTTCTGGTTGCACTGATTCACGCCTGTAAAACCGGACACGGGCAATTCATCGACCTGGCGCAGATCGAATGCATGATGCCGTTTGCAGCGCCATGGATCACCGTCCATTCGATCGGTGGTACGTCACCGCCAAAATATGGTAATCTGCATCCGCAGTTCGTGCCGCATGGCTGTTTCCGATGTGCGGGTGAGGACAACTGGATCGTGGCAGCTGCGACCGACGCGGACATGTGGCAGAGACTTGCGATCCTAATTGGTCGACCAGACTGGGCGGCGGACCCATCGTTGAAATCTGCACAAGCTCGCCGCAGCATCGAGGATGTGATCGCGAGAGCCATCGAAGACTGGACTCTCGCCCGCGATGCGGATCAGGCCATGTCCGAGTTGCAAGCCGCAAGAGTTGCGGCCGGCGTGGTCCGCTTGCCAATTGACCTACTCAAGGACCGGCATCTCGGCTCGCGCGCATTTATGCAGAAGGTTGAACGCGCTTTCATGGGCCCGCATCCGCAGCCATCGATGCCCATTCGGGAAAGCACAACGCCCTATGCCATCCGTGCAGCGGCGCCGACGCTCGGACAACACAACGGAGAGATATTATCAGGTCTTCTCGGGCTCTCTGACGACGAGATCGCACGGCTAACGGAGGAGGGCATCATTGGTACGACGATGCTCTCCGAAGCGGAGCTCGCAAAAACAAAGGAGGCGTCGGACTAGCGAATATAGGGGGATGTTCTAGATCGCCGAGCCCTCAGAGTTGGCAGATCGGCACCCAGTTAGCGCATCGTTTTTGTCTCGGCTATCCACATCTTCTGCAGAGCTCATTGGCTTTCTGTCTGCTGCCCCTCGCCGATTTCTCAACAGTTGGCGCGCCCAGCAATCCATCTGGCGCAAGCAGACTTTGGGCGATCGCGAGCGCGGGCCGTAGGTGCGCTGCTCCAGGGCAGGAACGAGCACTCTTCTGGAGGTGCTTACCGCCTTGCCGCGAAGCGAATTCTCTCAGACTACATCGATATCGATCGACCGAGAGAGCCGTCAAACCGTTTCCTAGCCGAAACAACTAAAATCTAGTGTGAGTCAATTGCGCATCGCGCTTAGCCGGGATTGGCAGCTCCGTTTCTCACAACACAAATTGCAATACTGCGAAATCGACGACTCGCGTAGATCGAAGCATAGGCGTGGCTCTCGACCTAATAGCACCACTACTAATCCCAGTAGGTTCGTCGTCTCCGGTTCTCCGATAATTGAAGTGCGAAGCAAGGCATGCCAGGAAGCGTGCCTCGCGCTGAGATCTACTTCCTTGTTGATTCAACTGCGTGCTGCGGAGAGACGGCTATGGCTGAAGTCACTAGCGAGGCAGATAAGATGCAGGCTCTCGAAGCGCTGGAATCAAACGTCCGCTCGTACTCACGGTCGTTTCCGGCAATTTTCAGTCGGGCGCGCGGCTCCATCATGTTAACGGAGGATGGTCGCAAGGTCATCGACTTCCTCTCCGGTGCTGGAGCGCTGAACTACGGCCACAACAATCATCGGATCAAAGCTGCTCTTGCTGACTACCTAGCATCGGATGCTGTAGTCCACGGCCTGGACATGGCCACTCCTGCGAAGCTCGAATTCATAGAGACTTTCAACTCTGTCATACTTCAGGAGCGGGATCTGCAATACCGGTTCCAATTCACAGGGCCAACGGGCGCCAATGCTATCGAGGCAGCAATAAAGCTCTCACGCAAGGTCACAGGACGTCAAAGTATAATATCATTCACGCATGGGTATCATGGCATGAGTCTAGGAGCGATTGCCGCGAGCGGTAATCGCTTTTATCGCACAGCCAGCGGCGTTTCTTTGTCGGGCGCAACTTTCATGCCTTACGACGGCTACCTTGGATCGGAAGTTGATACGGCTGATTACCTGCGAAAGGTGCTGACGGACGAGAGTAGTGGCATCGATTCTCCAGCTGCCATTCTTGTCGAAACCGTGCAGGGGGAGGGCGGTATAAACGTAGCTCGCAAGGAGTGGCTGCAATCAATTCAAGCGATAGCAAAGAACGCTGGCGCGCTCTTCATCGTTGACGACATCCAGATGGGCTGTGGTCGCACGGGCGAATTCTTTAGCTTCGAATTCGCCGCGGTGTCGCCAGATATCATTGTAATGTCAAAATCGCTAAGCGGGTACGGTCTGCCATTATCAATGTTGTTGATTAAAGAGGAATTCGACGCATGGCGGCCAGGCGAGCACACGGGCACGTTTAGAGGAAACAACCTTGCACTCGTATCTGCAACCGCGGCCATAGATGTTTACTGGCGGGACGATACGTTCTCGCAGGAGGTTCAGCGGATGGGACAGGTCATGCGGCGCCGACTTGAGGCTGTTGCATCCGAGTACAGAAACAGTTTTGCTGTTCGAGGGCGGGGTATGGCCTTGGGGTTTGACTGTCAAATGCCCGAAATCGCAGAGGCTACGTCGCGCAAAGCATTTGAAAAGGGACTGATTGTCGAACGATGCGGCCCCGTTGATCAGGTCGTAAAATTCTTGCCTGCGCTCACCATCGACTTTGATACTCTAAATCAAGGCCTTGAGATATTCGAGGAGGCGTTGTGCCAGTCTCTGAAAGAGACGACCGTGGCAGTGATGTGACTTGCCGCTGCTTGCCCAGATGAGAAGGAGATATCATGGCCTACGAGACCATCAAATATGAGGTCGTCGATCAAATCCTCACGCTTACGTTGAATCGGCCGGAGAAGCTCAACGCCTGTACTGCCACTATGGAGCGGGAAGTCGTCGATGCCTTCGATCGCGCCGACAGCGACAATGACGTCCGTGCCGTCATCGTGACCGGTGCGGGCCAAGCCTTCTGCGCCGGGGCCGATCTTTCGTTCGGCGCTGACACATTTGATCGCGACGCGCGGCGCGGGCCAGTGAAGCGGCTGCTGAATGGTACGGTGGACTACAGTGATCCAAAGGTCAGCGACGGCGGCGGCAAGATTGCCATGCGGATCTTCAAGTGCCTCAAGCCTGTCATCGCCGCGGTGAATGGGCCGGCCGTAGGTATGGGGGTCACCATGCAGCTTGCGATGGACATCCGCATAGCGTCTGAGGCCGCGCGCTTCGGCTTTGTGTTCTCCCAACGTGGCCTCGTGCCGGAGGGGGCCTCGAGCTGGTTCCTGCCCCGCGTCGTTGGCATCGCCCAAGCGCTCGAGTGGTCCTACAGCGGGCGGGTATTCCCGGCGCAGGAAGCTCTCGCCGGCCGGCTGGTCAGCAAAGTCGTGCCGCCCGATCAACTACTGCCCACTGCACGTGCACTCGCCAACGAGATCGTGGAGAAGACCTCAGCCGTATCGATCGCGCTGATCCGACAGATGATGTGGCGCATGCTGGGCGCCGATGAACCCATAGAAGCCCACAAAATTGAGAGCCGCGGCATGTATGCGCGCGGCCGTTCCGCAGACGCCAAGGAGGGCGTGATCGCCTTCCTTGAGAAGCGGCCCGCAGTATTCAAAGACAAGGTGCCCGCTGACATGCCGGATTTTTTTCCATGGTGGACGGAGCGAGAGTACAAATAGGCAAGTATTTCCCCGTTCCGCCAAGCAAAGCGCGAGCTGGCGCCGTGCGTCCGTGATGGTGTTCTTTCAAAATTTGGTGTTCCACGCACGCTCGCATCGAAGCCTTAGCGTGAGCGAGGTTATCTTGTCGATGTTCACGCGCGTTCTAGAGGATGAATGCTTAAGAGCAGTTACCCCACATCGGAGTGGCCCGTCCACATCATCTGCCGTATGCTGCGGCCCATTGACCGGCTACCGGCGCTCTGCTTCCATTGAAAGTTGATGGGTGCAAAAGTCCGCCTGCTCGAAATATCGAAAATCATCGTCGTCCTCACCAGAACAGGTAGTGTCTCGATTCATCGCTAATGCTCTACCATCTACTTGCCGCGTAGCTTTTGACGCAGCTCATCAGGATAGGAGCAAGTTGCAGCGATGAACGTTTTAGTTAATCCGTTGAACGTCTCACGCTTCCTTCGGGCATATGACGACTCTGCCGCGCAGAAGGGCATTGAGCTTTCGATAGGATTTGATTTTCATGAATATGTCTCGATCACGCAAGGCCTTCCAACAAAGAAGCCGACATATCCAAATTTCCGGCCAGATAGGTCGCCAATTGAATCAGGCGAGGGATATTGGATGATAGGCCTCGACAAGAACAAGGAGGTCGCGCTTGTTGAGGCTGCTCGACTCTATGACCTTTCGCACAGCAACTTTGCTGAACATCTTGAATCCCTAAAGGCGTTTTACGCTGATCCGACCGTACATGCGCATCCTCAGGACCGCTGCGCTTGCACGGCACCAAGCGCGAAGAAGATAACTGGAAGAGTAGCCTATCACGGTGATTTTTGGTTGCGCAAAGACTTTAGAGGACAGGGCATGCCCGAGATCATGGCTGCAGTGTTACGTGGGGTGTCGTTTGCCATGTGGACACCTGACTTCGTAGTTGGCCTTGCAGAGCGTTGGCTCCTCGATAAGGGCGTCCTTGCGCAATACGGACACACGCATCACGAACCCGGTGGGTCAATACTGCATCTGGTAGAAGAAGATATTATGGATGACGATTTACTTGTTTGGCTGACCGCTGGGGAGCTGAGAAGCCTTGTTGATCGTAGCGCCAAAAACGAGTTGTCTTCAACCCTGCGGGTCTCGTCGGCATGATCACGCCGTGGATAACTACGCGCCTCTGAATCATGCGCAGTGCGCTCACGGACGCTGTCGCGGCATGCGGATCCAAAGGAATTCCGAAAGTGAGAAGTGCCCAAGTTCGGTTCGTGCGCGAGGCCGCTTCGATGCTATGCTTCGAGATACAAGGTCAGCGAAATGGTGTTCGAGTTGAATGCGCAAAGCAACTATCGGCCGTTCCTCGCAAAGGAAGCCAAATCCTGCGGGCATGCCGCGGTTGGAAAGCGTCGCGATGCTCCGGTCGTCTTGATCTCGCTTCAGAACGATACCGATGTTCGGGAGAAAACCTGGGATGGAGGAGCCGCAAGAGGCGGACGAGCGACCACTCGCGTTCAGCCGTTCAGAACGGGCACATAATTCGAAGAGGATAACGTGAACCAGGGAATTGCAGGTTCGAACGCGGCAGGAATTTCGCGCGTTGGGCAGAGGTCTCAGGAGAGCTTCGCCCGCGCGCGGCTGGTTTTCCCTGATGGGACGTCGCGAGTGACCATCGAGCGGAATCCGGTCCCGCTCTACATCGAGCGAGGAATGGGCAGTTATCTGTTCGATGTCGATGGCCGTCGGTTTCTCGATCTCAACGGAAATTTCACAACGTTGATCCACGGGCACGCCTTCGCACCCGTCGTCGCGGCGCTGACCCACCAGTTGCAGCGCGGCAGCTGCTTCGCAAATCCGACGGAGAGCGAGATCGAACTCGCCGGATTGCTTTGCGGCCGCATTCCGCAAGTTGATCGTGTTCGGTTCGTCAACACGGGTACTGAGGCCGTGCTGTTTGCGATCAAGGCTGCACGGGCCTTCACCGGCCGCTCGAAAATCGCCAAGCTCGAAGGTTCTTATCATGGCGCGTACGACTGGGCTGAGGTCAGTCTCGCGGCGACGCCGGACAGTTGGGGTGATCCCACTGCACCTAACTCTACGGCGTTTTATCGCGGAATGCCTGCAAGCGTGCTCAATGAAGTCGTTGTGCTCCGCTTCAATGATGCCGAAGGCGCACGCCAATTATTGTCATTGCATGGACACACTCTTTCCGCCGTCATCGTGGATCCGATGCCAAGCCGCGGGGGTCTAATTGCGCCGAAGCCAGAATTCATTGCTGCGGTTCAGGAAACAGCCCGCAAGAACGGCATTCTGGTGATTGCTGATGAAGTTCTAAATCTTAGGCAGGGTTTCCGAGGGGCCTCGGCCCGCTATGGGCTTGTTCCTGACCTCGTCACGATGGGCAAGATCATCGGTGGCGGTCTGCCGATCGGAGCAATCGGCGGTCGCGAGGACGTGATGAAAGTATTCGATGCCTCAGCGGGTCCACCGCTGCTTCCGCAAGGCGGCACATTTTCCGCCAATCCACTATCCATTGTAGCGGGCCTTGCGGCAATGCGGCATCTAGATCATGCCGCTTTGGAACGTCTTGAGACATTTGGCAACATTATCCGCGACGGGATTAGTCGCGCCATCTCGCACCGGCGTGCGCCACTCTGCGTGACTGGAGCGGCCTCGCTCTTTCGCGTCCATCCGATGGCGCAACCCCCCAATGAATATCGTGAGGCCTATCCTGGGCCCCCAGCAGCGGCACTGATGAAGCAGCTCACGCACTTCTTTGCAGAGAACGGCATAATCCTGCCGTATGGGGCTGCCGCTTCGATCTCTACGCCGATGACTCGCACAGACGCCCACTTCATCGTCGATGTGTTCGCAGGCTTTCTCGATAGCCATCAAGACATACTGGACAGGATGGAGCTACGGAGGTGACGCGGACAACAGTTGCGACAACCTCGGGCTGCGTGTGGGGATCTCGCGTGTCCGACTGCGGCGAGATGAACGTCCTAAATCCGGTGGAGGCGCTCCAAGTCGTCGTTCTCAAACCTGGCTAGTCGAGCCTTCTGGCCCTGCATCGGGACGGGATCTAATGCCGAACAGGATCGATCTTTGGGCTTATTCTGGCTCGTATAGATAGATCGCGCTGCATCGCGCGCGCACTAGAAAACCCGTCTTGGCGGTGGGAGATCGTATTGAACACGCGCGCAGTAGGCTGCCGGATGAGATATTGGGGGCGGCGTTTCTTCCTAGGCGGTTAATCGACGAACTGTTCGTGACACGACATTGTAACTAATTGCTAATCTCTGGGCCAGAAAAAACGTTCGACCCATTGTGAAGTCGGAGACGGCTTTTGCGTAGCTGCTGGATGAGAAGCTTTCGAAGCTCGAGTTGTGATGACTGCTCGCAGCGCGTCCAGTGGATGAGGCATTGACAACGATGATGCTGTCACTCCGGCACACCGATGTGCACGCCCGATGCTGTGCGTCGCTCCTTGCGGTCCTTGGATATCCATTAAAGGGCAAACTGAAGGGACACGGTGATCAGCACGTTCTCCTCGTGACTAGAGCAGCGCGCGGGATTGAATTTGAGATGGCGCGCCGGTTCTTGGCTGATGGCTATCAGTTCCTGCGTTGTGGCGACAAGAGTAGAGTAGAACTGGGTGGATGATCCTATGCCCTCCCGGAACAACGGAGGTGAGAGGATCTGTTAATCGAGTGCGGGCGCGTTGGGCGACAAAGCGACTTTGGTGAACAATGCAGGCGTCTCTGCGAAGCGCACGGCCAGGAGTTCCCCTGGTTTTCGCGGATATCGCTCAAGTAATGGCCGAAATCTCAACGATCGCTTTCTTCTTATATAGCTTTTTGGCGCCAGAAATGACTGCATAAGGCAATCTGCGCATCGTCAAAGTCGGATCATTAGCATGCCGTGCCATGCTGTTGATCGCAGGCCCGCGCTACACCGCATCGAAGGTGGGACTAGTTGTGTTAAAATTGGCGCGCGCTGCTGCCCGGATCTCACGCCACACGATATTACAACCAATTATCGCGCTTGGCCGGAGTCATCCGACTGGGCCACCAGAAGCTGCGGTCAGCCGCTCCCGCGCTCATCTCATTCCGCTGGCCGCTTTGGAACGGAAGAGGTAACGCGCGTTGTGGCTTCTTGCCTGTCGCCAAATGCGAGATTGTGTGGCTTAAGCGGGGAAACTCCCCGCCGATGATATCGATCGTTGCGCTAGCGGGCTTGAACGACCAGACGCGATCCAATGTACGCCACATATACGAGCATTGCCGAAGAGCACGCCATCAGCACTGTCAAAGTGATGCGCGCACATCAGATTAGTCGATCGTTTGCGCGTTCGAAAAGTGCCATCGCGACGCCTTCGCCGTCGCAGTTGGACGCAAAGAACTTTCGACCAGTCAACTACCAACGGTCGTAATTGATCTAGATCACCAAAGCATGCCACCTACGGTCTGAGCGTCGGGCCGCATTCACGGAATTGTTGGGACGAGGCCGGCTCCCGCCAGACGTTATGTGCCCTCCGAGGAGCGTTCGGAACGTCAGAAGGCTATGATGTTTGCAGCGCGTTGGGTCAGAGCCTCACTCACGTGCCCTCAGAGGAATGAAGTATCGGACCGTTTCGAAAGGCGCGGTTGTAGAGGTCGATAATTCTCGCGAGAAGTTGGACGCTGAGGCGGGCTGTTTATCCGATCGAGGCGCCCCACCTGCCGAACACGGTGCCTGAGAATAGCCCAACAAAAAAGGAGATAGGGTATGCGGCGCAATGATGAGATGAAGCTTGGACTGTTCCTCGCTCAGGCGGGATATAACGAAGGTGCGTGGCGCGATCCGAGCGTGCCAGCGAATGGCGGAGTTGACATCGACCATTATGCTCGCTTGGTAGCGATTGCCGAGCAGGCGGCATTTCACTTCGTGTTTCTTCCGGATAGTCCAAGCGTGGTCGAAAAGGACCACGCTAGCATAGCTCGTGTAAGCCGGAATGATGGATTCGAGCCAATCACGCTCTTGTCCGCGCTTTCGGCGAGAACACAATACATCGGCTTGGTCGCGACAGCGACGACCACGTACCACGAGCCTTATCATCTGGCGCGCATGTTCGCCTCACTTGATCACCTATCGCGGGGGCGTGCCGCTTGGAACATCGTCACCTCGGGGAACAAATTCGAAGCCCCAAATTTCGGCGCAAAAGAACTTCCAGATCATGACGTGCGTTATGATCGGGCCAGAGAATTCGTACAAGTTGTCAAGGGACTTTGGGACTCTTGGGAAGACGACGCTTTCACGCGGGACAAGGAAAGTGGCATCTTCGCTGACACTTCCAAGCTGCACTTGCTTAACCACCGAGGGGACTACTTCTCAGTCAGAGGTCCACTAAACGTTGCGCGGCCGGCGCAAGGCTATCCTGTCTTGGTTCAGGCTGGTGCATCCGATGCCGGAATACGGTTCGGTGCAGAACTCGCAGAGGTGGTATTCACTGCCGAACCGTCTTTAGAGAATGGTAGACGGTATTACGCAACCCTCAAAGAGAAGGCGCGCGCACTTGGACGGGAGGACGATCAGGTGGCCGTCATGCCGGGCATCGTCCCAATCGTCGGGACGACAACCCAAGAAGCGCATGAGAAGCTTCAAAAGCTAGAATCTTATACGCATATCGATGTCCAAATTGATACGGCCGATCGTTGGCTGGGGGCTGTCACCGATCTGCGGTCAATGAACCTCGACTCATTGGTCCCCGAGTCGTTACCGCAGACGAACCTCATCCAGAGCCGCCAGAAGGTGCTACTCGACTTGGCTGTACGCCAGAAATTCACCTGGAGGCAACTGATCAGCTTGGTTTCGAGCTGCCGTGGCCACCTGATGGTTCTCGGAACACCGGACGAAATTGCAAACAAGATGGTTGATTTCTTTGATCAACGTGCCGCTGACGGATTCAACGTCATTCCGGCGATGGTTCCCAGTGGACTCAAGGATTTCGTCGACCTCGTCGTTCCAGAATTGCGCCGACGAGGCAAGTTCAGATCCAGATACTTCGGACAGACACTAAGAGAGAACCTTGGCCTCAAGCGGCCGTTCAATCAGTTCATGCACGCAAGTGTAAGCAGTCATCCGTCCTCGGATAATTTTGGGGCCAGGGAATAGGTATGTCTGGGTCGAACAGAGCATGAGCGGCAGCAGAAATCCCGCATCGTGCTCGCTGCAGCTTCTAAGGAGACTGCGGGTCTCGCTTGTCGTGTCTGTGTAGTAGGGAATGCCGCGCTGGTGCGGTCATGCCATCTGCCTCATTACTACTGTCCTTCCGTCGGCACTGGCACAAGGGCCCTCCGCGATCTCGCCCCATCTGATGTGGTAGCTGCCCAAGCGACGTAGCAATAGGTTACTGCATTTGGCGAGGAGTGCGGATCAAGCGGCCCTCAGGATTAGTGCTGTACCTCCCGTACGAACCGATGTCGTGAAACTGCGGGTCCTGCGCACTCATGTAAGCGATCCGTGCATGCTTGAGAGATGGAATGGAGAACAAAATGCAACAGGGGACCCCGCTCTCAAATAATCGGCCGACCGAACATTTTCGGAACACCGCCTACATGATTGACAAGAGCCGCCCGTTTTTCGATGCAGCTCACGCGGCTGGTCTCATGGCTGTCCAGGGACGTTCTACGTCCGGCCGCACCGTCGTTTTGGGCAGCGGCCCTCTTGCGGAGCGCCCGGAGATTAACGATTTCGTGCGATGCTCATACCTGGGCTTGGACAATCATCCCTTGATCGTCGCTGGCGCGATCGACGCGATTGAGGCGCATCGGTCGTTGCACTGGTCATGTGCACGGACGCGGCTCAATTTCGATCTTCTCGCAGAGCTTGAAACAGACCTGTCGGAGATGTTCTGTGCACGTGTCATCGCCTCTTCTACCGTCATGCTTGCTAATCTGGGCGCGATGCCCCTCCTTGCTTCCGGTCAGTTGACGGGCGGAAGAAAGCCGGTCGTCGTGTTCGATCGGATCGCCCACATCTCGCTCGCTTATCACAAGCCGGTGGTCGCCGATGAAACCCGGGTGGAAACGATTGCGCACAACGACATCGACGCTCTCGAACGCTTGTGTCGCGAACATCCGGTGGTCGCCTACGTGTGCGATGGTGTTTATTCCATGGGGGGAAATGCGCCCGTCGAAGAGCTGCGTCAGCTCCAGGAACGTTATGGACTCTTTCTCTATATCGACGATGCTCACGGGATATCGCTGTTCGGACGCCAAGGCGAGGGATTTGCTCGCTCTCAGTTTCCACAACAGCTGGGTGACCGCACAATCATAGTAGCCTCGTTGGCCAAGGGATTCGGTGCATCTGGCGGCATGTTGATGCTCGGAACGGCTGATCACGAGGCTCTATTTCGACGCTACTCCATTCCCTATGCGTTTTCGGTGGCCCCCAATCTGGCGGCGGTCGGCGCGGCGCTTGGCTCCTGCAAGATTCATCGTTCGGCAGAACTCGGCGAACGACAGAGGCGGTTGGCGCAACGGATCGCGATCTTTGATAATCGTATAGCAACCGCCGAGCAGGGCAATTCACTTCCGATCAGAATGGTCGCTATCGGATCGGAAGCCGAGGCGATCGTAATTGCAAGAGAGCTTCTCGATTCGGGTTTCTATACTCTG
Organism: Bradyrhizobium sp. WSM2254; assembly: GCF_000472645.1. Lineage (NCBI taxonomy): Bacteria > Pseudomonadati > Pseudomonadota > Alphaproteobacteria > Hyphomicrobiales > Nitrobacteraceae > Bradyrhizobium > Bradyrhizobium sp. WSM2254. The sequence goes on along the minus strand of NZ_AXAB01000039.1, from coordinate 20,103 downwards.
GTGACGTTCTTCCCGACGGTTGCCCAAGGAAAGGCAGGGATTCGGGTGTGCATTACGGCCGATCATGAGGTTCGCGATATAGAGCGGCTCTGCGACCGCATCTTGGAACGGTTGCCCGAAGCAACGGCAAAGCCTCGTATGCCGTCCGCCCCTGCCCTGAGGTGATGCCCGGCCATTTAGTGGAGAAAATTCATGGAGCTGCCCGATACAGCCAAGTTGCTATCACTGTCTGCTGACAAGCAGGATGAAGGCTTGCCGACACTCAATCCGGCGTTCTGCTGCGAAGACATCTCCGGGCCACCGAGGCCAACGTCCTCGGCGTGTGCGTACACGTGCGCGAATATTCTTGCAGAATTCAGCTACGTCCAATTGAGATATACGTTTATTGTAGGTCAGCGAGCACAAGAAAACCGTTTGACACTCGCGACATTGGCGCGCCGCATTGGCACCAATATCACGCCCGCGCGCCGCGCGTTTTCGCAGCTGGTTCCAACCAATGCGGCGAACGCAAACCGGCGACTCGTAACGGTCGTACGGGTGCCGAAGCCGGCCGAACTTGGCGAACTCCTGAAGTGGCGCCTCGCGCTGTACTTGCCATTCGCGATCGCAACACCGCTTCATCCCATGTCCGACTGCAGCGGATTCAAAGTGTCGGCGTTCCGCGTCGCCATGCTCGAGCCTGGTCAGCCGAGTCCTGGCATGGATGTTGGCAGGATCTGGTCCCGCGCCAAGCCGATCATTGCGATCACGGCTGCTGCTAAAAATAAGCTGCACTGCATGATGTGGTTTCTAGAAGAAACAATCGTGACTTGTGGGTCCCGCGACCTCAAACAAGCGTGCGACGGCATATTCCATGAGCTCGCCGCGCGCATAACGCCTGCTTTCAGCACACTTTCCGACGAATACTCCATACCACCGTACTTGCGCCGATTGCTGGGTTCTCCTCCGGAGAAACGCCGCCCCACTGTGAAACCGGAAACAGCGATGCGGAGCGGCAGGAACCGAACACGCGATAGCTTCAAATGGGACGTTAGGCAACTCGGCAAGAGCTTGAGGCAACGACAACAATACGTCCTTCTGAGGGGGGCGCGGCTGTGCTTTTCCGGCGCTGTGGCCTTGCTCGATACGACCGTTGCGACCGCTTGACGATCATGATGACACCAGGAAATCTCAGCGGCCAAGGCGATCGACGCGTTGCTCTCGTGACTGGAGGAGCACGAGGGATCGGACTTGAGATCGTACGTCGGTTGTTAGCCGACGGGTATCAGGTCGCCTTTGTGGCGACGAGAGCAGAGCATGTGGAGCGGGCGCTTGAGAGTCTTAGCTGCCCGGAAGATCGGCTCTATGCCGAGGCGATCGACGTGACGCGACAAAACGAGGTGGAACGATTTATTGATCGCGTCCAAGCGCGCTGGGGCGACATTGCGACTTTGGTGAATAACGCGGGCATTTCCCCCAAGCGCGCGGACCAGGATGCTCCCTGGCTTTCGCAGATGTCCCTCGAGGAATGGGCGCGGGTCATCGATGTCAATCTCAAAGGCCCCTTTATTCTCATACGGCTCTTGGCGCCGGAAATGATCGCGAAGGGCTATGGGCGCATTATCAATATCGGATCACTCGCTGGCCGTGCTATGCCGTTGATCGCAGGGCCGCACTATGCCACGTCGAAGGCTGGGCTGGTTGGACTAACCCGTGCTGCGGCGCGGGATCTGGCCCCAAATGGGATTACCGTCAATTGTATCGCTCCAGGACGGATCCTCAGTGATCTGACTGGGCCACCTGAGGCCGTGGTCAACCGCTCTGCCCTCAGCCGCATTCCGGTCGGCCGTTTTGGAACGGCCGAAGAGGTGGCGCACGTCGTAGCCTTTCTGGCCTCGCCACTAGCCGGCTTTATCACCGGCGCAACCATCGATATCACGGGCGGCGAGTTCGCCGCATAAGGCGATGGATATCGCGCTTGACGCGAAAGCCTTCCGTTGCCGTCAAATGCGGCGGCCAATAAGAGGAACCCTCGATGGGAGTGTTATCACATCTGCGAGTGATCGAGATCGGTAGTTCGGCCGCAACCTGCTATTGCGCGCGCTTGTTTGCCGATTTCGGCGCCGACGTTCAGAAAGTGGAGGCGCCAGCGGGCGATCCACTTCGCCGCAGCGCCCCACTCACGCCAGGTGGTCAGAGCGCGTGGTTCGCATTCTTGAACTTCAACAAGTCGAGCATCATCATAGATAAGGCTGGCCCGGACGCGATCACACGCCTGACGGAGTTGATCGAGGGTTGCGACATTCTAGTCGATGGCCGCGATGTTCATCCTGCGGACTGCCCGTCGATAGATGTCGCGGCGATCCGGCGGCGACGTCCCGGGTTGATCTATCTCGAAGCAAGCTGGTTTGCTTGCGACAGTCCATACGCGGAATTCGCCGCAACCGACTCGACCGTGCGCGCGCTCGCCGGTCTCATCAAGCTGGTTGGCCCGGTCGAGGGTCCGCCGTTGCATGCACCGGACTTTCAGGTCGGAATTATTGCCGGTCTGTGGGGCTTTGTCGCCGCGGCTTCTTCGGCGTTTGCGAGAATGCAGGGTGGAGCAGGGCGGTCGTGGGCGCTCAGCATATTCGAATCGAGTCTCGCGCTCAGCGAGTATCAGCTATTCGAGGCACTTGCGCGGAGCGATATGATGCACCGCATTGGCGTTAACCGCTTCTGGCCAAACTTTCCAACCGGCATTTACGAGACCAAAAAAGGTTGGCTCGGTATTACGACAATCACTCCGGCACAATGGCGCGCGTTCTGTGATATGCTCGGCTTATCCGAATTGCGGGACGATTCAGCTTTGGTGCTCGGCCAAGACCGCCTGCAACACCGGGAGAAAATTGAGCGACAGTTCATGCCAAGGCTGAAGACGCGGACAGCGCAGGAGTGGTTTGCGGAGGGATTGAAGCGCAAGATTCCAATCGTGCCAGTACCAGAAATTTCCGATCTGCTGCAGGGCGCGGAGAAGAGAGAGCGCGGCGCGATCGTGCCCGTGCTGCTCGGCGAAGAAGAGGGCCTGACGACCGGCTCGATGCAGCGACTGACATTGACGCCGCCGCGCCGGGGTGGAAGGGTTCCAGCTCCCGGTGAGCAGCAGACTTTCGCGATTGCCCGAAGACATTTGAGCGACGCTGCGTCGGCGTCATCGGGCCCGATCGATGCTGATGGGCTACCATTGCATGGGATTCGTGTCATCGACTTCACGATGGGGTGGGCGGGTCCGTTGTGTACGCGCACACTGGCTGATCTCGGTGCGGATGTCATCAAGATCGAAGCGGTCCAGTATCCCGACTGGTGGCGCGGCGTTGACCGCCGGCCAGCCTACGTCGACGACCAGACGTACGAAAAGACGCTGCGCTTCTGCATGATAAACCGCAATAAGCGCGGTATCACACTCGACCTGACGCGTCGGCGAGGCCGCACTCTCGCCAAACGGCTTATATCGAGAGCCGACATTGTTGTCGACAATTATTCGGTCGATGTGCTGCCCAAGCTCGGGCTCGGCTATGACGTGCTCAGAACGCTCAATCCTCAGCTCGTGGTGATGTCGATGTCAGCCTTCGGCACGAACAGCATCCATCGCAGTTGCCGGGCCTACGGCTCGACTCTCGAGCAGGGCTCGGGGTTGCCGAGCGTGATCGGAAAGCCGGACGGGCCACCCCTCATGAGCCACATCGCGTTCGGAGATGCAGTCGGCGGGTTGAATGGCTGCGCTGCAGTTCTCGTTGCATTGATGCATGCCCGCAACACCGGGCAGGGACAATTCATTGATCTCTCGCAGATCGAATGCATGATGCCCTTTGCGGCGCCCTGGATCACTATCCATTCGATCGGCGGTACGCCGCCGGTAAGATACGGCAACCGACATCCGGACTTCGTGCCGCATGGTTGCTTCCGGTGTGCTGGAGAGGACGATTGGATCGTGGTAGCCGCGACCGAGGAGGACATGTGGCAGAGGCTTGCCACCCTCGTTGGCCGGCCAGACTGGGCCACGGACACATCGCTGAAATCTGCGGAAGCCCGCCGCGGGATCGAGGATCTGATTGAGAGAGCTATCGAAGCCTGGACGCTCAGCCGGGATGCGGATCGGGCGATGTCCGAGTTGCAGGCCGCAAGAGTCGCCGCCGGCGTGGCCCGCCTGCCAATTGACCTGCTCAACGATCCGCATCTTCGGTCGCGTGCATTTCTGCAGGAGATCGAACGTGCTTTCATTGGCTTACATCCGCAACCATCGATGCCGATTCGCGAAGGAGTAGCGCCGTACGCGATCCGCATAGCGGCGCCGACGCTTGGACAAGACAACAGGGAGATTTTATCAAAGCTTCTCGGCCTCTCCGATGCCGAGATCGCACAATTGGCGCGGGAGGGTATCATCGGTACGGCGATGCTGTCTGAAGAGAAGCTCGCAAAAGACAAAATACGCGCCTCAGATTGACAATTCGTCGCTATAGACCGGATTGATGAACCCTCAGGGTTGGGTACATCGACCAATCCCTGCTCAGAGATTCACGAAGGCTGCACCGCTTGCTGGAACAAGGTGGGGTACGCAAGCGAAGATGGCCGCCTGCGCGGCTACGCCTGCTCATTGCGAGGAGCAACCCCGAACGAACACCGGCGGCGCTTCCCTCCCGCCATCGCCCCCACAATATCGTCAAGCCAACATGCACCTGGTGACAGCGACAGCGCGGCGCAATCCGTAAATTACTATGAACTCGGATCGTGCTACAGACGATTGCCGCCAGGGCTACCAGTGCGCCACGCAAATCAGGTCGCGCTATCGGAACGGCGCAGGACTCGAGTTCGATTTGCTCACTCGTTGCGGCGGAACTTCAAGTGCACGCGTAGAGGCCGTTCTCCCGTGTTGGTTCGGACTGGCGCTTCCGTTGCCGGAATTTGGTCGAGACCAGAATTCGGGGAGTTCTCCTGTTCGCCGCCGCGCCTTCTTTGGAAAACGCTAGACGATATTGCGCCACTCTCAAAGACAATGCGCGCGCGGCGGGATAACGATCAAGTGCTGGGCATGTCGGGCATTGTCCAGATCGCTAAAGCATCTGAAAAGCTTCGACGCCTGCAAATCCTATACGCATATCGACGTGCAAATGGGACTGGCTGCGTGTTTGTTACGGCTCGTCGCCGACCACCGGTCAACGAATCCCGGCTCTTGGTGCCCGCGGCTTTACCGAGGACGAAAAAGGCCGGCGGCACCCAGCGAGCGGCCTCGTAGAATGCGTTTAGTATCTCCTTACGGGATCAGATCCTGGGTGAACCCACGCGGCGACCAGCGACCGACGAATATCCGGTCTGCGGGATGCTCGTTGGGCACCGATTGAGACTGGCCCTTGGATGGTCACTCTCGTCTGCTAGGCTTCTTCGTACTCAGCGGCGCCCGCCCGAAGCGCGAACGGAAATGATCAGGCAGGGGTGACCGGATAGATCCGATCCACCGCGCTGATATCCTGGATTGCCAAGCCTCTCCGCCGGGACATTCATATGCAGAAGTGTCATCTCGCCATTGACGTAGGGTTAGTGAGTTTCAAGCCGCTGTAGGTGGCAACTCGTCCTGGATGGCGTCACGCTGGCGCACGTCAGCACTACGATAGTCAACCGCGGCTGATGGCGATCTTGCATGTTAGCAAAGCTCTTCTAAAGTATTCCCAGATTGCACATTCGGTTGCAGCGCTCGCGCTTCACAGCGTCGTCCTCGCGATAGTCCATCGCAACCGCGATGCTCGCACTTCTGCTGACGGTAAGGCCCAAACAAGCGGCCTTCAGGTGTCGACGATCTGCAGTTTTGCGGGAATATCGAGTTCGATTTCATGCGACACCTCGATGATGGCTTCTGCATGATGGCCATTCTCGAACAGAGCGTATTTCAACGCTTGGGCGCGATTCACGAACAGGCCGCCAAAGATTCCGTTCTGTTCGCGGGCAACCCATTTGCCACGGCGATTCCTGCCAACAAAGACGGTCGACGCTGCAGGGCTACACGATGGTTCGACGAGCTTCATGTTCATAATGTCTTCCATGACTTTCATTGGGCAAGCTCCTCGGCGGATACCTGCCCAATCCATGGCCGTTTAAAGGTCGTCGGTCTGCGGGATGCATGGTTACTGATTCCTGGAGTTCTGCCCCATCGAATACAAATTCGAGAGCGAGCCCATGCCAATTTCTATCAGCAGTGAAAGGTAGACATCGCCCCTTGCGTCTGATTGATCCTGGTGTTTTTATCTGCGCCGTTCACGGGAGTTGCGGTCTTGCTGCAAAGAACGTGCATGACAACGTGAACCGACTTTCCGGAATCACGAGACCATTGTTCAACAAGTGCCCTCGGGGCGGAGGATATTCGTCCGAGCGGACTACCTGGAACGGCGCGCTTTGCGTGATCCGCTCTCCTAAACACAACCCGCATCGGCGCATTGGGGCAAGCTTCATAGGCAACTCCTGGAGCGATACCAACCGCTTTTGAGGCGACCCTTGCTTGCTCATCTCAGCAATCGGCATGCCACTCGCGGTATCTAACGCTCTCCTCGCTCAACGAGAAGACTAAGTGGATGTCAACGTCCCTGTGGAATGGCTGCGCCGCTTTCGTCCGCATTCCGACATCAGACGTCTTCAATGAGACATGAATGGCGGGACGAAGATCCCAGACATAGAGACCGGCATAGATCGTTTGCTAGTGCCGAACAGAGCTGGCCAAAGTTTGGCGCATGGATTGGGGCGAGCGGATGTTGGAGCAACCCGAGCGCGATGTATTGTCATTGAGCAACACCAACAGGCCAACCAGATCTCCTGAGAAGTAGCTCGAACCCCGACTTCCCCAACGCCAGATCAACCCGAGCAGGCTCGTGAAAGAGGGAGCGGTCATTGAGCGAATTAGGCTAATTTGAATTGGCGCCTTCGCCAACCTGCTGACCGGGCCAATCGCCGCGCGCGCCTGATCCGCAGAGTGGGGCCGCCAAGGCGTATACTGGGCGACACCGCCTACCACGTGAAACAATTGCGAGGGAATGGGCGCGGTGCAAAGCCGGTTAACCCAATCCGTAGCAAGGGAAAGCCGCTTCAGATTCATACAGTTGCGCTTTTGGTATCGAAACCGCAGTGCCTTCAGCAGAGATTTCTGGCGCTTCGTCACCCGCTACGATAGACTGGCACGAGATCATCGCGCTTGTCTGTTTCGTCGTGGATTTAACGAAGTTTAGACCATACGGTGGCCGTTATCTGATGATCGGAAACTCAGAGTGCGGCCTGTCCGATTGAGAGACCCGCTTTGCCCTGACACCTTACTCTCACATCGTGAAAATTCGTCCCGGGTTCAGGATGCTGTTCGGATCGAGCGCGCGCTTTAGCGTACGCATCGTTTCGATTTCCTCTGGTGTCCGACTCATCTTCAGATACGGCCGCTTTAGAATGCCGATGCCGTGTTCGGCTGAGATCGATCCGCCGAACTCACTCGTAATCTGATAAACAAGACTCTCGAAATCGTCCCGCCTGTCAGGCGTGTGCTCGTGATGCAGATCGATATGCAGGTTACCATCCCCGGCGTGACCAAAGACGATTGTGAATGCGCCGGCATCGATCGTCTTGATGCGCGCGCCAATCGCCTTCTCATATTCATCCATCTGGTCGATAGCGAGGCTGACGTCGAAACTGATATGTGCGGCGTAAGGGAACGTGCGGGCAAGGGCGGAGACGGAATCGCGGATACGCCACATGGCTGCCGCGGATGCATTCGAGTTTGACAACGCTGCATCGAGAATCATGTTCTCGCCCATAGCCGTCTCGAGCAGCTTCTCGAGATCGACCTGGATACGGTCGACGTGACCGGAGGCCTCGATTAGGACATAGAAGGGATGATGCGTAGGCAGTGGCACGGCAAGGCCTTTGACGCGCTCGACGGTGAAGCGGTAGTACTCGTTCCACATCGCCTCGAACGCGGTCAGTTCTCCGCCTAGTTGTTTTTGCGCCATGCCCAGGAATGAGATGAGTTGTGCAAACGAGGGCAGGGCGCAAAGCGCCACTTGCCGCCCCTCAGGTGCGGGAAAGATACGCAAAGCGGCTCGCGTCACCACGCCGAGAATTCCCTCGCTGCCGATGAAGAGCTGCTTCAGGTCGATGCCTGTGTTGTTCTTGACGTATTTGCGCAAGCCCTGCAGCACTGTGCCGTCGGCTGTCACGACTTCGAGGCCGAGGATCAGATCGCGCGTCATGCCGTAGCGAATCACGCGATTGCCGCCGGCATTAGTCGAGATGTTGCCGCCGATAGTGCAGCTACCGCGTGCGCCAAGATCGAGCGGGAATACGTAGCCATCCTGCTCGACCCGCTCCTGGATCTTTTGCAGAGGCGCGCCGGCCTGCGCAGTGGCCGCGCCCGCCGAGACGTCCACCTCCTCAACCGCGTTCATGCGCTCCATCGACAGCACGATTTCGTTGGCATTCGGCAGGGCGCCACGCACCAACCCTGTCATGCCGCCCTGCGTCGTCACCGGCACTTTTTCCCGATTGCAGAGCCGAAGCAGCGCCGAGACCTGTTCTGTCGTCCTTGGACGGACGACTGCACGCGGCTTGGCGACCGATTTACCCGCCATATCGTGGTAATAGCGTGAGTCGATGTCGGGGCCAGTCAGAACCGAGCCATTGTCGAGTGCTTCGCGCAGTTCGCCGATGAAGCCATTAGACATTTTCCCCTCAGCTCCGAGTTATGAGCCAACAACTGACATTCGCTGAATGAAGGACAAAATGGTGCGATTGCGCAGTGTATTCATTAGGATCAATCGCGCATGCGTCATTGGCAACTCCCGGAAGAACCCACCGATTTGGCGGTGAGCTGCGTCACCTTCTCATTTCAGCAATCAACGTGCCACTCGCGGATCTGTGCTTGCCTGGCGAAGGATACACGACGTACTGACACCGTCCCTGTGAACGCGCTCAACAGCCTCGCGAAATACGAGGCAATGGAATGTGTGTCACGTGACTATCTTACCGCCTACACCAGCTGGCAGGAATACGAGGAAGACCAGAAGCAGTTGCTCGAAAAATGGCAGATGAAGAAAACCTATGCCAGGAAATCAGTGGTTTCCGGCTGCACTCTGCTCATCGTATTGGCGCCTCGTGGTTGTTGGACGAGTGATGCGCGACTTTTATGGGGTCGGAAATGAGATGCTCCGTCGCTAGTAGTGCTGTGGCTGGCGGCCGATGTGAGCCGTCCGGTTTGTCGGGAGCTCGTAGACCGGCGTGGCGACCGCGGGGCGCGCGTGTGCGTCTGTCTGAAACCAAACGCTCCTGATGTCTTGAACCCACAAAGCTGTTTGGAACGTAACAACGCGCCGCAAAGATCGGCGACGTTTCGCTGCGACGTACTGGCATGGATCCTGCTCCGCCCTCGCTGGGAGAAAGCCAGGAGGACGCCATGCAAGTCGATAATCCGCTTCCCATTGTCTTCGGCCACGCGAGAATATGTGTATCGTTTTACTGCAATCTTCATTGCGAGCACTGTTATGTTCCCGAAGAGTATCGAGATCAATACAAGCGGCTTTTGGAGCCATCACAACTATCTATCGAGGAGATGACAGATTTCATCGATCTTCTCGCCGGCAAATATTCCCTGAGAAAAGTCTCATTGACGGGTGGCGAGCCGCTTCTGAAATTGGTGTTTCCGCGCACGGCAGCCCTGATGGCCCATGCGAACAAGCGAGGCCTTCAGGTGCAACTGAACACAGGAGGGCTCGGCCAGGTGCCAATTTATGACGTCGCCTCGTTCTTTGACGATCGCGAGAAGCTGACGTTCCAGTTCAGTTTCGACGGTGCGAAGCGGAACACGGTGGACCGTTTCCGGGGCAAGGCGGGTGTTTACGACTCCGCACTCCGGCAGATGGCTGAGGCGGCCAATTGCGGGGCCTTGGTACAGGCCAGGATGACTGCCAACCGGCACAACATCGGTGAGGCGCTCGACGCCTACCGGCTCCTGTCGTCAATCGGCGTCTACTCCTTCAGGGTCAAGCCGATGTTCGCCTCGGGCGTTGCCCTCGGCAATGAGGATGCGCTCTTGGGCTCGGCTGACGAAATTCGAGAGCTGCAGGAAGCCCTGATGGGGATTGCGGCGCAGCCCAGCTCAGCGCGCCTCGAACTGCCGCCGCCGATTTTCATCGATACGTCGCAGCCGCGGCCAAACGTCAGATATACCGAATGCGACTGTGGTGCCACCGCGGTCTACCTCTCGACAAACGGCGATTTGTATCCCTGTTCCTTCGTCGTCGGGGATCCCGATAGCCGCGAGTTCCTCCTCGGCAATGTTCGATCGCCGGAATTCGATCTGGAGAAGATTTGGCGTCGCTCGCCGGCGCTCAAGAAATTTCGGGCCAACAGCGGCTGCGGCCAATGCCCGAGCCAGGTCGCGCTCCTGAAGAATGTCGAGAACCGTGCGCTTGCCTGCGCCTGACCGGGCGAACGATGAACGAAAGCGGTCTCAATATCGGCGGTTCTCGGTGCGCGAGAAGGCAGTATCCCACCCTGTCAGCATCCGTCAGGTCGCCCCCCGTGTCTGCCCTCATCGGGTCCGAAGTTCTGATTGAGGCAAAAGCGAGAGAGTATCAGAAGGCATGCGAGGAGATATCATTCTCGTCGGGCTCGGTGCTTATGCCCGGGCGAAATATATTCCTCTGATCGAGGATGCCGTCGCCAGCGGTCGAGCATCGGCCTTCCATATCGTCGAGCTCGACAGTGTGCGAGACGATATGAATGCCTTTTTCCGGACCCGCGCATGCAAGCCGGCGAGCGTCTCATGGGTACCCGATCTCAGGCGATGGGCGATCTGGTATTCCGGCCATGGAGAGGACGCGCTGATGGCTCTGGCACGGCCAGGCACAAAAGTCATCGTCGCGACCGAACCCAAGGCCCATTTGGGCTACCTGCGCGCGGCTCTTGAACTTGGCCTTGATTGCCTGGTCGACAAGCCCGTCGTTCTGCCCATGGGGTCGAATGGACGCCCTGCCGCGGACCATCTGGTTGGTGCGGTAGCCGAGCTCAAGCAGATCTGCGATCGGACTGGCGGCCGTTGCGTGGTCATGACGCCGCGCCGCTACAACGCAGTCTACGAATTGATTGGACGCTATGCGCGGCGCGCCTCCCGAAACCTTGGCACGCCGGTCACGTATATTGGTATCGAGCATCACGCGGGAGTATGGAACACGGAGGAGGAGATCCTCTCCCGGGAGGACCATCCTTACCGCTACGGCTACGGAATGCTTTGCCATTCCGGTTATCACTACATCGACATTCTCGCCGGTCTCCTGGCTCACAATGAGGACCACTTCGGCAGTCTCGCGCTCGAGCTGGATGTCCACCGGGCGACTGCCGCTGACCACGTCGGGCAGATTGGCCCGGATCCGGTCCGCAGGCTTAGCGGCGACGCGCCAGACGCTGCACTGTTTCCCGCACCACCGTTCTGGGGTGAGACGGATATTGTCTCGTCCGGAGCCGCAAGGCGTCCCGGAAGCCGCGAAACCGTCTGCCTGTTTCGGCTCGATCTTCTGCAGACCAGCGTGTCGCTTCGCAACTGGCGGCAACTGCCAACCGATGTTTACAACAAAAACGGACGGTATGGGTCCGAGACCATTCGCTTGAATATAGGTCCCTTCGCCGCGATCGAGGCCAGGATCTTCAAGCGCACACATTTGAGCACGGAAGCTCATCCGGAACTGAGAAGGGAGGCGCACATCACGCTTTGGCGGAATGCCGGTTTCCTCGGCGGCGCAGCCTTGCGCGAACGGCTTTATCCCGCGCGGGACACGCTTGTCCGAAACGCTGATCTTGGCGCTGGCCGCAAAAGGCTGTTTGACGATTGGCTGGCGGGACGGACCGACAAAAGTTCCCTCGAGTCGCATACCCGGACGATAAAGCTCTTTGCTCACTATTTGGCGGCGCTCACAACAGACGGAGCGAACAGAGATCAAGCGACCCCATTGCGCGCCGTCAACAAAGTTCCGGCATGAATGTCGTCGCTTCGACTTCAGCGCGCCGTCGGCATTCTGGGCGTGCCTTGTTCGCCGGAAACGGCCCGAGATTGGCCATCGTTGGTCGTGACCGGGAAGGTGAGGCTCTTGGCCGCGCATACGGCATGCCAGATGTATGTTCTGACCCACTGCGAGACGATTGATGAATTGTGGCCGTCACGACGTCCTATTTGACGGGAGTCATCCTCTGCCCAGCAACTACCGGGCATACAGGCAATCGGTTCATAGGCGCTTAGTATAAAGATCCTTCGACAGAATCCTGGGTGCCCCTTTCTCGAGATCGGCGTAGGGCCGACCTTGAGGCAGGAGCGGTTCAGGACCATCAGCGACCTTGGTATCCACTATGTGGGCTTGGACTTCGAACGTGTCTACGCCCAACGCCGGGCCGATCTGGCGGCGGCCGGCATCGCCGATCGAAACATCACCTTTCTTGGAAATCCGTCAGGAACATACCTGTTCAACCTGATCAGGTTGGCGAGAAATCGAGAGACTTTCGACATCGTCTATCTCGATGGTAGCCATTCGATCTATGTCGATCTAGCAGCTGCCATCGCAGCAATACGGCTATTGAGGCCTGGTGCTCTGTTCCTTTTCGATGATGTGAGGTTTTCCTTCGGAAGGAGGCATTTGATCCGGACCACAGCTCAGTATGCGGATGCCAACGAGACCAGGCAGCTGAGTGAGGATGAGGCCAGCGAAGCTCACGTCACGATCATCATCCGGGACTATCTGATCCCTTTGTTCAGCTTTGAGGTGGAGCGGTCGTGGTCGGATCCTGATTGGATCGCACTCCGCGCGCGCGAGTCCGCTCCGTGGATGTGGATTTGACGGTTCTCCCACAATCGGGCTCCGCGATCGACATCTGCACTCCTGGCACGAAGGAGGCCGAGAGGGTTCGCCATCTTGTCACGCATGAAGTTGCCGCCATGGTCGTTCGAGGCCTCGAACTTGCAAACATTCCCGACTGCCGTGTCGTCGTTCTTTTGAAAATCGATGATCGGTCTACGATCAAGGAGCCGGCCGGCAAATCAGCTGCCAGCTCGACACGACGTGCTTCGCACTCCAGGCGGCGGCCGAGGTCTGAGGTCGCGCCGCGCTGCAGGCAAATAGTGCCCCGATGTGCTCGGTCATGGCCTTTCGTTTCTGGTTCACTGTTCAATTTTTGCAAGGCTGCCCCTGCGTGCGGTGCTCAATTGAACGAGGCCCCTGCTGCTTCGTGTCGACGGCGTTGATGTCCCGAGCCTTGGTCAGGATGGCATTGCTGGTGAGTTCGCTGCTGTTATGGCTGACGACTATCTTCGACCTGCCACACTCAATCGCCGGCCGCTCCAATTCCTGCGGCCATCCGGTTGCCTTAAAGCGAGGAGCAGGTGCGATTGCCTTTTCGATCGCCCGCGCAATCACAAAACCATGGCGAAGATAGAATTCTCTGGAATCCTGCGCAATGGCGCAAAGATTGCTAGATTTCTGCGTGATCTGATCCTGTGTTGCGAGCTCGAAGCAAAAGGAACTGCTATCCGGATTAGAAAATGACTTAGGCGATTGCTAAGGGAGTTCGGTGTCACCACAGAAGTCATGCTGCACGTATAAATCTCGTGTAGGCCTTATGATTAGAGCCGATCGCAAGCATATGACGGCGGCCGGCCACAGCGCGCCAATCGAGACAAAAGTCGGTGGTGGCATTGGCGGAAGGATGACAATTATACGCACGGAGTTGCGAACGATCCTGAAGTTAGCTTGCAAGGTATTTGCATCGCGCGAAATGATCATAAGGCCTCAAAGAGCGGGGCCTTTGAATGGCCTCACTGCAAGAGAACCGAACCGTCTTGACTTATCTGCATCCCACATCTTTCCGCAACGAGACTTAAATTGCCGGCCAAATGACTAAGAAGAGCATCTGCAGCGAGCCCGTATATGCAGTGGCGCGCGAGCGATCCGTGTGCGGATACGGCCCTATCGGTGAGGTCATGGCGGCAGACCTTCATCGCGGGGACGCGCAGCCGGGTATCACCGGAAGCGTGCTTGAGCAGGCGCTGGAAGATTTCCACTCTCGCGCTGGCATCGAGGATCTGGACATGTATGTGAGCTACGGCCTCGCGAGCGTTATTCCGGCGAAGCTTTGCGGCGAGGGCGCTTCATGAGGATCGACTGCGAGGTGCATGCTTTCCGCCTTAAGAGCCGGCAGGCTGCGCCCATCATCGACGGCTCCATGGAAACGCTGGAAGGCGCCGCGCGCGAGTCCAAGATCGCTGGGCTGGTCCTGGTCCAGCCTGCCTTCCTGAACGACGATCCGGCCGATCTCTTCGCCCAGGCGAGCCAGGTTCGGATGCCGGTAAGGCTCATTCCGCTCCTTGTTCAACCGCTGGCGCCTGAGGTGCTGGAGGAGTGGGCTCGATCAGGCGCTGTCGGTTTGACGCTAACCCTCACCGATCAAGGTCCACTGGCAGAATCCCTTGAAGCCGCGCTCCGGCTGGGCTTGCATTTGGAGGTGTCGGGTGGCTTCGAAGGACGTGAGCACCTGGTAGAGCGGCTTCTGGCCGACGGCCATCGACTGGTTTTCCGCGGCTTCGGACTTGCGGATAGTGCCCGCGATCCCGCCTGGGATCCACGCCTCGCACGGCTCCTGGCGCTCGCCAAGGGAGCCGAGGTGTGGGTGAAGCTGTCGGGGATCGGACGCGTCGCAGATGGCTGGGCTCGGGCAGCCGCAGCCAGCATGCTGCAGGAGCTCGGGCCGAAACAGCTGCTCTGGGGCTCGGAGTGGCCGCATGTCGCAGCCGCTCACGCCTATGCGCCATCCTATGCCCAGACGCTTGAGTGGCTTGAGGAACTCGTCCCAGACGAGGACGCTCGAGCGCGGATCCTTGGCGAGACACCTGCGGCCCTTTACCGATTTCGCTGAGTTAAGACCTGCGCACCTGCCGAAAGGACCAAATAAGCATCGTCCACCGGAGCGCGGGGTTCGCCGCCAAAAGAGGTTTCGCTCAGGAATTGGCAGATCGAAGCGGTCCATCAAAGCTTTCCGAGAAGCCACACCGAGTGCGCGTAAAACCAGTCGAGCGGAAGAGGAAGCTGGCACCGCACAGGTTTGGCTATGGATCCAGACGTGCAAACGACGGATGGAGGTTATCTCTTGAGGGGCTGATGATATGTCTGATCGATTTCCAATCTTCGACGTTATCTTAGAACAGCGCAGACGAAGGTGGGTGTGGTCGGTCCGCACGACCGGAGGCACGCTGGTCATGACAGGTTCAAGAAGCAGCCGATCCGCTGCTCGCTATGAAGCCGACCGGGCGCTCTTTTTGATGTTGCTGAGCGCGCCCTACCATTCGCGGCTCTCAGAGCGAATGATCCAGGCTAATCAACAAGCTCGCGCGCGGCGCTCGCTTCCGCCCAAACTTTAGAGTCACTTGACGTTCGGAAATCGCGCCCTGGTAAGCCGTTTCCGTCGGGTCCTGGACTTAGCGAGCTGACCAGATCTCGGCGGTGATCGAGCTCCCTGAACCGCTCGATAAGGCTACCGCTGTGGGCTCCGAGGAATAGCGACCTTAATACCGAGACGTGGAATGCAATTTTCGAGGCGGCGCAATTGCTGACGCGATGTCAAGCGGCTTCCAGGAGGGCGGCCATTTTGCAAAAGCGGACTGCTAAACTACGGCGACAACATCCTGGCCGGCCGAAAAGTCGATCTGATGGTGCCATCATGCTCAATATAAATGGAAATGTAGCATGGACAGCTGCTGGCACCGTGTTTTTCAAGATAGCTCCGTCGCGGGCGGACGGTATATTTGATGGTCTCGCTCGTAGATGCTTCATCGCTGAGATCGGAGCTGTTGAGTCGACGATTTCCGTCGAAACAATTCTGTCGCGATCGGACGCGTGGTCCTTACCAACCGCGAGCATATCACCACCCTCCAGCCGCTCGACAAGGGTCGGGCCCGTTCTTGCGCCATCTGCCAGACCGGCCGACAGATCGTGCTGCGCCAGCTCAACGTCCGGCCGACACTGACCATCCGGCCAGGTTTCCTGGCCCGCGTCATCGCCACGCGTGACTTGGTGCTCGCGCCTTATGCACGGGGAGTACCGCCATGATCAAGCTTAAGCTTGGGCCGCTTCTCGATGACAAACTGGAGAAGCTCACCCTCGAGCTGCCGGCGGCGGTCTTC
This sequence comes from Bradyrhizobium sp. WSM2254, assembly GCF_000472645.1. Classification (NCBI taxonomy): domain Bacteria; kingdom Pseudomonadati; phylum Pseudomonadota; class Alphaproteobacteria; order Hyphomicrobiales; family Nitrobacteraceae; genus Bradyrhizobium; species Bradyrhizobium sp. WSM2254. The sequence goes on along the minus strand of NZ_AXAB01000039.1, from coordinate 3,905 downwards.
AGGGATCTCCAGAGCTACGCCGAGCTCCTTACACGTGGCAGAGGTGCGACGAAGCCGATCGAGCCCGCTAGGTTGATTGTGGCGATTCAGACCCTGGGGTCGAAGCGGTATCGCGGCCTATCCCGATTGTCTGGTCTTCCGGAAAGTGTTGTACGGATGACCATCGGCCGATAACACTCCGGTTGACTCTTTACTGTTTGCTCATATTGATGTTGCCCAGGTCGCCGATAATACGCGCTCGGATCTGCCGTGACGCGACGTCGATGATAGCGACAGCAACGAGCATGACTACAATGATGAAGCAAGCCTGGTCCCATTCATTGGTCATGATTCGCTGCGAAAGTTGCAGGCCGATGCCACCCGCCCCGACGATGCCGAGAACGGATGCGGACCTGAAGTTGGATTCGAAGAAGTAGAGTGCGTTGCTGAGGACGATCGGCGTGATCTGCGGCAGGACCGCCAGCCTAATCGTCTCGATCGTGTTAGCTCCGGCAGAACGCACACCATCGACAGGTCTCCTGTCGATGTTTTCAACTGCTTCAGCAAAAAGCTTTGACAAAAAGGCAACATCGGAAAAGATGATTGCCAGCACGCCGGCGAACGGCCCCATTCCGACTGCGCTCACGAAGATCAACGCCCAGATCAGAATGTCGATGCCGCGCAACATGTCAAGCACGCGGCGCAGGGCGAAGTGGAACGTCAAGCTCGGAATGATGTTGCGCGCTGCCAGGAAGCCGAGCGGGAGCGCAACCAGCACTGCGATAGTGGTGCCGACAAGCGCAATCGCCAGCGTTTCGACCAGCGCCTTGAGGTAGGTGCCGAGATAGCCACCAGAGGTCGGCGGTAGCATAAGTTTGACGAGAAGCCCGAGCCGCGACAGACCAGACCAGAGTCGGGCCGGCGAGGCGTCGATCCACAATAAGCCGAAGGCGAAGACGCAGGCAAGGACGAAGACGAGTGCGCGGCGCGCCCAGCGCTCCCCGAGCGGTGCGGCGAAAATCCTGGGGTAGGCTTTTCGCCATAACGCAATCTCGTCGGCGGGTGACGGCGAAGCAATCAGAAGGTCCATTCCGCTAGTCCCTCCGTAAGCCGTTGCTACCGATCAGGTGATGTCGGATCGCCTCGCAGGTCAGGTCCGCGGTCATTACGAGGGCGATAATCAAGAGCGCGATTGCGCTAATGTCATGATAGTCGAACTGACGGATCGACAGGTAAAGCTGTTCGCCGATGCCACCGGCGCCCACGATCCCGAAGACTGCGGCGCTGCGGATGTTATATTCGAAGCGCAGCAGCGCATAGCTGACGTAATTTGGAAGCACCTGGGGCAGCACAGCCAAACGTATCAGCATCGGCCAGGTGGCGCCGGCTGCCGTGAGGCTTTCGATCGGTCCCCGGTCGACGCTTTCGTTGACCTCCGAGAAGAGCTTACCAAGCGCGCCAGTCGTATGAACGGAGAGGGCCAGCACGCCGGCCAACGGTCCAATCCCGAAGGCGAAGACGAAGATCATTGCATACACGAGATCGGGTACCGTGCGCGCCAGTTCCAGAAGTCGTCGCACGACGAAATAGATAACAGGGTTGGTCATGAGATTCCGCGAGGCCGGAAAGCAAAGGAGCAGCGCCGCGCAACTGCCAACGGTCGTGCCCATGAAGCTCATTAGCGCCGTCTCTGTGAGAAGCAGCAACCAACTGGCAAGATTCCAGTACCAGGCATGCAGGTCGGAGGCGATGCTGAAAGGATGAAGCGTCGGAAATGTCGAGGCGACGTAGCGCCAAGCGTCGGGCAGCCCGCGAGCAAGTTCGGCCGGGCTCACCTGGCTCAGGCGCGCCGATCCAATCAGTAACGTCGCGAACATGCCGCCATAAAGGAGGGTCAGCAGCTGTAGTCGGCGCCTTTCGGTCCGACAGGAGCGGGCAAACTCCGTGAACCTGTCGGGGGGATCCGTCTCGGGGTGGCCGATCATGCTAGCTCGCCCCTGCGGATCAGTTGTCCGCACAGTGCTGCGCTCATTGGCCGCGGCGGGCGCGGTGATTGGCTTCGGTGATCGCTATGATGTCATCGTAGCGGTCCGGCGTCACCGGGACAATCTGCTTTTGGTTGTAGCCGAGACCCTCGTAGGCCTTTGGATCGTCCTGTGCGGCTGAGAACAGCGCCCGGCCGAAAGCCTGTTTCAGGTCATCCGGCAAGTCGGCGCGCATGGCGTAAGGGCCGTTGGGAATCTCACTTGACCGCCAGATGACGCGCGTCTTGTCCTTCGAGATCATGCCCTTCTTTTCCATCTGGACGACGTTGCTGGAATTGTCGCTCATCCAATAGTCAGCAGCCGCATCGAAAGTGCCGTTGATTAAGCCGATGACGCCGAGTTCATGGCTGCCCGAGAATGGCGTCTTGGAGAAGAAGGTCGCCGGATTGATGCCCTGCTTGTTCATGAAGTAGTTCGGGACAGCGTAGCCCGACGTAGAGTTCGGGTCCACCCAAGCGAGCACCTTGCCCTTGAGATCCTCGAGCGAGTGATAAGGACTGTCCTTCCGCACGACGATGACCGAATAGTAGCCGGTAGAGCCGTCCTGGGACTGGTCAATGCCGACGGGGACGATCATGCTGCCCATGACCTTGTGGCCGAGGGCGTAATTGGCCGCGCCAATGAAGGCGAACTGGATCTTCCCCGAACGCAGCGCCTCGATCACGGCGGCATAATCGGTGCCCCAGAGAATGCGAACCGGCACGCCGAGCTTATTGCTAAGGTAGGCGGCGAAGGGCTCGTATCGCACAACGGCGTCGCGCTGGTTCTCCGAACTCGAAATGCCGAAATTGAGTTCTTTGTATCGATCGCGCCAATCGGCAAGGGCAGGCGAGGTGACGGCGACGAGGCTACTTGCGGCGGCAAGGGCGAGAAGGGTGCGACGAGCAATAGGATCGGTCATTTTACCGGCGTTCTCCGAGGAAACTAAAAGAGCCGCCGCCTAACGCGAGGCGCCTTTGAAGTCGACCTTCTTCGTCAGACGGGTAGGGAAAGAGACGGACAGATGAGCGATCGCACAACCCGCCCGGTGACGACCTTTTTTGTTCGAGGGTGTCTTAGCCCGGTCGGGCATAGATCAGCTGCAAACGGTCGGCAGTAAGGTCCGACGGCAGCCCATCGAAGACGACCTCCCCCCGCGCAAGTCCAATGATCCGTGAGCAATAGGTCCGGGCCGCATCGAGCGTGTGCAGGTTGCAGAGAACGGTGATGCCTTCGTCCTGGTTTATGGTTTGCAGCACCTCCATCACGATCTCGGCGTTGCCAGGGTCGAGGGACGCGATCGGCTCGTCGGCCAGAATGAAGTCCGGCGACTGAACGAGCGCACGGGCGATCGCCACGCGCTGCTGCTGGCCGCCCGAAAGGGTGTCGGCGCGTTGCAAGGCATGCGATAGAAGCCCGAGCCGGTCCAGCGCCTTCGCGGCCGCAAGTCGTCGCTCTGCTGAGAACTGTTTGAACAGCACCGGCACCGTCGCACAGTCGGCGACCGTGCCGATCAACACATTGGTAAGGACGTCGAGCTGGCCCGTGAGGTTGAAGTGCTGAAAGATCATGGCGCAGCGTGATCGCCACTGACGCAGCGCCCGCCCTTTGAGCGCGCTGACTTCGGTGTCGCCAAAGAGGATGCGCCCGGCGGTCGGCTCAACGAGACGGTTGATGAGCCGCAGCAGCGTCGATTTGCCCGCACCGGAACTGCCGATTACGCCCACGAACTGGCCGGGCGGAATGGTGAGAGTGATTCCGTTAACGGCAAGCCTAGAGCCAAAGTGGCGGCTAATCTTGGCGAGGAGAAGTGGTTGCCTGTCCATGTCGGAACCGTGCCAGCCCCCTGTTACGATCAGGATTCATTCGAATGAATTTTTGATGACATTCGAATGATTCCCC